>CACYWH010000004.1 GCA_902778125.1 uncultured Erysipelotrichaceae bacterium | reverse complement strand
ACTTTACTGATATTTTTATAAAAATATTGTTTTTTCTTCAAAAATTATTCCAAACAAAAACCTCAGTTTTTAAAAACTGGGGTTTGTCTACAGTCTGAGATGCTTATAAGCATCTTTTTATTTGTGTAAAGTTACATGTATAAAAGTTGTACAATTTACATTTGAGTGCTATACTTAAATTATAGTAAAGGGAGGTATGACATGGATAAATTTGTCAATACTAATAGACATTTGAAGGAAAGAATAAACAAACTTCCTAAAGAAGTTAGAGACACTATATCTGTATATAATGGTAAATTGGTTAGAACAGGTAAAGATGGATTGAGAACTTATATCATGAGAGATCCCGATAAATATTTAGATGATTTAGAGGGAGAATTAAGAGTAGCAAGAGAAGAAAGAATCCAAAAACAAAAACAAATAGAGGCTAAAAAGAAAGCTAAATTAAAAAGACAGAGAATAATATTAAGAAATAGGGTTGTAGTAGGTGCTGCGGCATTAATTACAATTGCAATGGCTGGAGCTGCAATTAAAGTAGGCGTAGATTATAACAAATGGAAAAAAGAAGAACTTGACAAAGCAGGATACACAACCACAATAGAACCAAGAACTGGCTTTGATATGATTGTACCTAAAAGTGGTGTTACACATAAAGCACAACCAGATGTTAGTTTTGGAGCATATTTTGAAGAGAATGGATTATTTTTAGATTCGGAGGATAAAACGTTATGATGGATAACTTTGAAAGAGGAGAAGAAATTACCTTAGAAGATGGTAATAAATATATAGTTGTTGATTTCTTTAATTACAAATCTAAAAAATATTTATACTTAATATCTGAAGATGAGGAACATGATATTGCGTTGGTATATCTTGAAAATGATGAAATAGTTCCAATAGAAGATGATAAGGAATATGATGAAGTATTTAAAGAATTAGTAAATAGAAACAAAGAAGAAATTAGTAAATATTTAAATGAGGTTAATGAAAATTAATCTCTTTTTTTATAAAAATGTTTTATTTCCTTTGTATTTGTAGTAAAATATGAATAGAAATTTATATTTAAGGAGTGATTATATATGGGTAGAGCTCATGAAGTTAGAGCAAAAGCCATGGCTGCTACAGCTGCTAAAAAAAGTAAATTATATTCAATTTATGCAAAAGAAATTATTAAAGCTGCAAAGAGTAATCCTGATCCAGCATCAAATGATGTATTAAGACGAGTTATTGAAAAAGCTAAAAGAGAACAAGTACCAGCGGATGTAATTAATAGAAATATTGATAAAGCTAAAAAAGGTGAGGGAGAGAACTACGATGTAGTTGAATACGAAGCATTTGCTCAAGGTGGAAGTAATTTAATAGTTAAATGTTTAACAGATAATCCAAACAGAACAATTAGTTTTGTTAAAACAGTATTTAATAAATGTGGAGCAAAAATGGCTGGTCAAAACTCTGTAAGTTTTATGTATGAACATTTAGGTGTTGTGGGAATAAAAGATCATAGCGAAGATGAAATTATGGAAGCACTTATTAATGCAGATGTTGATGTTAATGATATAGAACTTGAAGATGACATGGTTGTCGTTTATACAGAAGTATCTGAATTAAATAATGCTAAAAAAGCATTAGAAGATGCATTTCCTGGTATTACATTTGAACTAGATGAGATTTCTTATTTTGCAAAAGATACTGTAATATTGAGCGGAGAAGAAAAAGAAAAATTCGAAAGATTACTTGAAATGTTAGATGATTTGGATGATGTTTCAAATGTTTATCATAATGTTGAATTATAATAATTAATATCAAATAAATGCTTTTATTTGATATTTTTTTATGTTATAATTTTTATGAATATAATAGTTAGGAAGTGGAACTATGAATTACATACAATTATTATCATTTTGGGGTGATATTGGAAAAGAACTAGGAAATATTGCTTTAAAAATATTATTCTTACCCTTTACAATGATTTTTTTGTTAATAGATGGAGTAGTTTATACCCTAGTGGCTTATTCATATAAATTGTTTGAATTAATGGCTCGTATGAACTTTAATACAATATATATGTGGTTACAACCTGTTATAGATAGAATTCAAGCACTAATATTGGTATTAGTGTTATTTATGGTTGGATACACTTTAATAACTTATTTAATAGATCCAGATAAAGTTGGAAATGGAGCAACTGGAGTTGCTTTACTTAAAAATATTGCAATTGCTGCTATATTATTAGTTTTTTATAGTACAATTTTTGATTTATTAAATGAATTTACATTCGTTTTAATTGGCGCACCAGAGAATTATAGTTATGATATTTTAGATGAATGGTTTGGTGTTAAAAATAATAATGAACCTGGTTTAATTTCTAACCTTATTTTTGGACCCGGTGGTACGCAAAATGAGGAAGGGGAAGAATATGATTTTGGTAGAACACTCGCAGTAAGTACATTAAGTATTTTCCTTCATAAAAAAGGCTTTAGCTATTATACAAGAGAAGAAAATTCAAGTCTTGCAACTATTTACTCGAATGCTATGGACCCGAAGAAAGAATTTAGCTTAATTTCATTGCCTGGGGTCGCCCTCGATATTAACTTTATTGATACTAATAATTCAGACATGGGTGGAACTACAGTCCCAATTGAATATAAATATCCAATATTAAGTACTGCAGTAGGTTTATATTTAGTATATACTTTAGTTACAATTGCTATAGAAATAGGAGTACGTGCTTTTAAATTAATAATATTGCAAATCTTAGCTCCAATAGCCATAATTACTATTATTAAAGATGGATGGAAATCAAAAATTTGGCAAAATTTCTTAAAAACACTTGGTAGTGTATATGCAAATTTATTTATTAGAGTTGCTTCTATGTATTTTGTTACAGCACTTATATCAATAGCATGGAATAATATAAATGACTTATACGATGATGCACATTTAACAAATGGATTCACACAATTTATATTATTAATATTAATAGTAGTTGCTGGATATAGAGTTGCAAAAACTCTTCCACAATTCTTAGATCAAGTATTAGGAACAAAACTTGCTGATAATACTGGTGGATTTGGTGGTTTCCTAAAAAGCCTTGCTGCTGGAACTGCTGGACTTGCTCTTGGAACAGGTGCTGGTTTACAAGCAGCTCGTGCTAATGGATTATCTGCAGGAGCAACTGCATTTAACGCTCTTAGAAGTGGATATCAAGGTGCCAGAGCTGGAATAGAAAGTAAAGGCAAAAATATTGCCCAGACTTTAGCTGGAAATACTGCAAAGGCTAGAGCAAATGCAGAACAAATGAAAGGCAGAGGTGGTACTTTGCGTTCTAACATAGGATATGGAATTAGAGAACGTACTGGTGCAAATTATGTTGGCGCAATAAGAACTGCAGAACTAACTAGTAGAGAAAATACTAGACATACAAATGCTGTAAATGCTGCTAATGCTGCCTATAATTCTGCACAGCAAAGAACACAGGCTGATACTACTAGAGTAAATACAACTCATGCTCAAAATATGAGAAATGTAAGAGATGCGATGGATAATGAAAATGCAAGTTATACAAGCCAAATGAATACTGTAAATTCAAATAGAACTGCTGAAAATGACAGACATACAAAGACAATGAATAAATTTGAAAGTGATACAAGAATGCACCAAACTAATATTGCTCAAGCTACTGAAACTATGTCTACAACAGATTCTAAATTCAATTTTGCTAGTGGTGGAAGTATTCAATATGGTAGAAGTGAAGATTCATTCGCTCATACAGTAGCTGATAATAATAGTGAATATATTAGATTAAATAGTGAAGCAGAAGCCGCAAGACATACTGCCTTAACAGCTGAATACAAACAATCATATAAATTGGATGGTTCTGTATATACTGTTGAACAACAAAAAGCAGATGCATTGGCTCATGCTGATAATTTGAAAGCACAAGCAGAAGCAGCTTATAGACAGGCAGAAAGTAATGCAAGAACTGAATTCCAGTCTGCTAGAAGTGCTGCTGTTGGTGCAGATGAAGCAGCAATAAGACAAATTGAACATGATAAGGTGATTGAAACTAGAAAACATGAACATAATGTTAATATAATTGATAGAGATCAAACTAAGATTGAAACTACACATCAAACTAATGTTACAAATATTAAAACAACTGAAAAAGTTGCAAATGATTGGCATGAACAGGAAACACAAAAAATTAATGCTCAAATGCAAGCTGATACTAAAGCACATGAAGCAGCAGTTAATCAAGAAAATGCAGTTCATACAACTAATACAAAGGAAACTGATCGTTTAATGCAAAGATATACAGGAAAGAAACCGGGAGGTAATTAATTATGAATCAATATATAATTCCCGCAAATAGTAAAAGAAGTCAGTTATATTTCGGATTGTTTCATGAAATAGATATGATAATACTTGGTGCTGGCATATTATTATCAATAATGTTGTTTATTTTATTAAAATCAAATACATTGTGGGTTACAGTACTTAAAGTATTACCTACTATTGCTGCAATATTTCTAGTATTCCCTATACCAAATTACCATAATGTAAGAGTACTTATAAGGGAAATGTTTGCATTTGTTTTCAATCAAAAGAGATATTATTGGAGAGGATGGTGTTCAAGTTATGTCGGAGACACAGAACAAAAAGCCGCAAATAAATAGTGCTGCTCAAAAGTATGCTGAGAACTGGCTTCCAGTAAGTAGCATACAAAATGGGGAAATAGTTTTGGATAATGGATATCGTGTAACTGGAGTTAAAGTAAGACCAAGAAACATATTTATATTAGATTATGATTCTCAAAATAATGCTATATTTAATTTAAGGAGTTTTTATAATACTTTAGATTATCCTTTCTGGTTAATAGTAAGTGATAGACCTGTTGATATAAATATATATTTAGCTCAATTAAAATTATTATATAATCAAGTACAATATCCATCTATTAGAAAATTAGTTAGAGAAGATATTGATAAAGCTAATTTGTTTATGGGTAAAGAAATAGGAGTTACTGATACTGAATATTTTATCTTATTTAAAGATAAAAGACCTGAAATAATTCAAAAGAGAATTCAAGGGTTAGTATCAGGTCTTGCAAATGCTGGTCTTCAATCTGCACAAGTTAGTAATGATGATTTAAGAACATTGTTAGATGGATTTATGAACGATGGTAATACAACTAATTTTGGGACGGTGATGAGCGCATGAGTATGAATTTTAAAAGCCAAATTGCTCCAAAAGGATTAGAATTTAAAGCAAATGAGTTTATAGTCGGTAATAAATATTGCACAATTTTAACAATAATAAGTTATCCAGCATCAATTGGTGAAGGATATTTAGCTAATTTATCTCAAATATCTGGAATTAAAATATGTATTAAACATATTCCTATAGCTTTTTCAGTTTTATCTAAAATGTTAGATAAAGAAATTGCTGATTTAAAAATGAGATATCAAAATGAACGTGAAAGAACTATGCAAGAAAAAATTCGTCAAGATTATGAAAGTATTGAAGAATTCGTTCGTATGCTAGTTGCAACACAGGCAAGAATATTTGATTTTCAAATGCATGTAATGGTTTCTGCTGATTCTCATGAAGAATTAGAACAAAAGAAAACAGAAATTAAAAATTATTTAGATGCAATGGGTATGAAAGGAGTAGTTTTAAGGTTTGAACAAGAAAAAATCTTAAAGAGTATGCTACCAATTTTTGAACCTAGTGATATAGAGGAAAGAGTAGGTACTCCAATTCCTTCTGTAACAATTGCTGCTATGTATCCATTTGTATTTGATAGTATAAAAGATCCAGGTTTATCTTGTTTACTAGGTGTAGATTATTCTGGTGGTGTAATTTTATTTAATCAATTTTTATATCAAATAAGAAAAGAAAATAATAGAAATAATGCTAACTTAATTATTTTAGGTACTTCTGGTAGTGGTAAATCTACTGCTGCTAAGGTACTATTAAGAAGTAATATAAGAAATGGTCATAAAATTGTTGCAATCGATCCTGAAGGTGAACTTGAGGATATGACTAGATTATATGGTGGAGACTTTATAGATTTAGGACGTGGTGGAGATTTCGGTATGATAAATCCACTTGAAGTAATTGCTGATTCAGATGATGAAGAGGGTCAAGCAAACAATGGATATTCTATATTGACAAGTACCCTACAAACATTAAAAGCATTTATGAAATATTATAGTCCTGATATTGAAGAAGATGTATTAACATTATTTAGCGAAGTACTTCAAGACACATATAAAAGATATAAAATAGATTTTAACACTGATTTTTCTAAAGTTACTCCTCATGATTACCCAACATTTGATGATGTATATGCCACTATTAAAGGTAGATTATTATCTATGACAGAGCGTACTCGTGAAAGAGAAGTAATGGAAAAATTAGAAATTAAAGTTAGACCATTAACTAATGAATTAAGATATTATTTTACTGGAAAAACAACAATAGATAGTAAAGCTGATTTTATAGTATTTAATATTAAAGATATTATGAATGCAGATAATAATATTAGAAATGCTTTATTCTTTAATATTTTAAAATATGCATGGGGACTTACACTTGATAGAACAATAAATACAATATTATTTGTAGATGAAGCACATATGCTTCTTGCTGATCAAAACTCATTAGGTGCTGAGTTCTTGGCTCGTATTCAAAGACGTAGTCGTAAATATAATACAGGTACTATTATAATTACTCAACAACCTACAGACTTTGCTGCTCCTAATGTAGTAGTGCATGGTAAAGCAATTTTTGATAATGCTTCTTACTATTTAGTAATGGGACTTAGAAAACAAGCTGTTGAAGATTTATCAAAACTTGTAGACTTAAATGAGAGAGAAAAAGATAGTATTAAGAGATATAGTCAAGGACAAGCGTTGTTTGTTTGTGGACAAAGAAGAATGCATATTAATGTTATAGCAACACAACAAGAATTAGATTCATTTGGTTCAGGAGGAGGGCTATAATTTAGCTCTCCTTAATTTTATAAGGAAGTTTATTTATGAATGAAGAAGATTATATTGATGATGAAGAAACTTTAATGGATTCTGAAGATTACGATGATGACGATGATTATGAAGACGATGAAGATGATGATTATGACAGCAGTGATACTGAAGATAATGAAGTAGAAGATTCAGGTGAAGTTGAAGAAGAACCTATTAGAAACAGTGATAGCGCGGCATATAATAACCGTGGATTTTCTTATGGGCAAAATCAATTTAATCGTTCTGATATAGAAAGAATTAATAATCGTGAAAAATACCAATTTGGTAATCAAGGCTTAGTTGATGAAAATAAAAAAGATACTCCAAATTCTAATGGAGGGACTCAAAATTTAAAAGATAAAAATGGCGCAGATAAGTTAGATGAAGCAGGAAAAGCAAAAGATGCTGCTGCTGATAAGGCTAAAGAAGGGGCTGCTGATAAAGCCAAAGAGGCCGCTGCTGATAAAGCCAAAGAGGCCGCTGCTGATAAAGCTAAAGAAGGAGTTGCTGATAAAGCAAAGGAGGCTGCTGCCGATAAAGCTAAAGATGCTGTAGCAGATAAAGCCAAAGAAGAAGCAGTAAAAAAAGCTGCAGAAGGAGCAGCTTCTAAAGGTGGAATGGCACTTAAAATTAAAATATTGTTTTGGGTTGTGGTTGTAATTTTTGCACTTCTTTTAATTATAGCAACAATATCTGGATTAATTTTCATTATTTTTAAAAAGTTTGGTTTGGATAAATATATAATGGGTGACGATAGTGGAGGTAGTTCTCCAGTACTTACTCAGGAATATACACCGGATCAATTATATTTACCAGTTGGAAGTGAAGATACTTCGACTACAGATGATGGTGTTTTTGCTGATCAAAATCCACCTGAAACAAAAATAATAAAAACATATGGTTTACAACCAGATGGTACAACCCATAAGGGAATTGACTTAGCAACTAATCATTTAGCAGGAGTAGATAATGTAATTGCTGTAGATGATGGTGAAGTTGTTTATGCTAAATGTGATTGTAGTGGATGGGAGGAATCTACTGCTTATATCCACACTGAAACACAAGTAAAACGTTTAGTAGGCGAGAGCAGTAATTCGGCATATTGTGGAGCTGGATATGGAAATTATGTAAAAATATTACATTCAAATGGAACATATACTTTATATGCACATCTTTATGAAAATAGTGTCACAGTTAAAGAGGGGGATAAAGTTAAGAAAGGACAAGTTATTGGTAAAATTGGTAGTACTGGAACATCTACTCCACATTTGCATTTTGAATATTTAACAAGTGCAACCACTACCGATGATCCAACAAAATTTGTTAGTGTAACCAACCCTAGACCTGCTGCTCTTACTAACATTAAATTTGTTCAAGGAGAAAATAATAAACAATCAGTTTGTTTATCATTATTAAGCACAGGATTTTCAGAAAATGCTGTTGCTGGTATATTATCAAATATGGCTAGTGAATCAGGGTTTAAGACTAATAATCCTGGCGATCATGGAACAAGTAATGGTCTATGTCAATGGCATAATAGTAGACTTACTAACTTAAAAAATCATTGTGGAAGTACATATTTAGAATCTATATCATGTCAGTTAGATTTCTTCTTAAAAGAATTAAAATCAAGAAGTGAATATAAATATATGATTGGTGACCATAGTGCATATGATATGGGATATGAATTTTGTTATAAATTTGAAAGACCTGCTAAAAAAGAAACATCATGTATTGTTCGTGGAAATAATGCTCGTGATAAGTATTTATCATATGTAAAAAATGGATGTAAATAGGAGGGTAATATGAAAAATAAAAATACATATTTAATTATATTAGTATTTGTATTAGTTCTTTCTATTATGATTGTTGCGATATCTATTAAGAAAAAGAATCAATTAAATGATGAAAAAAATGGAATTAATATATATTTAACAACAAATTATTCTAGTTTTTTTACAGTAAGTAATTGTGCTAATAAATTCATTTCTAGTGTTAATAATAAGGATGTTACTAAAACTTTAAATTTATTAAATAAAAAATATATAAAAGAAAAAGATATTAATGATAATAATGTTTTTGATAATGTTTATACAGATATAAATACTAATGGAGAGATAACTTATAAAATAGATAAAATGTATCAAAAGGATTATAGTAGAACATCTAAAAGATATTATATGTCTGGTAATATATATTCTATTTCTTCAAGTGGAAATACTAAAATAACTGATTATTATTTAATGATAAATATTGATTATAAAAATATGACATTCGATGTTATTCCATTTAGTGGAACAGAATATAAGGAGTTAATAAATGAATGATAATGTAAGTTTCAAAGCAATTATAATTGCTGCTGTGTTTGTTGTTTTTGTATTAATATTTACAAACTATAAAAAAATAATTGTTAATTCTGAATATGATATTTCTAAAAATAATGATAATGAAGTAGCTAAAATATATATTGGTGAAAAAGATATAGTTGAAAAATATTATTCAGAATTTATTAGTACTGCATTAAGCGATAAAACAAAAGCATATTCTATGTTAGATTCAAAATATAAAGAAAACGTTAGTTATGATGATTTTCTTACTAAATTAAATGAACTTGAAAGTAATGAATATTATAAATATAGTATTCAAGCATACGAAATTAATGATAATAATGATGAATATAAACTATATTATGTTAAAAATGAAATTGGAAATGAGTTTATATTTAAAGAAACAAGTATTATGAATTATACAGTATATTTAGATTTTGATTCAATAAAATAATATTTGAAAAAAATTATATATATTGTATAATATTGTTGATTGGGGTGACTTACATTGAAATTTAAATTTAGAGCAGATTTAAAAGATATTGTTATTTTTTTAGTATTTTGCGTATTTTTATTATATTTAGTTGCTATAGTAGTAGTTAATTTAGGAGAAGTAACTTCTAATTCAGAATTTGCTGGATTAAACCCTTTTCCTGCATTTTCAGCTAAATATCTTCTAGCAACTATTGTTTTCTATATATTAGCTCTAGTAGCGGTATTTGCTGCTTCTTCTACATATTTTTTTGATAGAGAAGAAGGATTTGGAATAACTACTAAGAAGAAAGAAAAATCAGATGGTTATTCTAAATTAATGAGCGAAAAAGATATGAAAAAAGATTATGGTATTAAAAAAATTCATTTGAAAGATGATACATATGATGCTGGTGGAATACCAGTTATAAATGATGGTAAAGATGCTTGGGTAGATGACAGTGGACAACCACACGCACTTATTATGGGTGCTTCTGGTTCAGGTAAAACACAAGCGTTTATGTTCCCATTAATTAAAATATTAGGTCGCCACGGTGAAAGTATGATTGTAACTGACCCTAAAGGTGAATTATATGAAGCTTGTGGAGAGTTATTAAAGGAAAAAGGATATAAAATAATATTAATTAATTTCCGTGACCCTAAAGAAGGTGCTGCTTGGAACCCATTTAGTTACCCCTATAGAATTTATAAAGAAGGAAATATTGATAAAGCTAACGAATTATTACAAGACTTAGCAAGTAATATATTAATTGACCCAAATAATAAGGCAGAGCCATTCTGGGAACAAACTGCATCAAACTTCTTTACTGGACTTTCACTAGGATTATTTGATGATGCTACTGAAGATGAAATTAATATCAATAGTATAAATATGATGGCTGAAGTTGGAGAAGATAGAATAGGTGCTTCAAACTACATAAAAGAATACTTTAAAAGTAAGGGTGAGTTATCACCAGCTTATATAGCAGCTGCATCTTGTATTAATGCTCCTAATGAAACTCGTGGTGGAATTATGTCTACATTTAGAACAAAGACAAGAATATTCTCATCACAAGAAGGTCTTTCTGAAATGCTTTCATATAGTGATTTTGATATTAGAGATATTGGAAAAGAAAAAACTGCAGTATTCTTAAAAGTACATGATGAAAAAACAACATATCATGCACTTGCTACTATATTTGTAAAACAAGCATATGAAGCTTTAATCGCAACTGCACAAACTTGTCCTGGATTGAAATTACCTTATAGAACAAATTTTGTATTAGATGAGTTTGCAAACATGCCTGCATTAAAAGATGTTGGAACAATGATAACTGCATCTCGTAGTAGAAATATAAGATTTGCATTTGTTATTCAAAACTTTTCACAATTAAATCAAGTATATGGAAAAGATGTAGCTGAAACTATAAAAGGTAACTGTGGAAACTTTGTATATATCATGAGTACTGAACTTTCTGCACTTGAAGAAATAAGTAAATTACTTGGTGATAAAAAGCCAGATAAACCTAAGAAAGATGAGCCAGCTCCTCCTATTAGACCTTTGTTTACTGTTAGTGATTTACAGGCCTTAAAAGAAGGGGAAGTAATCATCAATAGATTTAGAAGTATGCCGTTTAAATCTAAATTAATGTATGATTGGAAAACTGATTGGGGTAAAAAATATCCAGCAATGACTTATACTGAAAGGCCAAAAAGAGCGGTTCAAGTATTTGACTTAAAAGGTTATGTTCAAAAATTAAGAGAAAAAGATGGTGTAGCTATGCCAGGAGCAACTGATATGCCAATGGGTATGGGAATGCCAAATCCATTTATGCAATCTGCAATGATGCCTGGAAGAGGTTCATCTGGAATCATGCCAACTAGTTTAGATGATTATGTAAAGAAATTGGATGAAAAAATAGCTGAACTTGAGCGTGAAGAAGCTATGGAAAAAGCAGCAGAGGAAAAAGCTAAGAAAGAAGCATCACAACAAAATATTAATGTTAATATTAATCCAAATCCTGTAACTTTTATACAGGAAGAACCTAAGGTTGTTGTTGAAGATGCCCCTGTTACTACAAAGTCTCAGGAAGAAATTGAAAAAGAATTAAATGATATTTTTAGTTCAAATAGTTCTTCTAATAATTCTACATTTGAAGAGTTACCACCTGAGAGAATTGAGACGGTTTCTCAACCAGTTAATAATACTATAGATAATACTAACACTGAATTTAATAATATGGTAAATACAACTCCAAATCCTACTCAAAGTGAACCTATTAATATGAATAGTGCTAATTCAACATATACACAGACAGAACCTGTTAAAGTTGATGTTGATAGTGTTAATGTAAATAATAAACAAAATAATGAAGATTTCTTTGATGATTTCTTTGGAACTGAAGATGAATAATAACATTCATCTTCTTTTTTCATAGTATAATATAGGTGATATTATGAAAATAATTGATGTTAGCGCGCCTTATTTATATAAAAATAATTATATAAATGGAAGTGTTAACATACCTTATGATGAACTTATTAATAATTATAGAAAATATCTTAATAAGAATGAGCAATATTATATATATTGCCCAAGTGGAAAATTAAGTAAAAGAGCTGTTATGATTTTGTCTGCTATAGGATACAAAGTGCATCTTTACATAAAATAATAAAATTGATGGAAAAATAATAATAAAAGTAATATAATTAGTGTGATGTAAGATGATTGATTTATTAAATGAACTCATAAATTATATACAAAATGCTGGTATTGTAGGAGCTTTGATAGGATGCTTTTTAATTCTAATTGAATCTATTTTACCAGTACTTCCTTTAATGGTATTTATTACGATTAATTTTTTAGTATTTGGAAATCTTATTGGATTTATTATTTCTTGGATATTTACTATACTTGGATGTATTATGTCATATTTTATTTTTAAAAAGGGATTTGGAAATAAATTTGAAAGACTAACAGAAAATAAAGAATTATTAAAAAAATATAAAAGAATATTTAAAAATATAGATATAGTACATTTGACATTATTGATAGCAATACCATTTACTCCAGCATTCATGGTTAATATTGCTGCTGGCCTAGTTAAAATGGATTTTAAAAAGTATTTTGTAAGTTTGTTAATAGGCAAGATAGCATTAATATATTTTTGGGGATTCATAGGGACTTCATTTATACAAAGTATAAAAGAACCAATTATATTAGTTAAAATAGGTGTGATTTTATTAATAACTTATATAATTAGTTATTCTGTTACTAAATTTTTAAAATTAAAATAATAGAGTTGCCTCTATTATTTTTCTTTATAATATTTTCCTTGATATGAGTCTCTTCTTACTAGTTCTTTATCTATATCATTTAAAACTACAAATTTTTTAAGTAACCATTTTGGTTCAATAAGTAATTCTTTTTTAGGATCTCCTGTAATCCTATGAATAACAACTTTTTCATTTAATAATTCAAGTTGGTCACATACAATATCAATATATTCTTCTTTTGTTAAGATATGGAATTTTTCTTTTTCATAAAATTCAGCAAGTTCTGTTCCTTTTTCTATAAACAACATATGAATTTTAATACCTTGTATATCTAAATGAGATAAATATTTAATAGTTTCTATCATGTCTTCTTTAGTTTCATATGGTAAGCCATTAATTATATGTACAACCACATCAATATTCCTTTTTCTAAGTTCATTAACTGCATTATTGAATTCTTCTAAAGTGTGTCCTCTGTTAATTAATTTTGAAGTTCTTTCATGAATTGTTTGAAGTCCAAGTTCAATTATCAAATCAGTTTTTTTATTTAATTCGTCTAAATAATCAAGAACATCTTTAGGCAAAGCATCACATCTAGTGGCAATATTAAGACCAATTACATTTGGTAAATTTAATATGGTTTCATATTTCTTTTTTAATTCGGATACACTAGCATATGTATTAGTATTTGCCTGAAAATAACCAATATATTTTGAACTATCCCATTTGTTTGACATAATTTCTTTAACTTTATTAAATTGACTTATTAAATCCATTCCATTATTTTCACCACTACCATTATAACAATATATGCATCCTTTACCATTCTTTTTGTTTGGACATGAAAATCCAGCATTTAAATATACTTTAAATACTTTGTCTTTATATTTATTTTTATAATAATAATTTAGCGTATGATATCTTTTGTTATCGAGAGAATATTTAAACATAATTTCACCAATTAAATTATAAAACTTTTTTTAAAAAAAATTAAGCATTATTAAAGATATAATTCCAATGATTAAACAATATATAGAAAAATATATTAATTTTCCATTAACTACAAATTTTTTAAACCACTTTAATGTTATTATTGAAACTATAAAAGATGAAATAAATCCAAAAATATATGGAAGTAATAATTCAGTATTATTAATTTTTATAATATCATTTATTCCTAGTAATGTTGTACCTAATCCGATAGGTATAAATAACATAAATGAATATTTAAGCGAATTTTCTTTTTTAATATTTCTATTTAAAGCCGCTATTAAAGTAGATCCACTTCTACTGATACCAGGTATAAGCGCTATTACTTGAACTATTCCGATGAACAAAGCATCTTTATAAGTAATATCATAGTCATTTTTAATACCCCTAACATTTTTTATTAAATATAAAAATAATGATGTTAATAAGAAAGATATACTAATTATATAAATGTTATTATTTAAAATATTTTCAATTTTATCTTTATACAATAATCCTATTATTAGGACGGGTAGTGTTCCGATAATAATTAGTAATAAGTATTTAAAATCTATTTTATATAATTCATTTTTTGTTTTAATGTATTTTAAAGAATTAATTATTATATTTTTTATATCTTTGAAATATAATACTATTATTGCAAGTAAGCTTCCTGTATGAACTATTATTTCAAAATTTAAGTCTGTAAAACCAATATTAAAAAAATATTTGAATAAAATAACATGACCACTTGAAGATATAGGCAATGGTTCAGTTAGTCCTTGAATGATTCCTAGAATTATATATTTAATAATTTTATACATATTAAATAATATTTTAAATTTTATAAAATATACTTTAATATGCTAAAAAAAATAGTTTGTTTTATTTTTGGAATGATAATAACATCATATTCTTTAATGTTTATAATTATATATTTAAATCTTTTAAAAATGGGTTATACTTTTTTAAAATATTTAAAATATATTTTTACTAGATTTGAATGTTTATTATTATTTTTGGGAATAATTTTATTATGTATATCATTTAGAAGGGAGAAAAAATATGAATTACATTTATAATATTAAAGTTAATATGCAAAATAGTTTATTGAATTTTTATGAATGGAATAACGATGATAATATAGAAATAATTAATAAATTACCATTAGTGGTTGTTAAAGATAAAGATTATATAAATATATTAAACATGTGTATAAAGCTAGATAAGCCTGAATTAATAAAATTTGAATTGAGTAATAATATGTGTATATTTACAAACTTGTTTGATTGTGTATGTGTTAAATTTTCAAATATAGGTATTATTGATAAGATAAGTAAGCTTACACTAGTTGAAGAAGATGATGTGTTAGATGAAATTAAAAATAAGAAAGTAGTAGATATAAAATATAACATTATTAATAAAAATAATAATTATAATTTTTTATCTAGAAATGAAAGCAAAATACTAAATAGTATTATTAATTATATAGAATCTAAAAAAGAATCTAATGAGATAATTGATTATTTATATTATGAATGGTTTAAAAATAAAAAATCTAATAATAAATATGAAGAATTATTAAGTTCTATTAGTAAAGAATATTCAGATAAGCATGAATATTTATATAGTCTAATTCAATTAATCGAAATGCAGAATGTATAATTGATTTTATTTGGTAAATAATATTATCAGGAGGAATCATGAAAAGAATATTAGTATTAATTGTATCTGTTGTTTTATTATTGAGTGGTTGCGGTATGTCATCTCCAAGTAAGAAAGTTGAAGCATATTTAGATAATTATATAAATATGAGTGATAGTGTAAATGCATCACTTGAAACTAAAGCTAATTTAGAGCCTATTTCGAATGATAATAAGTTAATATATAAAGATGTATTAACAAGACAATATAAAAATCTAAAATATGAAATCAAAGATGAAGTAGTTAATGGAGATAGGGCAACTGTAAGAGTAAAAATTGATGTATTTGATTTATATAAAGTTGAAAAAGATTCATTAAATTATGCTAATGAAAATAGAGATGCTTTTTTATTAAATGGTGAATATAATGATGATATGTATAATCAATATCGATTGAATCAAATGCTTAATACGAATGATACTGTAAGTTACGAAATAGAATTTTATTTAGATAAAAGAGATGATAATTGGGTAGTACAAGAACCAGATAGAATAACATTAGAAAAAATTCATGGATTATATAATTATGATGTTGAATAGTAAATCTAAAAAATAGTAATTTTTTAGATTTTTCTTTTATATAATTTAATATGAAAAAAATAATATTATTTCTTTTATTAATATGTGTTTCTTTTAATATAAATGCATCTATAGTAGTAATGGATGCTGATAGTGGAAGAGTATTATATTCAAAAAATGGAGATCAAATCAAACTAATTGCATCAACAACTAAAATCATGACAACAATAGTGGCACTTGAAAATGCATCATTAGATAAAAAGATTAAAGTAGGAAAAGAAATATATGATGCATATGGTTCTATGACATATATTAAAGAAGGAGAAGTATTTACACTTGAAGATTTACTAAAAGGTTTGATGCTTCAAAGTGGAAATGATGCTGCTCTTACTATAGCAAATAATATAATGCCATATAATAATTTTATAAATCAAATGAATCTAAAAGCATATAAACTTGGAATGTATAATACTATATTTGAAAATCCTCATGGACTTAATGATGAAACTAAAAATACATCTACTGCATATGACATGGCTTTATTAATGAAATATGCTATTAAAAATAAAGATTTTATAGGCATTACAAACATAAAAGAGCATAGAGTAAAATCATATGTATGGTACAACAAAAATAAATTATTAAGTGAATATGATTATTTAATTAGTGGGAAAATAGGATATACTAAAGCAAGCGGCCAAGTTTTTGTAAGTGCTGCTAAAAAAGATAATAAGACATTAATTGTTGTAAGTATTGATGAAGCAGATAAGTTTAATTTGCATAAAAAACTATATGAAAAATATTTTGATTTATATGAAAGATATAAAGTACTTGATAAAGATACATTTTCTTTTAAAGTTAAAAATAGTTTAAATAATCACTATTATATTAAAAATGATTTTTATATGTTACTCAATAAGAATGAAATAGATGATTTGAATATTAAAATAAATACTAATAAATATAAAAATATAGTTAATATATATTTAAAAGATAAATTAATACATAGTGAAAAAATATATATTTTAGAATATAAAACAAGGGTTAATAAATTGAGGGAATTATTGTTATTTTGGAAATAATAATGTATAATTTTCTTGGGTGATTTTTGTGGAAAGATTGCAAAAATATTTAAGTAATTGTGGAGTAGCTTCAAGAAGAAAAAGTGAAGAATTAATCAAAGAGGGAAGAGTTAAAGTAAATGGTGAAACTATACTAGAACTTGGATTTAAGGTTGATATAAATGACATTGTTAGTGTTGATGGTGTAGATGTCAAAAAAGAGGATAAAGTATATTATTTATTGTATAAACCAGAAAAAATAATATCTTCTGTTAAAGATGATAAAGGAAGAAAAACAGTTATTGATTTGATAGATACAAAAGAAAAAATCTTTCCTATTGGAAGACTCGATTATGATACTAGTGGATTATTACTTCTAACAAATGATGGTAATCTTTCAAACTTACTTACACATCCATCACATAATATAAACAAAATATATTCTGTTAAATTAAGTGGAATTATTAAAAGTAGTGAAGTTAAAGAACTTGAAAAAGGAATAGTTATTGATGGTGTCAAAACTAAAAAATCAATTGTTAAAATTAAAAAAATAGATAAAAAGAATAATAAATCATATGTTGAAATTACTATAACAGAAGGAAGATATCATCAAGTTAAAAATATGTTTGCATATTTTGGATATCAAGTTGTCAAATTAAAAAGAACTAACTATGCATTTTTAGATTTATCCAATTTAAGAATTGGTGAATATAGAAAATTAACTCCAAAAGAAGTTAAAAAACTATATAGTTTAAAATAAAAGAAGCCTTAGGCTTCTTTTTCTTCTTCAATGACTATTGCACCAACTGGGCAACTTTCAATAACGTTCAATAGATCTTTTTTATCTTCCTCATTTACTTCTTCTTGTTTAACACTACTAAGACCTTCGTCATTAAATTCAAAATATTTTTCTAATTGACTTACACAAAGTCCACAACCTATGCAAGCATCACTAACTTTTAATTTTTCCATAATTCATCTCCTAAAAATAATTATATCATATTAAAAGTGTATGTCTAGTTAGTTTTGTTGAATTTACAATTAATTTGTGCTATCATTATACTGGTGAATAGTATGAATACAAGAATGTCTAAATATGACAATATTGAAAATACTGATATGAGTAGAACAAAAAGAAATCAAGATATATATAATTCAAGTGAGATGGGAGAATTATCTAGATTTAAGTCTAATACAAATGTCAGTATTATTTCTGATGCACCAAAAGAAATAGATTTAGAAAAAATAAAAAATTATTTAGATTCTATGGATGACATTAAAGAAGAAAAAAGAAGAAGATTAAATATTGATATTGAGGAAGAAAAAGAAGAACCTATTAGAAGGGAAGAAACTAGAAATTATGATATTAATTCTGTTTTAGAAGAAGCAAGAGAAAAAAAAGAAGATGATTATGAAGACAGAAGGCATAGAGCAATAAATAATACACAATATGATATTTTAAAAAATATAAAAATAGCTGAAGAAGAAAAAGAGGAAGAAGAATCTGAAGAGTTAAATACTCAAGAGAAAACAATAGTTGATTTAATTCAAAATATACAAAAAAATGGAACCAAAGAAAAAGAAGAAGTAAATGATCCTAATGATTTATTTAAGTCATTGATGGGTGATGATGAAAATACTATTGTTATGGCACCTATAAATGAAGATGAAATTAATAAGCAAAATATGAAAGAAGCTTTGTCTGGCATAACAACCGATTTAGAAAGCGTAAAAGAACCTGTTAATGATTTAACACAAGATTTAATATTAGAAAAAGAAAAGTTGAAACAAGAAGCAGAAAAAGAAGATAGTGATGCTCCAACTGTTAATACAGTAAAAGTACCAAATATTGATAAATCTTTTTATACTAATTCAATGACTTTCAATAAGAGTGATTTTGAAGGATTTGAAGAAATTGAAAAAACAGGTAAAAGTAGTGTATTTACAAAAATTGCAATTGTAGTAGCTATTATATTATTATTGTTAACAGTTTTGTTAATAGTTAACTTCATATTTGACTTAAATATAATATAAAGAAGTATTAATTACTTCTTTTTTTATATAATATAATATGTACAAATGTAAGTTTATAAAAACCACTGATATTATAATATTAATAGTATTATTAGTTATATTTTTAACATATATAATGATTAGAATATTTACAATAAAAAGTTATTCTTTTTTGACTGAATTTGCTAAAAATAAATCTATTCAATTAACAACAATAATAATAAATAAAGCTATATATGAAATGATTAATGATAGTGAATATGATAATCTTATGAAAACTAAAATTAATAATGATGATGTTATAGATATAGACTTAGACAATAATAAGATTAATAAAATGCTATATTTAGTAAATAATAATATTATTAAAAATATTTATTTACTTGAAAATGGTGAATATAATGATTTAAATATAGATTATTTAAGTAATAAGGATTTTATTTTTGAAGTTCCTATAGGAATAATATATGATATACCAATTTTAGTTGGTATTGGTCCTAAAATACCATTTAAAGTGGATATACTTGGAAATACAGATAACAATGTATATACAAAAATTAAAGAATACGGAATAAATAATTCTATGATTGAAGTTGTTATGAATATTAATTTAAATGTAGAGGTGATTTTGCCATTTACATCTAAAGAAATACAAATATCTAAAGAAATACCATTAGATACTAAAATTATAGAAGGTAAAGTACCTATGTATTATGGTAATGCTAGAACCAATTCTAATTGATTAAAAAAAATTAAAATGATATAATCAATTTGATGGTGATTATATGATAATTGAAGTTGAAAATAATAAATATAAATTAATAAAAGATTATAGAGATGCTTTTGATAAAGATATGTTTTTAGAAAGATATACATCATTTTTTGAAATGTATGATTATATAGTTGGAGATATAGCATATTCAAAATTAAGACTAAAAGGATTTGCTGTTAAGGGCAATAAGTTATTCAATAAAATAAATGATTACAATAATGTTGATAAATATATAAAAGAGAATTGTGCTCATGATTGTAAATATTTCATTCTTGAAAAAATAAAATAATATCAAAAATAAATTGATATTATTTTTTTAATGTGTTAAAATTAAGTAAGGATAGAGAGGAAATGCATATGAATAAAATATCAATTAAAAATATGGATGGCACAATGGAAGAGGTTGATTTGGTTAATGCCTTTAAAATTAACAAATTAAACAAAAGATTTGTTATTTTATCAAAAGGTGAGACTGCAGGTGAAGGAATGAGTAAAATTTATATTTCTGAATTTGTAGAAAATGAACCTGGTGTTTATAGTTTGATTGGAATTAAAGATGATCAAATTTGGCAAAGTGTGAAAGAAGCTATGAAAGAAATTGTAGAAGGTAGTGGTGAATAATATGACAGATGAAACTCAAAATGTATTAAATAGTCAAGTTGCATATACAGCTGATTATGATACAAGTAAAAAAGTTATTGGGATAGGTGAAACACTTACTGCTGATGGTGGTATGTTAAGAAGAAAACTTCCAGCAGGAGAAGTTAAAACACCAGTTGCACCAACATTAGCACCAGCTGAGGAAGCAGCTACTTTAGTTAATCCTTTACAAGATGCTGTTGGGGTACCTAGTTATGCAAGTACTGTTCCAAGTGAACCTTCAGTAGCACCAGATCCAGGTATGTTAAATTCAACACCTGAAATGCCTGCTCCTGTAAGTGAACCTGCTGTACAAAATACATTTGTACCACCAGCTGAAGCACTTCCTGCTGAGCAAAGCATTTATCAAGAAGCACAAAATTTTATGAATGATGTGCCACCAGTTCCTACAATGCCAACTTTAGATACACCTGCTGTTCCTACTGAACCTGTTGCACCAACTGCTCCATTAATGGATACACCAGTTGCAGCACCAAGTGAAACTCCAGTTGAAACTCCTGTAGCACCTGTATTTGATACACCTGCAGCAGTAGAAAGTACTCCTGAACCTGTTATCCCTACTGAAATGGTTGCTCCAGTTATGACTGAACCAACACCAGTATTAGAGGAAAGACATGTAGAAACTATAAAGCCTGAAGTAATCTCTATCGATAAAGCTGAGTATGAAAGAATATTAACTGAACTTTCAGACTTAGAAGTTAAAGTAAATAAATTAGTAAATGATTTAAAAGCATTAGGATATACTGAAACAAAAGAAGAAAGCGTAGTAGAGGAACAAGAAAAACCATTATCTCCAGTTATGGATGAACTTCCACCTGTAGTTAATGAAACAGTAACTCCAATGGATTTACCTCCAATGCCTGCTGCTGAACCAGAATTACCAGTTATGGATAATTTACCTTCTATGCAAGAGGCTGCACCAGTTGAACCAACACCTATGAATAACATTCCTGATCTTACTTCACAATTGAATGCAGCACAAGGTTATTCTCAACCATTTACATTATAATAAACAAAGTAGATATAAAAATATCTACTTTTATTTTGGATTAAACATATAATTTAATATGAAAAATTTTATTAAAAAGAATTATAATTTAAATCCTAAAAAGATATATAAAAAAAACAATCAATATTTCTTTTTTAGTAATAGTGAAAAAATATATATTATTAAAACAAAAAAAGATAAGGATGAACTAAATAAATTATTTCAATTATCCAATGAATTATATAAATATAATATTCCAGTAATGACATTTATTTTAAATAATAATGGTGAATATTTATGTAAAAAAGATAGTGATTCAATTATATTATTAAAAAATAATACTATTAATGATAATGAAAATATAACTCTTGATGATATTTTTAAATACAATATAAATACTGACATAATAAAAGAATATAATATAGTTAGTGAGTGGGAAAAGAACATTGATGATTTAGAAAATGAAATGACAGAATATAACAAGGAATTTCCCACCATACAAAACAGTCTTGATTATTTCATTGGATTATCTGAAAATGCCATCCAATTAATTAAAAATATAAAAATTATAAACGATTCTCTAGGGCACAACTTATATTTAAATGAATATAACAAAGATAACTATAACAATCCTTTAAATATAATTAAAACTAATCGTATGTATGATATATCAAAATATTTAAAATATAAGTTTTATTTCGATGTCATAAATTATGA
This sequence comes from uncultured Erysipelotrichaceae bacterium, assembly GCA_902778125.1. Lineage (GTDB taxonomy): Bacteria > Bacillota_I > Bacilli_A > RF39 > UBA660 > CAG-1000. The sequence goes on along the minus strand of CACYWH010000004.1, from coordinate 25,248 downwards.
TGAATTATATTATGTTATAAAAAACAATATTAATGATATAGATAATCTTATATTTTTCTTTTCTGCAATGTTATATCAAGATGATTACTTTGAATGTGTAAAAAATATATTAAATGGAATTTCGGAAGAAAAAGAATTGTTAATTTATATTAAAAATATTAATAAATATGAAGAATTATTAAAATATATAAAGGATAATTTACATAATATAAAGTATATAGAAGATATCACATGGCTAGATTATTAAAAATATGATATAATTAACTTGTGATTGTTATGAGTAATATTAAAGAAGGAAAAATTGTTGAAGGTCAAATAACAGGTGTTACTAAATACGGGGTATTTGTAAGCCTTGAAGATAATTATGTTGGTATGGTACATATTACTGAGGTATCAAATAAATTTGTAAGTGATTTAGAACATAAGTTTACAATAGGTGACATAGTAAAAGTCAAAGTATTATCTGTGGATGAAGATAAATTACAAGTTAAATTATCTATTAAAAAAGTTGGAAGTTCATATAGAAAGAGAAAGCCTATATCTGAAATTGGTAGTGGGTTTGATCCATTAAAAGAAAAGTTACCTCAATGGGTTGATGAAAAAATGAAAGAATTGTCAAAAAAATAGTCTATAAAGGGAAAAATTTTAATAATTATCTTGACATAAAAAACAATAAATGTTATATTTAATAGCGTCAACAGGAATATTATGGGCGATTAGCTCAGTTGGTTAGAGCATCTGCCTTACAAGCAGGGGGTCGGGAGTTCGAGTCTCTCATCGCCCACCATAATTTATTAGTTGCCGAAATAGCTCAATTGGTAGAGCAACTGACTTGTAATCAGTAGGTTACGGGTTCGATTCCTGTTTTCGGCACCATTTTTTATGGAGAGATAGCGAAGTGGCTAAACGCGGCAGACTGTAAATCTGTTCCTTCGGGTTCGATGGTTCGAATCCATCTCTCTCCACCACTTGAAATATTGCCTCGTAGCCAAGTGGTAAGGCACAAGACTTTGACTCTTGCATTCCGCTGGTTCGAATCCAGCCGAGGCAACCACTTTAATTTATATATGTCTCGCTAGCTCAGCCGGTAGAGCACTTGACTTTTAATCAAGGGGTCTGGAGTTCGAATCTCCAGCGAGACACCATTTATTTGTGCCTTAGTGGCGGAATAGGTAGACGCACAGGACTTAAAATCCTGCGAGTGTAAAAGCTCATGTCGGTTCGAGTCCGACCTGAGGCACCATTAATAATTATGGAGGAATACCCAAGTCTGGTTGAAGGGACCGGTCTTGAAAACCGGGAGGTCGAGAAATCGGCGCAGGGGTTCGAATCCCTTTTCCTCCGCCATCTTTTTAACATCGCGGGATGGAGCAATCTGGTAGCTCGCTGGGCTCATAACCCAGAGGTTGTTGGTTCAAATCCGACTCCCGCAACCATGGTTCGTTGGTGTAGTGGTTATCACGCTCGCCTGTCACGCGAGAGATCACGGGTTCAAGTCCCGTACGAACCGCCATGTGGCTTCATAGCTCAGTTGGCAGAGCACAAGACTGAAAATCTTGGTGTCGTTGGTTCGATTCCAACTGAAGCCACCATCTTTTAAAGTTTTTAGCGCACTCGCGCTCATAGCTCAATTGGATAGAGCATTTGACTACGGATCAAAAGGTTAGGGGTTCGACTCCTCTTGGGCGCACCATATTTTTTCGGGAAGTGGCTCAACTTGGTAGAGCATTTGGTTTGGGACCAAGGGGTTGCAGGTTCAAATCCTGTCTTCCCGACCATTAGTTAATTAGTTCTTAGTAATAAGAACTTTTTATTTGGATTATAATTGAATAGTATTTACAATTTAAAGCGTAAAATATAAGTAAATTTACACTTTAAATTGTTTTTTATTGTTATTTATGTTAACCTAATTATAGGTGATACTATGGAAATTAAAAGACAAAATGTTATAGTAACAGGTGCAGGAAGTGGTGTAGGTCGTGAACTTACAAGACAATTATTAAGTGAAGGAGCTAATGTTGCTGCTGTTGATATAAATGCAGAAAGTTTAAAAAATTTGGAAAATGAAATGAATAGTTCTAAATTAAAAACTTATGTAGTTGATATGAGCAGTGATGAATCTATTAAAAAATTTAGAGTAGATTATAAAAAAGATTATAGTGATGTTGATATTATTATAAATAATGCAGGTATTATTCAACCTTTTGTTGATGTTGCTAATTTAGATGATGCTACAATAAATAGAGTAATGAATGTTAACTTTTTTGGTCCAGTAAACTTAATTAGATATTTTATGGAAGATCTTACTAAGGATAGAAAGGAACAATACATAGTTAATGTTTCAAGTATGGGTGGATTCTTTCCATTCCCAGGGCAAACAATATATGGAGCTTCTAAAGCAGCATTAAAGATATTTACAGAAGGATTATTTGCTGAACTTGAAAAGACTAATGTAAGAGTTATGATCGTTTTACCAGGCGCAATGGATACAAATATAACTAAAAATTCAAACGTTGAAGTAAAAACTACTAAAGAAACATCTAGTTATAAAATGCTTAGTGCTAGTGATGCAGCACTTCAAATAATAAATGGCATTAAGAAAAATAAATTTAAATTATTTTTAGGTAGTGATGCTAAATTTTTAAAATTTTTATATAAAATAAATTCAATCTGGGCAATAAGATTTATTAACAATAAAATGAGTAGTATGAAATAATCATACTTTGGAGTGATATTATGAAGAAGATATTTAAAGTATTATGGGGAATATTAATTACATTTGCTTTCATATGTTCTTTTAATGCTGCTTCAAATAAAACTACACTTAAAGATTTAAAAGATAAACTAGCAAAAGATAAAGCAACATATAATACTGTAGTTGATAAACAAAATAAAATTAAAAAGGATATGCAGAGTATTGAGTCTGACCTTGCTAAAATATCTAAAGATATAGATGATTATGAATTATCAATTAAAGAATCTAAAGATAAGGTTGTAGAACTTGAAGGAAATATAAAAGAAAAACAATCTGAGATAGATACATTACTTAATTTCTTACAAGTTGCTGATCAAGACAATGTATATTTAGAATATGTATTTAATGCAAAATCTTTTGCTGATTTTATATATCGTTCTTCTGTTGTAGAACAACTTACTAAACATAATGATGAATTAATAGATGAGATGTCTGCGCTTATAGATGAAAATATAGAAGAGCAAAAGAAATTACAAAATAAGATAGATGAGTCTGAACAAACTATAGATAAACTAAATGATACATTAAAAAAATATAATGTAACTATGGAAGATTTAGTAGAAGATCATAAAGATGCAAAAGCTGATTATGAAGCTTCTAAAAAAGAAGTAGAGGCATATGAAAAAATATATAAACAAAATGGTTGTAGTGAAACAACATCTATTTTAGATTGTGTTGATGTGCCATATGCTGATGGATTTATAAGACCATTAGTTAGTGGAACAATAACTAGTGAATATGGACTTAGATATCATCCAACACTACATTATTATAGACTTCATAATGGAATAGATATTGGCGTTGCGATGAATACAAATGTATATGCTGCAGCTACTGGAGTAGTAAGCAAAGTAGTTAGAGTATCAAAACCAAATGTTAAAAACTCTAGTTGTGGTGGTAATATGGTATATGTAAAACATAGAATTAATGGAAAAGAATATACATCTGTTTATATGCATTTACATTCGATCAGTGTTAAAGAACAAGATTTTGTAACAACATCTAGTGTAATAGGTAAAAGTGGTGGTGGAGAGAGTTATGATAGATGTACCACAGGTCCACATTTACACTTTGGAATTATGAAGGGTGATAGTTATGAAAATCCTCGTAACTATGTTAATTTCCCTGCATTAGGTAAAAAATTTACAAGTAGATGGTAACATCTACTTTTTTAGGAGACTATAATATGAAAGCCTTAACAATTAAAGAACCTTTTGCTTCTTTAATAGCAAATAATATTAAAAAATATGAATTTAGAACATGGAAAACAAACTATAGAGGATATGTTTTAATACATGCTGGTAAAAGTGTAGATAAGAATGCAATATTAAAATTTAATAAATATAATTTAAACTATCAAAATGGATATATTATTGCCATAGCAAAAATAGTTGATTGTATTAAAGTGGATGATGATTTTAGAAAAATTCTTAAAAGAGAAAATAATTATGTATATAGTCATGTAATAGAAGATAATAATTGGAAGGGATATGCTTTTAAACTTGAAGAAATTCAAAAAATTGAACCTATTAAAACAAATGGGAAACTTTCTTTATGGGATTATGATTATAAAGTCTAGATTTCTAGACTTTTCTTTTTAGATAAAATATTGTAAAATTTATATGTTAATAGGTGAACATATGAAAAAATATTTAACATTAAAAAATATATTAATATTTGTTATTTCTTTAACAATCATTTTATTTGTTTATAATGATTACTTTTTATATAAAACTCCAATATTAAAAATTAATAATATTGAAACAACAGTAGAAGGATATGGCTCTTATAATGAAAAGTATTATAATCAAAAAATAACTGGTGTAATAAAGAATGGAAATCTTAAGGGTAAAATAATAACAGTAAATAATGTTACATCTACATCTGGTGTTAATGATGAACAAATACATAAAAGAAGCGAATTATTTATAAAACAATCTAACAACAATATATATTCTATTATTGGTGTTAAGAGGGATAAATATATTGCTATTCTAGCAGTTTTATTTATTGATTTAATTATATTAGTTTCAGGTATACAAGGTGTTAAAACATTATTGAGTTTATTTGTTAATATTATCATATCTGCTTTAGCTATATTTGTGTTTCAAAGTAATGCAGATAGATTAAATTTACTATTATTATATATTTTTGTATCTATGATATTTATAATTACATCATTATTTATAACTAATGGAAATAAGACAAAAACTTATTCAGCAATAATATCTAGTATAGTATCTTTACTAGTATCATTTGGACTTTCATATTTAATAATAAATATACATGGTAGGGATGTAACTATATGGACCATGGATTATATTGAATATGTGAGAGACTATGAGAATTATTTCTATGTTTGCATTTTATTAAGTGGACTTGGAGCAATTATGGATATATCTATAACTATTTCTTCTTCACTTAATGAACTTATAGATAAGAATTTTAAAATAACAAAGAAGGCTTTATTAAAATCAGGTAGAGAAATATCAAAAGATATTATAGGCACCATGTCTAATGTTATGTTATATACATGTTTTACACCTATAGTTCCTTTAGCATTTTTAGCAATTAAAAACAATATGCCACTTATGAGAGCAATTAATTATTATGGTGAAATAGAACTTATAATTGTATTATGCAGTTGTATAAGTATTGTTCTTGCTATACCAATATCTTTATATATATCAACATATATTTTAAAAAAATATAAAAAGGAGGTAGTAAAATGATAAAATTACTTTCTTTAATATTTTTGATTCTATTATTAATAGTGGGTAAAAAAAGAGGATTTAAAACATTTATTACATTCTATTTAAGTATATTTTTAATAATGATGTATTTAACATTTATGAAGACTGGATTAAATGCAATATTTTTAGCAATAATAATATGTCTTTTAGCAACTCTAGTAACATTATTTATATTAAATGGTTCTAATGTTAAAACTAAATCATCATTTATATCAATAGTATTTGTACTATTACTTGTTACTATCATAACTGTATTTATAGGTAATAGTGCCAATATACAGGGATTTTCTCTCGAATCAATTGAAAGTATTGGATATTATTCACATGATATTAATTATGATATGACAAATGTTATTATTGGTATGTATTTAATTTGTACTATTGGAACTATTATAGATACATCTATATCAATTAGTTCTGCTATGTATGAAGTGCATGAAAATAATCCACAATTAAATAAAAAAGAATTGTTTGTATCTGGTATGAATGTAGGAAAAGATATATTAAGTACTACTATTAATACATTATATTTTGCATTAATAAGTAGTTTTATTGGATTCTTTATGTGGTTTTATAGTGTTTCATTTGATTTCTTAAGTGTATCTAAATCATTTGATCAAAATATTATACAATTATTACTTTCTTTTATAGCATCTATCATGATTATACCAATTACATCATATATTAGTTCTATAATGATAATGAAAAATAAGAAATAATTGTGTGAAAAATAATCTTATGTTATAATTTATTTGTAATAAATTGGAGGGAAAAATGAAGATTAAAAAATGTTTGTTAGTATTATCAATTCTATTAATGCTTTTTACTTTAACTGGATGTTCTAAAACAGTTAAAACGACAGCGGATTTTAAGAAAATAGCTGAAGAAAATAATTTGGTAGTGGCTGATGTATATAGTCAATATTCAGCATACTCATTCTTTAAAGAAGCAACTGCAGTTAAATCTACTGATGGATGGCAAATTGAATTTTATGTTTTAAGTGATGAAGATCATGCTGTTAGTATGTTTGATACTAATCAAAAAATATTTGAAGATAGTAAGGGAAAAAATTCTTCTCCAAGTTCGTCAGAAGGTTCAAATTTTCAAAAATATACAATTACAACCGATGGATATTATATGCATGTATGCAGAGTTGAGAATACACTATTATATTTAAGAGTTGAAGAAAAGTTTAAGAGTGATGTTAAAAAGATAGTTAAGAAATTAGGATATTAAGAATAAAAAAGAGGTAGAATATGAATTGTCGTAAATGTGGTAATGAAATTAAACCAGGTGAAAAATTTTGTACAAATTGTGGAGAAGTTGTTGATAATCAAACAAATAGTGATATCATTAATATTCCAAGTGATGTAATTGAAATTGGTGATGATAGTACAAACGATAATTTAGTACAAAATATTGTTGAAGAAAAATTACCATATAAGACTAATTTAAACAAAGAAAAAGAAGAAGACGATAAAGATATTAAAAATGTTATTTCACTTGTAATTGGAATAATTGCTATAATTCTTTCTTGTATATTCAATATATATGTGATACCTCTTTCAATAATTGGATTAGTTTTAGGAATAATTAGTAAGAAAAAAGGCTTATTAAGAATCTTTGGAATAATTACTAATATTTTATCAATAATAATTGCTGTTATATTGGTTTTTATAATTACTGCAAAGGAGTTTAATTCTACAGAAAGTCAAGAATTTGAAGGCGATGGATTTACATTACAATATAATTCTGAGTGGTCTATAAAAGAATTAAATACAAGTAAAAAAGTATTACAATATTATGGTAGTGAAATAACATTAATGCAAACTGCTAAAGGTAAATTAGATACATTAGTTAATTGTGACTTTGCCTTAGATTCATGTAAAGATACTTTATATAGTTCTATGCATAATGTGCTTTCAAATGATATTACTCAAAAAAATAATACACTTAGTAGTGATGAAGTAAACTACAATATTCTAAAAGATGACATTTACTATATGTCAATGAATGTAATAGATGCGACAAGTAAAATAATTGATGAATATTATATTATAGTATCTAAAAACAAGAATATGGTATTAACATTTTTGTTATCAAATGTTAATAATAATCCTGATATTTTAAATGAAAAAGTAGTTAACATGTTATCAACAATCAAAATCAGTGAAAAGAAATCATTATCAACAGATAACAATAGTTCAACTGACCTTACTAAAAGAGTAGGAGATTCAACATATGGATATGTAAGTATCCCTGAAGATTGGGTTACTTTCAAAGACATTAATGGTGGGAACGCACTTCAATATTCTTATGGTGAAGCATATATATTAACAATGAATGTGTATGACAAAGGAAATAGTAGTGCCAAAGATTATGCTGCTTCTGCATCAAATACTTTACAAAAAAATAATGTTAGTAAATTAACAACTGCAACGGTAAAAATAGATGATTATACAGCATATGAAGTATATGGTTATTTTGAAGATAATAAAAAATGGTTATTTACATGGTATTTTGAGGCGGAAGATAATAAAATACATTATTTAGCAGTAGAAGGCCCAGATCATTCATCACCATATTTTAAAATTCCTAATACATTTAAACTAGGAGAGTAATAATTATTAAACAAATAGAATAAACTTAAATGTTTATTCTATTTTTATATGTTATAAATGAGTGAGATGATAATATGAAAGAAGAAAATTTTAAATTAGTTTCTGATTGTGATGGATTAAAACTTGATGTAACTATGTTTGTCCCTAAAAAAATAAAAGGGATAGTTCAGTTATCACATGGAATGGTTGAATGTAAAGAATACTATTATGATTTTATGAGATATTTAACAACTAATGGTTATGTAACAATTATAAATGATCATAGAGGTCATGGAAAAAGTGTTAAAAGTGATGATGACTTGGGATATTTTTATGATGAAACGGCAGAATATATAGTAGAAGATTTGCATCAAATAACAAAATATGTTAAAGATAAATTTCCTGGTAAAAAGGTAATTCTATTTGGACATAGTATGGGGTCATTAGTTGTACGTAAATATATTAAAAAATATGATTATGAAATAGACAAATTAATAGTATGTGGTTCACCAAGTGAAAATAAATTAGCGGGATTTGGTGTTAACTTAACAAAAATATTTAAAAAAATAAAAGGTGAAAAATATAGAAGTGATTTTTTGAATAGATTATCTGGATTACCTGATAAAGACAAAAGTTGGTTATCAAAAGATAGTAATTATGTAAATAAATATATGAATGATAAATATTGTTCATTTGTATTTACAACAAATGGATTTATGAATTTAACAAAATTAATGGTTGATGTATATTCAAAGAAAAATTGGGTATTAAAAAATAAAGATTTGCCTATTTTCTTTATTGCTGGAAAAGAAGATCTTGTAATTAAAAATGAAAAGGCATGGATGAAAAGTATTAAATTTTTAAAAGATATTGGATATAAAAATATTGAATATAAATTATATGATGATATGAGACATGCAATAGTACTTGAGAAAAATAAAGAATTAGTATATGATGACATTATGAAATTTTTATAAATTGTTGAAAAAGAATAAATGATGTATTAAAATATTTTGTGCATTGAAGGGAGGTATTAAAATGTTAGAATTAAAACGTATTACTAAAATATATAAAACAACTGGGTATACTCAAAAAGCATTAGATAATGTTAGTTTAAGTTTTAGAAAATGTGAATTTGCATCTATTTTAGGACCTTCCGGTAGTGGTAAAACCACTTTGCTAAATATTATAGGTGGACTTGATAAATATACTAGTGGTGATTTAATTATTAATTCTACATCAACAAAAAAATATAAAGATGGTGATTGGGATAGTTATCGTAATCATAGAATTGGTTTTGTATTTCAAAGTTATAATTTGATATCTCATCAAACTGTATTACAAAATGTAGTTTTAGCTTTAAAATTATCAGGTATATCAAAAAAAGAATGCATTGATAGAGCTAAAGAAGCATTGATTAGTGTTGGACTTGAGAACCATATGGATAAAAAACCTAATCAACTATCTGGAGGTCAAATGCAAAGAGTTGCAATAGCTCGTGCTCTTGTAAATGATCCTGAAATATTACTTGCAGATGAACCAACTGGTGCTTTAGACTCAGAAACCAGTGTACAAATTATGAACTTACTAAAAGATATAGCTAAAGATAAACTAGTTATTATGGTAACTCATAATCCTGAACTAGCAAAAGAGTATTCAAGTAGAATAATAACATTAAAAGATGGAAAAATAACATCTGATACAAATCCATATAAAGAGAAAGATGAAAAAGAAATAAATAATAATAAATCCAAGAAAACAACTATGTCCTTCTTAACAGCTTTAGCACTTTCATTTAATAACTTAATGACTAAAAAAGGAAGAACGATACTTGTTTCATTCGCGGGATCAATAGGAATTATCGGTATTGCATTAATACTTTCATTATCTACTGGATTTCAAAATTATATTGATAAAATACAAGAAGATACATTATCTTCATATCCATTAACTGTTTATGAAGAAAATGCTGATATGACTCAAATGCTTTTATCTATGATGGGAAGTAGAGAAGATGATGGTATGGAAGGTAATAAAGTATACGAGCGTCAATTTGTATCTTCCATGTTTGGAAATGTTCGCAAAAATGATTTAAAGAACTTTAAAATATATTTAGAAAAAAATTATAAACTAGTTGAAAATGATATTTCATCTTTAAAATATAGTTATAGCGTAAGCCCATTAATTTATAGTTCATTAAATGATAAAATTTATAAATTAAATCCAAATACATTAATGTCATCTACTGGTATGGGTAATAGTATTTATTCACAATACTCAAACATATATTTTGAAATGCAAGATGATATAGAATCATTAAATGAACAGTATGATGTTTTAGCAGGTTCTTGGCCAAAAGAATATAATGAATTAATAATAGTTTTATCTGAACCACATACTATATCAGATATGCTAGTTTATTATTTAGGACTTAGAAATCCAAATGAATTAAATGATATGGTTCAAAAAATGATGGCTGGGGAAACAGTTAATATAAATAATGAACCATATGAATTTACATATGATGACTTAATGAAAATAGATTTAAGATTAGTAAATAATTATGAAATATATAAATACAATTCAAAATATAAAATCTATGAAGATATGAGTGAAGATGATAATTATATAAGAAATTTATATAATAATGCAGAACATTTGAAAATAGTAGGTATAGTATGTCCAAAAAAAGGAACTACATCTATGGCTCTTCAAAATGGAGTTGCATATACATCTAAATTAACTGAATATATTATAAATAAGTCTAAAGATACAGAAATAGTCAAAAAACAATTAGATAATAAAGATATAGATGTATTTTCAAATACTAGATTTGATGAAAAGAAATCTAATTCTAATTTAGATTTTGATGATTTAATTAAAGTTGATCAAAAACAACTAGAAAGTGCATTTAAAGTTAATATAGATCAAAATAAATTAAAAAATACAACTAATGATTATATGAATAAAATATCTTCTTCAATTACTGCGGATATTAATCCTGCTAAAAAGGATTTGGAAGATAACTTTAAAGAAATAGCTAAAAATATAATGAATAATTATATAAGCAATCCAAAAGAAACTGGGCCTATGAATATACCAGTAATATATACAAATGATGTAGATTCAATTGTTAGTGAATATGTAAATAGTGAAGACTGTACTAAATTATTAACTGCATTAGAAAGTAAATATGTAATTCCTGTTAAAGCATTTAATGCTACATATACATCATTAGTATCTGGAATGTTAAAAGCTTATATATCAATTTATAATACAAATGATACTACATTTACAACAGATTCAGAAAATCCTGCAGCGCCATTAATGAGTGCTATTGTTGAACCTACAATTTCTGAATATTTAAAAAATGAAATGGTGTCTCCAATTATAGAAGCAACAGCTCAAAAGATGACTGAAGCAACAATGCAAAAAGAAATACTAAGTAAAGTAGGAGAGTTATCTGGTACACTTATTAGTAGTCTTGCAAATGCATTTAATGTTGATCCATCTAAAATAGCAAGTGCATTTAAATTTGATTTAAGTGAAGATGAACTTAAAAGAATAATGACAGCTATGATGGGAAATAACAATGGTGGTAATGCAAATGCAAACTTAATATTACTTGGATATCAAGATACAGAAGCACCAACTTCAATAGCATTTTATTTTAAGAGTTTTGATTCTAAAGAAAATGTTATAGACTTTATAGAAGACTATAATAAAAAAATGGAGAGTAAAGAACTTGAAGATAAAGTTTTAAGATATACTGATACCACTGGTATATTAATGTCTTCAGTTAAAAAAGTAGTTAATAGTGTTAGTTATGTATTAATAGCATTTGTATCTATTTCGCTTGTAGTATCTTCTATAATGATAGGTATAATTACATATATATCTGTAATAGAAAGAACTAAAGAAATTGGTATCTTAAGAGCAATTGGTGCATCTAAAAGAAACATTTCATCTATATTTAATGCAGAAACATTTATTATTGGACTTTTATCTGGATCAATTGGTATAGGAATAACATTGTTATTAATACCAATTATAAATGCAATAATACATTCACTTACAGGTAATACAAATATAAATGCTACAATTTCAGTAACTGCATCTATAATACTAATTATACTAAGTGTTATATTAACTTTAATAGGAGGATTAATTCCATCTAAGAAAGCATCTAAACAAGATCCTGTAGTTGCATTAAGAAGTGAGTAATCACTTCTTTTAATTATAAAAATCTTGTCAATTTATGTGAAATTATTTATAATTAAAATAGGTGATAGTATGAGAAGTAAAAGGGGATTTACACTAGTGGAGTTACTAGCAGTAATTGCAATCTTAGCAATTTTAGTAATAATGGCACTTCCAGCAGTACTTAGAATGTTTAATCAAGCAAGAATTGATACTTTTGGTAATGAAATAAACACTATACTTAGAACTGCTAGACAACAATATTTACTTGATGGTGGTAATGCGCAAATATGGACAAATGCGGATGATAGTACAAATGAATTGCCCCTTACTGGAAATTCAAATTTGAAATATATTGTTGAAATAAATGGAAATGGTCATATAACAAATTTACAAGTAACAAATGGAGAATATCAGTATAGTAAAACTGGAATAGTTGATGATATTGAAAACAAAGATATTAAAGTAGTAAGTGAATTATCAGAAAGTGATAAGTTAGTAATAGATGGTAATAATTCATTAATGACTACATATAAATATACAGTTAGTCGTACAGAGGTTACGATAGGTTCTTCTTTACCAAATGGAATTGAAACATATGATAATGAAGATTTTTATAAAACATGTGGTTATTATACTTTTATCAGATATGCATTAGAAGGAAATACTGTAATATCTGCATATATAGGTTTTGTGAAAGATGGAAAAGTATATTATTTAAAAGGTAATGATACAGCGGCATACGATGATAATAAAGCAGTATTATTAGATGCTTTTACTTCTAGATATTGTACTGTAAGTGCTAATAGTTGTGCTTGTAATAATGATAGTGTTGGAGCAACTATTTTTAGCGATGGCTTTGCAAACGCGAGTTATGGTGGTGTAGATTGCATGATATATGATGATGGAGTTTTTTACTGTAATATTCAAAGATAATTATTAATAGTAAAGCAATATGTAAACTATACATATTGCTTTTTATTATTTGAATGTAAAGTGATAAAATAAATGTATGAATAGTATAATAAGTAAAATTGAGAATGAAGCAGACAATATTATCAAGGATAATAATTTTTTGTTTGCTGCTTATCAAAATAGACTTACATTAAGATTGGCTCATATTTTTGAAAAGTATAATATACCTGTAAATAAAAAAATAATAAATAAAAATATTGAAGAAAATCTTATAAATAGTTTGTATGAAATTAATAATGAAGTAGTATACAAGTATGTTAAAATGCTTAGAAATTATGAGACTATTATATTTGGATATGTTAGTAAAAATGAATCTACTAAAGTTATTAAAAACGCCACTATAATGTTTGTTAAGAGAATAGAACATAAGAACAAAGAAATAGTGCCCCCAACTATATTAAATAATTTTTTAGAAGCAATGAATTCTATGGTATTTGTATATGATAATTATAATCTTAATATAGATGTTGCTGGTAGAATTAAAATGGATACAACAGAAATAATTAATGAATTTAATAGGAATAATTATAATTTTGTAATTGAATCAATAAATACTATTATTAAGAATATAATTAATAATATATAATTGTATTTTTTAATGTTTTAAGTTAAAATTAAATCGAGGTGAAAATCTATGGGTACTGTATATGAAAAAGTAAAAGAATTCAAAAGTAGATTTCCTAAAACAGTTGCATTTAGAGTGAAAAAACATTCTGAAGTTGTTGAAAGACATTTAAATCCTAGTGAGGAAGTTTTATTTGCATTTTGCGGACAAAAGAATAAGGAATCATTAATATTTATTAATTCATGTGTAGTAGCACTTACAAATAAAAGAATAATTATAGGTCAAAAAAGATTATTATGGGGATATTTTTTTACTGCCATAACACCTGATATGTATAATGATTTAAAAGTTAGACAAAATTTAATTTGGAGTGATGTTGAAATAGATACTATTAAGGAAAATGTTTATATTTCTAATTTGGATCCAAATGGAGCAGTAGCAATCGAAACAAATATAACTGAATTTATGATGAAAGAAAAGAAAAAATATGGCAAAAAAGATAATTAGTTCTTTTTTCTTCTTTTTTTTGTTTACAACTTGTATTATTGCTAGTGAAATAAATATATCTAGTGATAAATACATTTTATACAATTTAAATGATAATAGTGTTTTAATAGAAAAGGATTCTAATGATAGAACTCAAATTGCCAGTTTAACAAAATTAATGACTATAATTGTTGCAATAGAGAATATAAATAATTATGATGATAAAGTAATTATAACTCATGATATGATAAAAGATATTACAAGAGATATATCAGTAGTTGGTTTTAAAGAAGGTGAAACTGTAACATATAATGATTTATTATATGGAGCAATGCTTCCAAGTGGTGCTGATGCGGTTAATGCTCTTGCTATTTCTATTAGTGGTTCGCTTGATAAATATTTAATGTTAATGAATTCTAAAGCAGTAGATTTAGGGCTTAAAAATACACATTTTTCAAATGTAATTGGACTTACTGATTCACAAAACTATAGTAGTGCTTATGATGTTGCTCAAATATTAATGTATGCACTTAAGAATGAAAAATTTAAAGAAGTATTTACTGCTAAAAGTTATGTTCTTACTAATGGTAAAAAAGTCAATGCAACAGTTCAAAGATTTGATAATAAATATATTCTTGGATCTAAAACTGGATATACATCTAAAGCAGGAAGATGCCTTGCTTCAATTTCAACATTTGATGATGTTAATTATTTAATGGTTACTTTAAATAATTATAATAAAGATTCTTCATTTATTGAAGAAACTGTAAATACATATAAATATTATGATGAAAATTATTCATATAAAAAAGTGGTTGATAAGGATGATATTGTAGTTACTTTAAAGACAAAATATGCTAAAGAAAAAAGTGTTGATATTAAAGCTAATGTAGAATATTCTTTTTATTTAAAAAATGATTTTAAAAAAGAAGATGTTAAATTTTTATATGAAGGAAGAGATGAAGTATCATACTTTACACTTCCTGGTAAAATAATAGGAAAAGCAAAAATTTTGTATAAGGATGAAGTACTAGATAGTTTTGATTTGCTTTATAATGAAAACTTAAGTTTTGATTATATTAGTTTTATAATGATAAATAAAAGATACATTATTTCTGCCGGTTTAGTATTAATGGTAATTATTATTTCTAGCATATTAAAAAGAAAAAGATATAGTAAGATTTAACATTGACAATATATGAATAAAATTTTAAAATATTATTAGAGGTACATAAGTGCTTCTAGAAAGTAATGGAGGAATTGTTATGGATAGTTTAGCATTCTCCATTTTGCTTGCAGTAGTTGGATTATTTGTGGGCGCATTTATAATGATTATTATAAATAAATTTAAAGTAAGTGCTGCTCAAAAAGAAGCTGATAAACTAATTCAAAATGCTAAAAAAGAAGCTGAAAAAGCTAAAAGAGATGGCATTTTAGAATTAAAAGAAGAAAGTTATAAGTTAAAAAATCAAACTGATGCTGAAATTAAGGAAAAGAAAAAAGAACTTAATGAACTTAGCACTAGAATTGATAACAGAGAAAAAAGTTTAGATAAACGTGATGAATTACTTACTGAAAGAGAAAGAAACTTAGAAGAAAAAGATAAAGATTTATTGGCAAAACAAAAAGAAATTCAAGAAAAAGATGCAAAAATGGAGAGTATTATAAAAGAGCAAATTGCTCTTTTAGAAAAAATCTCTGGTTTTTCTAAGGAAAAAGCAAGAGAAATGGTACTTAAAAAAGTAGAAGAAGAAATGTCTAAAGAGATAGCTGTCTACTTAAAAGAAAGGGAAGATGAAGCAAAATTAGAAGCTGATAGAAAAGCAAAAGATTTATTAGTTTCTAGTATGCAAAGATATTCAAATGATGTTACTAGTGAACAAACTGTTTCTACTGTAGAACTTCCTAATGATGAAATGAAAGGAAGAATAATTGGTAGAGAGGGAAGAAATATTAGAACAATTGAAGCAGTAACTGGTGTTGATTTAATAATTGATGATACTCCTGAAGTTATTGTGTTATCATCTTTTGATCCTCTTAGAAGAGAAATTGCTAAAGTTACTTTAGAAACTCTTATTAAAGATGGACGTATACATCCTGCTAGAATAGAAGAACTTTATGATAAAGTTTGTGAGGATTATAAGAAGATTATTCGTGAAAAAGGTGAAGAAGCATTATTTGAATTAGGTCTTTCTAAGTTTGATCCAGAAATGGTTGAAATGGTTGGAAAATTAGCATTTAGAACTAGTTATGGTCAAAATGCTTTAGAACATAGTAAAGAAGTAGCACATTTGGCTGGATTAATGGCTTCAGAGCTAGGAGAAAATGTATCTTTAGCAAAACGTGCTGGTTTACTTCATGATATTGGTAAAGCTATTGATTTTGAAATGGAAGGTAGTCATGTAGAAATAGGTGCTGACCTTGCTAAGAAACATAATGAAGATAAAGTTGTTATTAATGCAATTGAATCTCATCATGGTGATAAGAAAGCTGAATATATTATTTCAGAACTTGTTGCAATAGCTGATTCACTTAGTGCTGCTAGACCTGGTGCTCGTAATGATTCATTAGAAAATTATGTTAAGAGACTAGAAGAATTAGAAGAAATTGGTAATTCTATGGAAGGCGTTGAGAAAACATTCGCAATGCAAGCAGGCCGTGAACTTAGAGTTATGGTTAAACCTGATCAAATTGATGATTTAACAAGTTATAAAGTTGCTCGTGAAATCAAAGATAAAATTGAAGAAACTATGCAATATCCTGGAACTATCAAGGTTGTTGTAATTCGTGAAACAAGAGCAGAAGAAGTTGCTAAATAGTAACTTCTTTTTTATTTTTTTAAAAATCTATTGACAAGCGTATAAAATACACATATAATATAATTAAAGAAGGAGGTAGGCATGGAACTTAAAAATCCTTTATATAAGAATATAGGTATTCATGTGATAATTACATTATTTACAGTTGAAAAAGGAATTACAAAAGTATTACTTGTAAGAAGAACTAATGAACCTTTTAAAGGATCTTGGTCACTTCCTAGTGGAGCAATGTATAATAATGAACTTATTAAAGATGGAGCACTTAGAGAGTTAAAAGAAAAAACTGGAATAGAGTTAGAAGATTTAACTCCATTTAGAACATTTGATTCTTTAGATAGAAGTCCTGTTCAAAGAATGATTGGTATAGGTTATATGGGAATAATTGATTCTAAAAGAGTTGAGATATTAAAAAATACAAATAAAACTTCTAATGCTGATTGGTTTAAATTAGATGAAATACCTGAACTTGCATATGATCATAATGATATATTAAATCATGCAATTTTAAAACTAAAAGAAAGAATTATAGATACTGATATTTTGAAAACTTTCTTTCCTAATGGATTTACTTTACCAGAACTTCAAAACGTATATGAATCTATATTGGATATAGAAATTGATAGAAGAAATTTTAGAAAGAAAATGTTACCTTTAATTATTGATACTCATAAAGAAATAAATTATCTTGGCAAGAAAAAAGCTAAGTTATATAAATTTGATAAAAGAAAAAAAGATACAAGCATATTTTAAAATATGCTTTATAAATAAAAATATATGTGTACAAAATACACAAATGGAGGGATTATGATTAATTTATATATTGATTTTGATGGGGTGCTAGTGGATACAATAAATGAAACATATAAAATGCTAGATGAATTAGGTATTCAAATAAGTGATTGTGAAAGAGTTAATAAGTTTTATAGAGAGTTAGATTGGAATAAAATTCTTTCAAATACAAAAGAATTAAATAATTCATTTCTTAATATTGATAAATTGCAGGAAAGTGGAATATTTAATATAAGCATATTAACAACGGTTCATTCTATTAATGAAATTAAAGCTAAAGTTTCTTATATAAGAAGTAAAAATAAAAATATTCCAATAATATGTGTACCTAAAGGAATAGAAAAAAGTGATATAGTTGATCCTAAAAATGCATTACTTGTAGATGACTATGGTGGGAATTTAAAGTCTTGGATAAGTAATGGAGGAATAGGTATTAAATTTGATTATAATCAAAGTAGCAAATATATAACAATAACTTCATTAGAGGATATTTTAAATTCCAAAGAAATATTAAAGATGATTCAAAAAGCAATTTCTAATAGTGATAAAAAAGTATTAAAAAGATTATAATTGTGTTATTTGACTTATTGTATCATTTGTGTTATAATACAAATCAAGTTTAGGGGGTTAACCATGGAAAAAAATGAATATAAAGAATATTTAGCTAAAAGAGCAAGAGGAATTAGAAAATACATGGAGTGTGAAGATTTTGGAGTATTTAGAAAGGTAATAGCTGATATTAAGCCTGATTATGAATTTGTTAAAGCAGATGCTATTAGAATAAATGATGAATTTAGAAGTCATGTAACTTTACCTTCACATATTAGAAATTCATTATATTTTAATAAAATAAATGAAGATGCATGTAGAGAAATAACAACAGGAAGAATTTTCTATAGAACATATAATGATTCCTTTTATAATGAAGAAAGTGGATTACATTTTAATTTCTATAATTATTTTGAAAAAGGTGTTGCATTTGAAGAATATGTAATATTACCTGAATATAAAGAAATGGTTAGAGATTATTTTGATAGTTATATTGCTTTGAAACGTGAAGATGATATTCAAAAAAGTAAAGCACAATATTTATTATTAAAGAAAGGTATAGACTTTACTAAAAAATAATTATGATAAAATATGAAGATTTAAGAACTGGTTCAACATTTAATGTTCTATTCTATGGAATAAAACCAGTCAATGATGACAAAGAATTAAGTTATAATTATCTATTAAAAGCGTTTCAAAATAGTAATAAAAAATCCGTTATGTTTATAAAGGATGGTAACAATAGTTGCCATGAAAGTGTAACAAAAACAGTATTTACTTTAGATGGAAATAAAATGGTAAACAAAGAAATAGGATTATATTTCTTTGCTAACTATGTTGATAATGATAGAACTCAATATATGGATTCTAAAATAATATGTGAGTATTTTAGAGATGCTGCATTATCATGTAAAAAAGGTAAGACCTTAGAAATGAAAAAGAATATTTAAAATATTCTTTTTTTTTGATATGATATTATTGGTGAATGATATGAAAATACTTATAACTGGTGCATCAAATGGATTGGGTGCTGATTTTGCGAGAACGTTAGATTCTAAAGATAATGAATTAATATTAGTGGCTAGATCAAAGGATAAATTAGAAAAATTAAAAAAAGAACTTAAGAGTAAAGTTACTATTGAAGTAATGGATCTTAGTGATAAAAACAATGTATATAAACTATACAATAAATATAAAAATAAAATTGATTTTTTAATTAATAATGCTGGTTTTGGAGCATATGGTAAGTTTTATGAAACAAATCTAGAAAATGAACTTAATATGATAGATTTAAATGTTATAACTTATCACATTCTAACAAAATTATTTTTACAAGATTTTGTTAATAATGATAATGGAAGAATATTAAATGTAGCATCTTCAGCAGCATTTGAGCCTGGTCCTTTAATGGCAACTTATTATGCTACAAAGTCATATGTTTATAATTTAACAATGGCAATATATGAAGAATTAAGACGTGATAATAGTAATGTTAAAATACATGTTTTATGTCCTGGACCGGTTGATACAGGATTTAATGATAGAGCAAATGTTAGATTCGGAGTAAAATCACTTAAAAGTGATGATGTTGTTAAATATACTTTAAAATGTATAAATAAAAATAAGGTTTTAATTATACCAGGATTAATGATGAAACTTGGAATATTTGGTACTAGATTTGTATCAAGGAAAGGAATATCTAAAATAGCATACAATATTCAAAAATCTAAATCTTTACAATAGGCTAATTAAATATTATAATTTTAAAGGTGGTTGTGAATGAAAATTATTAAAATTAATTCTTTAGGGTGTCCATCTTGCATAATCATGAATAAAGTTATTAACAAAATAAAAGAAGAATATGATGTTGAAATAGAAGAATATGATTATGACTTTGACACAGAAGAAATAGAAAAATATAATGTTGGAAAAATATTACCAGTATTTATTTTCTATAAAGAGGGTAAAGAAATAAATAGGTTATGTGGAGAACATAAAAAAGAAGAATTTGATGAAATATTAAGAGGTGAATAAAATGAAAAAAATATTATATATAATAATATTTTTAGTTCTTTTCTTTCCTAATATGGTATTTGCAGAGCAAAAGGAAATGAATATATATTTATTTTATGGGGATGGTTGTCCACATTGTGCTGCGGAAGAAAAGTTTTTAGAAGGTTATCTGGAAAATAAAGATTACATTAAATTACATAAATATGAGATATGGTATGATAAAGAAAATGCTGCTAAGTATCAAAAAGTGCATGAAATATTAAATGATAAGTCAAGTGGAATACCATACTTAATAATAGGTAATAATGCTATTACTGGATATTCTGATGAGGGGACTCCTGAGTCAATTAGAAACACTTTAGCTTATTATAGAAATTTTGATTATAAAGATGAAGTGGGAATATATTTGGGTGTTGTTGATGAAAATGAGACTGGAACAGTAGATGTTAAAAGTGATAGCGAAAATGTTAAATATGAGACCAGTGAATTTGATATTCCTTTAATAGGTAAAAAAGATGCTAAAGAAGTACCTATTATATTATCCGCTATTGTAATAGGTCTTGTAGATGGATTTAATCCATGTGCAATGTGGATTTTATTATTCTTAATATCTATGCTTCTTGGTATGAAAAATAAAAAGAGAATGTGGGCATTAGGTATCACATTTTTGGTATCATCTGCCGCAGTATATTTTTTATTTTTAATATCATGGTTAAATCTAGCAATATTCTTAAACAAAATAATATATATTAGAGCAGCTATTGCTATGGTTGCGGTTATATTTGGAGTTTATTCAATTATTAAATTCTTGAATACTAAATTAGATGATGGGTGTGAAGTAGTTGACACTAAAAATAGAAAAAGAATTATTAACTCAATCAAAAAGATAGTCAAAGAAAAATCATTTGTATTAGCATTACTTGGTATTGTATTACTAGCAGCTTCTGTAAATGTAATTGAACTATTATGTTCATTAGGACTTCCTGTTATGTTCACTCAAATATTGGCTGCAAATGAAATAAGTGGTGGAATGCAATTTGTATATTCATTAATATATGTTTTCTTCTTTTTAATAGATGATATTATAATATTCATAATTGCTATGAAAACATTAGAAATAAAAGCTATATCAAATAGATATGGAAAATATGCACACTTAATAGGTGGAATAATAATGGTTATTATTGGACTTCTTATGATATTAAAACCAGAATGGTTAATGTTTAATTTTTAAAATCAAAAAATTATCATAAACATATAATAAATTAGGTGATATATGTGAATGATAATTTTTTAAATAGGATAGAAGAAAAAACTCATGTAAGCAAAGATACTATAGTTGATCTTGCAAGAAAGTTACAACAGGGAAACTTTAAGGATGAAAATACATTAAGAGATATAATTCATGAACTTTCAGATATAACTGGTAAAGATGTATCAGAAGAAAAAGAAAATAAAATAATTAGTATGATAGTTAATGATAAGGTTCCAAAAGATTTAGATAAATATATATAAAAAGAGTTTTATTTGTAATAAAACTCTTTTTGTATTTTATTAGTTGACCATAGAATTTGATGAATAGGTTTGTTAACTATTAAATCAAATTCACCAATATATTCATAAATAGTTGGTTTAAATTTTAATTTAAAATCATTTAAATCTTTATATGGGTTGTTATCAGTAAAGTCTCCAGTGATTCCGTATAAATCAACAAATAAATATCCCTTCTTTTTATATTCTTCAATAATTTTATAATATATAAATGTTTTTGTATCAAGAAGTCTAAAATCTTTCTTTTGACCAGATATAATTATTGAAACACGTCCTTCATGTTTGATTATTAATACTGCACCATATATTTCTTGAAGAACACTTTCTTGCATTTTTTCATTTCCAAGTGTGATATCAAATTGTATATCATTCATTAATTTATCTGATTCCATTTTCTTTTTAAATAATTCTTCATCTTTAGGATTTTCTTTAAATAAAGCATTTAATTTTTCATTATTTGATTGTTCCTCTATATATTTTCTTTGTAAATATTTAACATAATCAGAATAATCTAAGTTAGCAAGTAATAAATCAGATTTATCACTATCTTTAAAAGTGTTATATAACATTTTATAGTAAGTAACTGTTTTATTGTTTTTATTTTCTACGAATGAATAAAAAGTATCAATATCATTTTCATTGCCTTTTATTAAATATATTCCCTGATCATCATATCCTTTAATTTGATTTTTAAGTTCTTCACTTAAATTATCAAAACTATAAGATTGTAAATTGATAACTGGTGTATATTTAGGAAGTAGTGATTCAAAATATAAATTATCTTTCAATTTATCATATCCACATTCTTTTAATACTTTAATTAAATTTTCACTTTTAGAATTAATAGTTTTAGTTTTATCATCAAAATTAACTTTCGCAAAAGTAACTTCTGGATTTATTTTTATAAAAGCATATCCTTTTGAGAAAAAGAAGTCTTTTAACTTTTTAGTCCATTCTCTTAATAAATCTGTATCATAATAATTTATTAAAAATCCACGAGGAGCATAACCATACTTAATACTTGGAGCGATAGATTTATATAAAATTAAAGAGGCAGCTACTAATTCATTATTAACATACCCACCAACATATCTAACTGCAAATTCGCTATGACGCATTACTTCACCATATTCTTTAGTTTGAAAAAAGTTCTTTAGAATATGTTTACTAGCAAATTCATTAAAAGTATCACCATCTATATCTTGTATCTTCATTTTTTACACTCCCTTTTTAACAAAATAATTATAGCATATTATTTGAAAAAATAGTATAATATATTTGTAAAAATATAAAGGAGACTATATGAGTAAGATAATTGATGTTCATGCAAGAGAAATTCTTGATTCAAGAGGATTTCCAACTGTAGAAGTAGAAGTTAAAACAGAAAAAGGATATGTAGGCATTGCTGCTGTTCCAAGTGGAGCATCTACTGGTAGTAGAGAAGCACTAGAACTTCGTGATAATGATGAAAGATATTGTGGTAAAGGAGTACTAAAAGCAGTTAATAATGTAAACACATTAATAAAAGATGCTGTTGTGGGTATGGAAGTATCTCATCAAAAAGAGATAGATACTAAAATGATAGAGTTAGATGGTACCCCTAATAAGAGTAAATTAGGTGCTAATGCTACTTTAGGTGTATCACTTGCTTGTATTAAAGCATCTGCATTAGAAAGTGGTAAGGAAGTATATGAATATTTAAATCAGCGTGAGAAACATATTCCTAGATTAATGTTTAATATTGTAAATGGTGGTATGCATGCTAAAAACAATTTAGATATTCAAGAATTTATGATTGTTCCAAAAAGAGAATCATTTAAAGAAGGACTTAGATGTGCCAGTGAAGTATTCCATGCATTAAAAAAATTACTAGACAATGAAGGACTTGTAACTTCTGTAGGAGATGAAGGTGGATTTGCACCTAATCTTGAAACAAATAAAACAGCATTAAGTTATATAATCAAAGCAATTGAAACAGCAGGATATACTCCTGGGAAAGATGTATTTATTGCTCTTGATGTAGCAGCATCTTCATTATATAACGAGCAAACTCAAACATATAAAATAGAAGATAAATCATTAACAAAAGAGGAATTGTTAGATTATTATTTAGATTTAGTTAAAAATTATCCAATAATATCTATAGAAGATCCATTTGATGAAAACGATTATGAAGGATTTAAGTTAATAACTGATAGATTGGGTAAGGAAATAAATATCGTAGGTGATGATTTATTTGTAACAAATAAAAAAGAGTTATCAAATGGAATCAAAAATGGTTTATGTAATTCAATATTAATAAAACCAAATCAAATTGGAACATTCTATGAAACATTAGAAACCGTGGTTTTAGCTAAACAAAATAACTATACATGTATAATGTCACATAGAAGCGGTGAAACAACAGATACATTTATTATAGATGCAGCAGTTGCATTAGGAATTCCATTTATTAAGACAGGTTCTGTATCTAGAGGAGAGAGAATTTGTAAATTTAATAGATTATTAAAAATAGAAGAAGAATTAGAAAATAAATAATTCTTCTTTTTTTTGTAGTGATTTAAATAAAAGTTTCTAATTATATAATTAGGAGGTACATATGAATTACTATAAAGAGATAAAGGAAAATTTAATAAATAATGAAATAACAAAGAAAGTAAAAGATTATGGTAAAAATAGAAGTGATTTAGAAACGTATTATAAAGTGGGTAAATTATTAAGCGAAGCAGGTAAACATTATGGTGAAGGAATAATAAAAAAGTATTCGATGAAGTTAACTGATGAACTGGGTAAGGGATATAGTGAAAGAAATTTATGGTTGATATTAAATTTTTATCTGCTAAAAGAAAAAATGCAAACACTGTCTGCAGAATTAACATGGAGTCATTATGTAGAATTGTTATCAATAAAGGATAAATTTAAGATTACATATTATATAAAAATTTGTGAGAGAAACAATTTAAGTGTAAGAGAGCTAAGAAAGAGAATCAAGAATAAAGAATACGAAAGAACACCAAAAGATGTAATAGAAAAGATAATAAAAAATGAAGAAGTAGAAATAAAAGAAAGTATAAAAGAACCAATAATTATTAGAAGTAATATTAAAGATAAAATAAATGAGAAAATATTGCAAAAAATAATAGTTGAAAATATAAGTGAGTTTATGAAAGAATTAGGTGAAGGGTATTCATAT
>CACYWH010000003.1 GCA_902778125.1 uncultured Erysipelotrichaceae bacterium | reverse complement strand
TACTTATTACATAGAAGTGTTCTGTATCTATTGCTACTTCATCTCCTACTGTTATACTTCCTTCATTTTGTCTATTTACATATGTTATTGATGAACTACTATTTCCTCCTGCACAACTAAGTTCATAATTACTTTCGGCTGTTGAAACTTCTGTACTATGTACTTCTTCTACTATTCCACTACTTTCATATTTATAATTTCCATTTGTTGCTTTTAATTCTGTTATCTTTCCATTTCCATCTATACTTACACAATACTCTAAGCTTGAATTTCCTGTAAGTGGTAATTTATTTGAATTACTATTAAATGATTGGGGTATTCCTCCATCTAACAAATATTGTTGTCTTGTTGTTCTAATTATTGTATTTACTTCATTACTAAATGTATCAATTCTTGCTTGATTAAACATCCTTAAAACTGCAGGTAATGCCATTATTACTAGTATTGCTAATATTGCTATTACTGCTAGTAATTCTACTAATGTAAATCCTTTTTTATTTTTCATCTATTATCACCTATTATTAATTATAATAGTTTCTTT
Organism: uncultured Erysipelotrichaceae bacterium; assembly: GCA_902778125.1. Classification (GTDB taxonomy): domain Bacteria; phylum Bacillota_I; class Bacilli_A; order RF39; family UBA660; genus CAG-1000. Next base: position 54,075 of record CACYWH010000003.1, on the reverse strand, counting down.
TTTAATTATCAAGGTAATGTTTATTTTATGACAAACAAAAAACTTGATTGCTCAAGTTTATTGAAATCTTTGCATTTGTTTCATCATTTGATTAACTTGTTTTTGACTAGGATTTCTTCCCATTCCTCTCATTAATGTTTTAATCATTTCTTCATTAATTGGTGGGTTTTCTTTTAATTGCTTTTTTACTAGTTTTCTTGAAATTAATAATCCAGCTACTACTCCAACAACTAAACCAATTACTAAATATAATATATCTACCCATATATTGTTGCCAGCACATTCAGCTGCAGCTTCTAAAATTAACATAATCTTCATCTCCTATAATTAATTTTAGCATACTATTAAATATTAATGCAAGATTTATATAATGCTTTTTCTAATAGAAAATAATCATGATTATCAAAATCACAAACAAATATATTTTTTATTTTTCTAATATCACTAAAAAAAGATGGAGCATTCTTATTAGTATCTATTTTAATATGAGAATTATTTATATACATTTTTGTATATTCATCTAAATAATAGTCATTTATTGAGTGAGTGTAATTATAACATATATAGTTTTGTTCCCCTAAATTCTTTTTTTTAATATAATTATTTATTTCATTTTTATTTATAGGGTTTACTATTGCATTAAATACATCATAGCATAATACTATATCTTCATTAGATCTATTATAAATGCTTTCTAATATTGAATATAATTCTCCATAGTGATATTTGTAGTTCTTTAATATATTTTGTTTTATTTCAAACAAATAAAATGTTCTCATGGATTCACCTCAAGAACATTTTACAATTACATATTTAAAATATTTGTCGAATTAATTAAATTTAGGTTCTAATTCTACTTCTAATGACATATTAGGTTCTATCTCAGTACCTTTTTTTATTGTATAAGTTTTCACGTAACCATATCCAGTAAAATTCACATCAATGTTTAATAACTTAGCATATGTTTGAGTATCTCCTCTAGACCATCCAGTTATATCTAACATTTTATATTTTGAATCATTTGTAAGTAGGAAAACTTTATTTCCTAAATTTAATTCAACATTTTCATTTGGATACTGCTTTATTATTTTGTTTCCTTCACCAATAACAATAGTTTTCATACCTGATTTATTAAGTTTTTCTGTTATTGTTTTTGTATCTTTATTTATATAACTTTCTGTTGTATAAGTTGCTAAATCTTTTGAAGTAACTTCATTATTTATATTTAAATAAGTACCAACGTCTTTTACTAAACTTTTAATTGCATTTTTTATCAAATTACCATTAGATATTTTTGATGCTGCTGCATATACAATTATTGCAGGATCTTTTGCTGGAAATACTCCTGCAAAACTACGAACGTAGTTTCTAGAACCTTTTAAATATCCACCACTTGAAGAAGCAATTTGTGCAGTACCAGTTTTACCAGCCAATTCAAATCCATCAACATAATATCCAGTACCTGTTGCCATTTTAGCTCCGCCTTCTACTACACCTTTCATTAATTCTAGCATTTTATTTACGGTTGCTTCACTACTTACTTTTCTAAGTTCAGTTCTTTGATTTTCTACTAAAACTTCTCCTGTTTCACTATTAACTACTTTAGAAACAATATATGGTTTTAACATAACTCCTTTATTGGCAAGTGTTGTTAATGCTTGTACCATTTGTATTCCACTTATTGTCATACCTTGTCCGAATGAAGCACTAGCAATTTCAGTATCATATCTAAAATTTACTACTCCAGCAGTTTCATTTGGAAGAGATATTCCTGTCTTTGTGCCAAATCCAAGTGCATTATAATAATCCATTAATTTAGCTCTTCCAAGTTTTAATGCAAGTGTAGTAGCTGCTACATTAGAAGAACCCATAAATCCTTCATCGTAAGTTATAGTTCCCCATCCTACATTATTCCAATCTTTGATTTTAGCGTCATCTACTTGAATAGTTCCACTTTTATAAGTTGATTTTCCATCATACATTCCATTATCCATAGATGCCATGAAACTAAATATTTTTAACGTTGATCCAGGTTCATATGCATATGATATAAATGGGTCGTAGTATGACTTAATATTAAGCTCATTATTATTAAAACTAGGGCTTGCTGATACTCCAAGTATTTCTCCTGTTTTAGCATTAGCAGCAACAAGTATTGCCCATTCAGGATCACCTTCATCTAAAATATTCATTGCTTGTTCTGTAAACATTTGAATATTATCATCTATTGTTAAATAGACATCATTTCCTGATACACTCTTTTTTTCAGCACTAGGAGTACTAGTTATTTGATAACCATATGGGTCAGATTGATATTCTATATATCCATTTTCTCCAGTTAACTCTTCATTATAATACAGTTCTATTCCCATTTCACCAACAAAATTATCATCTTTCTTTTTTGCATATCCCAAAGTATATGACAAAAAATCTCCATTTGGATAATATCTTTTTGTACTTGCTATAAAGTCAATACCAGGTAAATCTAATTCCTCAATTTGATCTTTAACTAGTTCAGTTATCCCTCTTCCACCAGGTCCTAATTCAACTTGATATGGTGTTGTTGTTGTACATGTAGTTTTATCACTATTACAAGTTTCTATTTTAGTATTTAAAAGCGATAATATTCTTTCTTTAGTCATATTTATAATAGGGCTTAATAATTCTGCAGTTCTTTCTTTGTCTACTACATGGTATGGTTTATTTGGGTCTTTTGTTCTAGATGGTTCTAAATATGCAATAACTGTATAACTATTTACATCTTTTGCAAGTACTTCGCCACTTTTAGAATAAATAGTACCTCTTTTAGCAGTAATAGTTCTTTTTCTTGTATCTCTTGATTTTGCAAATGTACTTAAAGATTGTTCGTGAACTTTTACATTTCCAAGTCCAATCCAAGATAGTTTAAAAATAATACAAACAAAAATAAAAACAACAATAATTATGAATATTGGACTAATCTTAATTACTCTTGTTTTTTTCATATTAAACCACACCTATCTTATTTAGAAATTATTCTAATATTACTATTATTATACTCTAAACCGAAGGTATCTGCAACCTCTAAGGCATTATCTAAAGATGCAAGTTCATTAATTTTCATTTGCATACTTAAATTCATTTTTTCTTGTGTATCAATTTTACTTTTTAATCTTTGAAGTTCAGAATTACTTGATTGGATTTTAGCATTTAAAACGAAGTTACATAGTAAAAATAAACCTAGAAATACTAAAATTCCAAATTTTAAATATCCTTCACCTTTTATTCTTACATATCTTCTTTTCATTTTTATCTTATCCTTTCTATAACTCTTAATTTTGAACTTCTACTTCTATTATTATCATCAAGTTCATCTGAACTTGGTGTTATTTTTACTATTTTTTTAGCTCTTGCTCTTAATTCGTCTGGTACTATAGGTAACTTTCTAGCATTTTCATCATCACTACATAATTCTTTAAATACTTTAGCAACAATTTTGTCTTCAAGTGAGTGAAATGATATTACAGAAAGTCTTCCACCTACTTTTAATAATTCAAATGCATCTCTTAAAGATCCTTCAAGTATATCAAGTTCATGATTAACTTCAATTCTAATTGCTTGAAATACTTTTCTAGCTGGATGAGATTTATTTCTATAGCTTATAGGAACATTATTTTTTATTAGTTCTGCTAATTCTAATGTAGTATTTATTGGCCTATTTTTAATTATTGCTGAAGCTATGCTTTTTGAATATTTTTCTTCTCCATATCTATAAAAGATATCTACTAATTTTTCATAACTATATTCATTTACAACTTTTTTAGCAGTTAATGGATTTGATTTATCCATTCTCATATCTAATTCAGCATCTTTATGGAAACTAAATCCTCTATCTGCTTCATCTAGTTGAGGACTTGAAACTCCAAGATCAAACATTATTCCATCAACTTTTTCATCAATATAGTTTTTCATATCTTTAAAATTACTCTTAATAATTTTAAAGTTTGATCCTATTTTTGATAATGCTTCATTTGAATATTTAATAGCATCATCATCTTGATCAAAGGCGAAAAGGAACCCCTTTTTATTTAATTTCCTAAGTACTTCGCCACTATGCCCTGCATATCCTACAGTAGCATCTATATAAATTCCACCCTCTGACACGTTTAAGTAATCTATTACCTCATTTAATAAAACACTTTTATGCTTCATATACACCACTATCAAATATATTTTCTGTTATTTCTTCTAAAGTGTCTTCATTAACATTCATATAATTTTCAAAATCTTCTTTACTCCAGATTTCTAATCGTTCATTTACGCCGATAATAACGCATTCTTTATTAATATCGGCGTAATGAACTAACGGTGAGGTAATATTAATTCGACCTTGTTTATCGAATTCTATTAAAGAAGCTCCACCAATGAAAGTTCTTTCAAAGGCTCTTACATTCTTTTTAGTGAATTGTAAATTGCTGACTTTTTGCATTATTTTGTTCCATTCATGTTCTGAATAAACAAATAAGCATTTATCTAAGCCCTTAGTGATTACTACTCTATCTCCTAATTCATTTCTAAATTTAGAAGGAATTATTAATCGACTTTTTTCATCTATATTATGATGAAATTCACCCATTAACATTTGGTAATCACCCCACTTTCTACCACTTTGTTTCACTTCCTACCACTATATTACTATTTTTATATAAATTTGTAAAGATTTTTTAATAAAAAAATTGACAAATATTGTCAATTTTTTGTCAAACAAAAAAAGAGAACTTAATCTCTTTTATTCATTAATATCAAATTGGCTACTATAAAGTTCATAATAATATCCTTTATTTTTAAGTAATTCTTTATGGGTACCAGCTTCTATAATTTGACCATTTTTAATAACTATTATCTTATCGCTTTCAACTATTGTAGATAATCTATGTGCTATAACTATAGCTGTTCTATTCTTCATAAGATTATTCATAGATTGATTTATTAAATACTCTAGTCTTGTATCAACATTACTTGTAGCTTCATCTAATATTAAAATATGAGGATCTGCAATTAAAGCTCTTGCAATAGTCATAAGTTGTTTTTCGCCAGCAGACATATTATTTGTTTCTTCATTAATAACATAATTAAGACCCCCAGGAAGTCCTTCTATCATATGAAGTATCTTTGCTTTATTTAGTATCTTTTTAAGTTCAGTATCACTCATTTTTTTATCAAATAATATATTTTCACGAATGGTCCCCTCAAATAACCATGTATCTTGTAAAACCATACTAATAAGTCGACGATACTCTTTTTTATCAATATCCCTTATATCAAACCCATCTATTAATATTTGTCCATCGTAATGACTATGGAAATTCATTAATAAATTAACAATAGTCGTTTTACCTGCTCCTGTTTTACCAACTAAAGCAATTCTTTCACCTTTGTTAATTTTTAAATTGAAATTCTTAAGTACTTTTTTATCTTCATTATATCCAAAAGTTACATTCTTAAATTCAATACATTCATTAAATGTAACTTTTTTAATTTTACCATTATCTTCTTCTTCCATATCAAGTATTTCATAAACTCTATCTACAGAAGCCATGGCCATTTGTAAATTTGAAACTACTTGAGCTATTACATTCATTGGCCTATTAAAGTCTTTCATGTATTGAATAAATGATTGAATAGCTCCAAGTCTCATTCTGCCTTTAATAACTGATATACTACCTACACATACAATAATTATATAATTGATATTACCAATTGCCCTATTAAATGGTACAGCAAGTGAACTATAGAAACTACTTTTAAAGCCATAATCACACAATTCTTTACTTATTCTATCAAATTTATTATTAAAATATTTTTCTTTATTAAATGACTTTACTACATCATTATTTGTAACACTTTCTTCAACAAATGAGTTAACATTTCCAATGGCTTTTTGATTTAATTCAAAATATTTTTGAGTTTTCTTAACAATTACTGATAACAATACATATGTAAGAGGTATTACTGTTATAGTAAGTAATGCAAGTTTAACATCTAAAATAAACATCATTACAATAACACTTATTAATAAAACAGAATTATATATAAGTTCAGGAATTATTTCAGTTAAATTATCAGTTAGTCTTTCTACATCATTAGTTATTTTAGAAATAATATCTCCTTTTTTCATTTTATCTAAATGTTTTAGTTTAATTACATTTATTTTATCAATTAATTGTTTTCTTAATGAAAAACCAATTTCTTGACCTAGTTTAGATGATAGATAACTTTTAAAGTATGTACATATCGCATTAAATACATAACATGTAAGTACTATTAAAAGAATCTTTGTTAAATATGAATAATCAATACCAGTATTATTAGTAACTGAATTATATAGACTATCTGTTGCAAATCCTAGAAAATAAGGCGCAATTGAATTAAATAAAGCAGCAAGTAAGCAAAATATAATTATTAATGCATACGCTCTTTTATGACCACCTATGATTTTAAATGTTTTAGTAATAATTTCTTTAAAAGAAGGCATTTTTTTATCTTTCATTATAACACCTCCCTTTGTTGTGACTCTATAAATTCTTTAAATACTTTACTATTCTTTTCTAAGTATTCATAATTGCCAATTGATTCAACTCGTCCTTCTTCAAGTACTATGATATTATCTGATTCCTTAATGGTTCCTACTCTTTGTGTTACTAATAAAACCATTTTGTCATTATAATCTTTCTTTAAATATTCTCTAATTTTTTTATCAGTAATATAGTCTACTGCTGAAAAAGAATCATCAAATAGCAAACATTCTCCACCTGAAAGTAATGCTCTAGCAATAGATATTCTTTGTTTTTGTCCACCACTTAAATTAGCTGCTGCTTGTTCGACTTTATATTCATATCCTTCTTTATTTTTATCGATAAACTCTTTTACATCAGCTTCTTTTAATACTTTATCAATAACATTATCTGGTACTTTAGTATCAAACACTAAATTTTCTAATACTGATCCTTTAAATAATAATGTTTTTTGAGGAGTATAAGCAAATATATTTCTAAGAGATGGTAAATCATATTCCTGTATATTTATACCATTTATAAGTATTTCTCCTTTAGTAACATCTAAGTGACGAAGTAGCAAATTAATAATAGTTGTTTTACCGCTTCCACTTGATCCAATTATTCCTACATTTTGACCTTTTTCTATTCTAAAATTAATATCTTTAAGCATATAATCTTCAGCACCAGCATATTTAAAGTAAACGTGTCTAAATTCAATACTTTCAAGTTTAGTAAGCTTAATTGAGCCATCATTTTCTATAGAAACTTTAGCATCTAAAACCTCATTTATTCTTCTAAATGATACTAGTACTCTAGGTATATTTAATATGATTACAAGTAACATTAAAAAGCTCATAAGAACTGTAGACATATATTGAATAAATGCCATCATTGAACCAATTTCTAAAGTATATGTTTCTAAATACTTAGATGATACCCAAACAATAACAATTGTCGCAATATTAATAATAAGAATCATCATTGGTTGTATTAAATAAAGTATTTTATTTAAGAAAATATTTAAATCCATATTATCTTTATTTACTTTAGCAAATCTTTTCTTAAAATAATCTTGTTTGTTAAATGCTTTAATTACTCTAAGCCCAGATAATATTTCACGAGTACTTGCATTTAATTTATCAAGTAATTTTTGAATAAGTTCAAATTTAGGAAAAACAAGCGCAAAAATTGCAATTAAGAAAACCATTAATACTGCTACTGCAATTACAACAATATGGGCAAGATTAGGAGCAGCTTTATATCCCATTATCGCAGCACCTATTCCCATAATTGGCGCAAAGATAATAAGTCTTAATCCAAACGAAAATGTTGAAGTTATATTACTAACATTATTTGTACTTCTTGTGATTAATGTAGATGCACCAAATTCATCTATTTCTCTTTTACTAAATGTATTTATTTTACTATATAAAGCATGTCTTAATTTATATCCATAAGTATTTGAAAACTTTGCAGTAGAAAATACAACTAATATATTACTGCCTAAACATACTAATGTTACTCCAAGCATTAATATGGCTCTATATATAATATATAAATTATCTCCATTTCTAATTCCCACATCAACTATATCACTCATAATATCAGGTAAATATAATTCACAGAAAACTTGAACAACAGAAAATAATAACATTATTACTATATATCTAGTAAGCCCTTTCATCAATTTAATAATTTTCATCTAACCAACCTCACATTATCATATTTATTATTTCATTCATAACATATATTTTATTTTCAGGAATAAACAACATATTATTTTCTAACTTTAAGTATCCTTTTTTTAATGCTTCATCTATTTTAAAAGCATGAAAAATATCTTTACCAAATTTATTATTAAACTCATGAATATTAATTCCTTCTAATTTTCTAAGCCCTAATATTAATTCATTTTCCATTTCTTCTTGATTTGATACTAAAAGTTCATTAAATCTAAACTCACCTTTAAGATACTTATTAAAATTTCTAGTATTTTCATATCTCATGTCATTAATATATCCATGACTACCAAGTCCAAAACCATAGTATTCTAAATTATTCCAATAAGTTAAATTATGTATACTTTGAAATCCTTTTTTAGCAAAATTCGATACTTCATAGTGATTATATCCCTTTTTTCTTAGTTTCCTACAAATATATTTATACATCTTATAATCTAATTCTTCATTTATAGGCTTTACCTTATTGTAATAAAGCATAGTATGATCTTCTATTATTAATGAATATGTTGATATATGTTCTATACCTAATTTTAGTATATTACGAACATCATTCATTAATACTAAAATATTTTCTGTAGGAAGAGCATATATCAAATCAACATTAATATTTTTAAATCCATGTGTTCTACATAATTTAATTTTATTAAATATATCTTTTTTATTATGCTTTCTATTCATAAATTCAAGATTTTTCTTATTAAAACTTTCAACACCAATACTAAGTCTATTTACTCCGTTTTCTTTTAAAATGGTTAATAATTCTTTATTTATGTCATTGATATTACACTCAAAAGTTATTTCTGCACCAGTAGTTCTTTTAATTTTAAGAAGTATTTTAAATAATTTAGAAATATTTTCAAGACTTAAAGAAGAAGGCGTTCCTCCTCCAATATAAATAGATTTAACAATGTCATTTTCATAATACTCATCTATTTCTTTATCTAAATAGTCTAAATATGCACTTGCCCAAGTATCTTTGTATAAAAATTTACAAAAGTCACAATAAGAACAAATACTTTTACAAAATGGAATATGTACATAAACACTTCTCATATCATTACCTCTATAATATTATAGCATAACAATTTAATCTTTCAAATTAAAATAGTTCAAATTAATGAACTATTTTAATATACGACTAACCCCTTTAGTCCTTTTATCCTTAAGCTCTATTGATTTATCAGATGCAAGTTTCATCATTTTATAACAATCTAACATAGTTTTTTTATCATTTTTCTTTTTAGCTTCTAAATAATTAAGTTTGGCATTTTTATATGCAACTATATAACATTTCATAACATCATTATAGTCAATATTTGAATTATTTAAACTATCATAATATTCACTTAACATTTGATATTTATCTTTTGTTGTATTTTTAGTAGTTTCTTTAGTAACTGTTTCTTTCTTAACTTGAGGCTTTTCTACTTTTTCTTCTTTTTTTACTTCTTCAGTATTTTTTTCTTGTAATTTAAGTCTTGCTTTTTTCTTTTCATCCTTTTTTAAAATATCAAGTTTCCATATATTAGCAAGTTCATAACTTCTTTTAAATAATAATTTAACTGGATGAATAATATTATAAACTGGAATAAGCATTTTAATAATTGCTTTAGCATTTAACAATGCTTTCTCTTCATCAGTTTTATTTTCCATATATTCACAGAATGATTTATCAGTTTTTTCTAAATATTTACGAGCTCTAGATGATTTAATAACATTTATAGAACTTAACAATACTCCTTCTAACCATAACACAAAATATACCATAATTTTTACCCCCATTCTTAAAACCGTATACATTATATCATATTTGATACAATAAGTCAATATTAAGACGTTTTAATGAATAAATTATCTATTTTTCAAAATATTTCATAACATGTCTTTCATTAGAATCAAGTCCATTAATAAGTGATCTATTTTCAATAATATTATCAAGTTCATCAATATCTTTTTTATTATTTAAAACAAGATTTACATTTTTAATTACTTTATATATTATTTTATAACTTTCACTATATAAATCTAATAATGATTTATTAGATTTTTTATAACTACATGGATGATACCAAGTATTATGTTCTAAATTAAATGAAACATCTTCAATGTTATAATAAGATGCACTAGATAATTTCTTTTTATAAAATAAATCTATAATTTTATAAAAGAATTTCTTAATCCCAAATCTATCATATCTAAACAACATGTAAGTTCTTTTAACTCTTTTAACACATTTATAATATAGTTTCCCTCCAGAAGAAACACCATATGTTTTATATAAAACATAATCTAAAAGTTTTATTACATCTTCATTTTCATTAGTATTTATATATTCAGATATTTTATATTTAACAGGATTAATACCATGTTCATTTAATACATATTTTGTAAGACTCATTTCATATACTCTATGCATACCATTATTTAATCCACCTTTATAAAATATATAAGGATGAACCATATAATCTAAAACATAATGAGTAAGAAAGCCATATAAACTTCCAACTACATAATCATTATTTTCAAGTTTATTATCTTTTATATATTTAATATAGTTTTTGAAAAACAATAATGTGTTCTTTCTATGCATTTTATATGCTATAGAATATGTTTTTTTACTAAAATAAAACACATCAGGTCCCAAAGAAAAAAGTTTTATTAAAGAACTAGATTTAATTTTATTTTGTATATCTATACTAAAAAATATATGTGTTGTTATCTCAGCCATACTTACCTCATCTTAATTATATCATATTATACAATATAAAAATGCCCATAAGGGCATCTCTATTACAATATGGTGTCTCCGGCACGATTCGAACGTGTGACCGACGGCTTAGAAGGCCGTTGCTCTATCCAGCTGAGCTACGGAGACAACTTGAATTTACTAGTAAAGTATACAACAATATTAGTAATTTTTCAAGCACTTTTTTATTTTTTTACCACTCTATCAATATTTTTATCATTTTCAGTATTAAATATTATTTCATCTATATCATAATTAGCAAATACAGACTCTGATAAAATATATTTAACTTCTTCTAGTATGACTTTTTTAGATGAATCATTAAATATATAATTATTAAATACTAAATTCATTTTATTATCATCTATATTACTACTTACTAATTTTAAATTATCAGGTATAAGCCCATTTAAATTATCTTGTGCATTTATTGAACTTTTTAATTCTTCAATTATTATATCTATCTTATCAGTTGCCATATTAGTTATTTTAGTAACAGGTACATAATAAGTATTTTCTCCATCACTCTTAGAAAAATATATAATTGTTTTATCTATGTCATTTAAACTACTAATGTCATATTTTTTATTAATACCATATTCACGAGTTAATGGCATACTTAATTCTTTTTTAGAATTAGGCAGTTCTTTTAATAATTCTCCATCTACAGAAATATAAACATTATTTAACCCATTAGTTTCAGTAACAGTCCAAATTATAGACTCAATCATTGATTCTTCTATGTATTCATTCACATTTAGTATTTCCTTATTAAAATCAAGATATACATTGTCTTTTTCAACTTTAACACTTTTTAATATAGTTCCTTTAGGTATTAATGAATAAAATGATTTTAAAGAAGAATCACCATTTATTAAAATATTTATTTTAGATTTAATATCATCCACTATAGTTTCACTATTAAAATATGATATTACTTTAGATACATAATTATCATCATCCATTAAATAAACCACATTAGATTCATATTCTATTTCATCGTTAGTTACTTCATAATTAAATTTACTATTATTTGAAGGTACCAAATAAAAGAGCATTAATAATACAAATATAATTGTCCAAACAACTATCTTATTAACAAAATATTTTTTAATTTTTTCCATACTAATAATATGCTTTAAATAATATAAAAATGACTATATATAGCCATTTTTATATTTCAATTTCTCCTAACTTTAAGAGTTCTATTACTGCTCCTGCTCTTGATTTACATCCAAGTTTTTGCATTGCATTTGAGACATGATTCCTTACAGTCTTTTCACTAATATTTAATTCTTCTGCAATATCCTTAGTACTTTTATTAAGAACAAGTAATTCAAATACATCTTTTTCTCTTTTAGTTAATATTGTTCCTGTCATAAACACCTCTTTCGCATAATAATGCTTTCCCTAAGATAATTTATGACAATAATTATATTATGTGAAAAAATATTATGATTCAAATCTAATTACTATATTCTTTTTATCATTAAATTCTTCTTGAACACATTTCATAATATCATTTGCTATTTTACTATTATGCTCATTTGACGTGATAGTTACTTTAATATCATCATTATCTATTTCAACAAACGATTTTATTTTATATTTATCAAAGATTTTATTTTCAAGAAATGTTTCTTTACCTTTTGCTAAATTTAATATTTGTAGTTCTTCAAATGCTGCATTTTTATCTTCAGTTGTTGAAGAAGGAGAAGTTATCTTTTCTTGAAGTTCACCCATAACTGATGCTATTTTTTCATTTCTCTCTACCCTAAGTGCCACTAATTTATCATTTTCACTAACTACTACATCTACATTTTTACTTACACTCTCTATTCCCTTTTTACTAAATATTTCACTTGGTAGTGTAATATAATATACACCTAAAATAAGTATTAAAGAAAATAACGTTAAAAACCAAAGATTTTGTCTATTAATCATATCTTCACCTCTACAACATTATATTAATATGAAAATATAATTATTCATAAAAAAATACTAAGTAAACACTTAGTATTTAGAAACTGTTTTTTCAATAATTCTTTTAATATCTCTTTCATTAAATGGTTTTGATAATAAATCAATTATTGGATAATTAAATGCTTCCTCTACTTGATCACGTGTATCATTACCAGTAATAATAGATACAGGAATTTTAACAAATAAATTATTATTTTTAAAATATTCTAAAACAGCAAAACCATTTACATTTGGCATATTTAAGTCAAGTAACATACACTTAATTTTATCAGCATTTGGCCCACTTACAAGTTCAATTGCACGTGCTCCATCATTAGCAATATAAACTTCATATTTATCATCAAATATTTTTTTAATAAAGTTTGCTACCAAATTAGAATCATCTACAACTAATATAGCTTCTTCTTTCATTCCACCATTTGTCATAGCACTAATTAAATCTTCTTTAACTTCTTTTCCTAAATATTTACGTGCTAAATTAATACATCTTTGTGCTTCAACTAATAATCCATCATGATGTTCATAAACATACATAATATCATTAGCCTTACTCTTAAGTTCTAAGTCATAAGCAAGATCTGCTAAAGTCACAAATCCTAAATATCTAGCATCACTCTTTAATGCATGAACTTCAATAGCATAATTAGGCATATCACCTGATTCTCTATATTTCTTTAAAGCCTCAATTTTTTTGTCTACATCTTCTAAAAAATCATTTAATGTAGCATCATACATTTCCATGTCCCCAAAAAGTTCTAAACTTTTTTCAACATTAACTCCATTACTAGTTAAAATAGTTACATCTTTCATATTATCACCTACTCTAGATACATTATAACATAATTATTATTTATATAAAAGTTATTTTTGTATCAAATATTAAACAAAAGAAGTATTAACCTAAATACTTCTTTATAACCCTATTAAGTTCTGCTTTTTCTATTGGTTTACTTAAATAATCATCAAAGCCCTTCTTTAAATACTCTTCCTTCATTCCGCTAATAGCATTTGCTGTTAAAACTACAACCGGTGTATTAAATGAAGGCATCTCTTTTAATTTAACCAATGTTTCACTACCACTCATTTTAGGCATCATATCATCTAATAATATTAAATCGAATTTTTCCCCACTTACAAATTTATCAATACACTCTTGTCCAGAAGATAAACCAGTAACATTACATTTATATGGAGTTAATAATCTAGTAGCAACTTTAATATTTAAATTATTATCATCAACTACAAGTACATTCTTATTACTTGCATCTATAGTAGATGATTCTTCTTTTACAACATTTTCTTGCGCTTTAACTTTTTCAAGTTCAGCACCCTTAACTATTTTTTGATCAATTGATACTGTAAAAATGCTACCTCTTCCATATATACTTTGTACAGCAATATTTCCACCCATCATTTCAACTAACCTTTTAGTAATTGCAAGACCTAATCCAGTACCTTCAACAGTAGTATCCTTTTCAACTCCAAGTCTTTCAAATTTACTAAATAATTTATCTATACTTTCTTTCTTAATACCAATTCCAGAGTCCTCAACAGAAACTATTAATCTAATAACATCATCTTTAATAACACTTCTAACTCTAAAATCAATATATCCATCCTTAGTATATTTAACAGCATTAGTAAGTAAATTTAATATAACTTGTTTTATTCTAGCACCATCACCATATAAATATTCTGGAATAGATTCATCATAAGAATATTTAAATTCAAGAGGCTTTTCGCCAAGTCTAGCCTTAGTAAGCAAAACAAGTTCCTCAAATATTTTATTAAAACTATAGTTAGTATCTATTATCTCAAGTTTACCAGCTTCAATTTTAGAAATATCAAGAATACCATTAACTAATTCAAGTAAAGAATCACTAGCCATAATTATATTTTTAACATCCTCTTTAGCTTCTGGATCCAACTTATCATTATCAATAAGCCCATTACTAAATCCAACAATAGCATTAAGTGGTGTTCTAATCTCATGTGACATACTACTTAAAAAATCACTCTTAGCATTATTAGCCTTTTCAGCTTGATCTTTAGCTTGATTTAACAATTCTATCATTTGTAAATCTGGATTCTCGATTGTAAAGTACATTAGAAATACAACAAAAGAATAAATAAAATTTATTAGCAATATTTCAGGATGCATTTTTTGAATGTTTGATGATATAATCAACAGAATAACCAAGAAAAATACAGGAATATATTTTTTGTTCTTGATATTTTTAACATTAAGCAATAGCATCAATATAATGACCATAGTATATCCAAAACTAACCGAATATAAAAAGTCTATACATGGACCGTAAGAGTATCCAATATTCCCATTTTGGTAAAAGCTTATAGGTAACAAAGCGATGGCCACAGCAAAAAACAAATTTAAAATATAATATACTGGCTTAATAAACTTGTAAGAAAAAAATTTAAATCTTTTGATATCTGAAATTGAAAATACATAAATAGTAAATATCATAGTCCATATCAAAATACAAATCAAATATATTTTCATACAAACATCAGAAATTAAAAAATATTTGTTTGTTCTAAACAATACTATAAGCAATTCAGAAACAAGTGATATAATTGTAGTAATAATAAGACACTTGAAAATGGATAATTCTTTAGATGAAATTTTCTTTTTAGTAAAAAAGAAAATCGATAAGGCTATAATATATACCAAACCCGCTATAGATAAAAATATAGTCATTTCTACACTCCTATTCTAAATAGTATTATAACACATTTTTACACCAAACAAATATAATTTAGTACATTTAACTCAATTTTTTCTTAAGAACAAATTCAGCTCCTGCATTTTCCAATTCTTTAAATGCTTTTTTCTGATTATTATAAGGGATTTTTTCTATTATCTCTACATATTTAGGTATTTCATAATCAGGTAATTCATCCTTGCAAATTTTATTTATTTTAGCAATGACATCCTGAATATTTAATTTACAATCTGGTTTTATTTCAATGTATGCCATAGGAACAGATTGCTCTTTTTCATCCGGAACACCAACCACAACGCAATCATTGACATCATCAATTTTCATAATCACATTTTCAATAGTATTAGGAGAAATTTTAAATGAATTCCTTTTTATTAATCGCTTACTTCTACCCTCTATATATACAAATCCATCTTCATCAACATATCCTAAATCACCAGTATGAATCCAACTTTTTCCATCTTCGTGTTTTCTCTTGACTTTTTCCGTTTCACTTGGATTACCTAAATATCCAACAAATGCACTATCAGTTTGTATACATATTTCTCCTATTTCATTAACATTTTTTCTATCTCCAGTTTCAGGATCAAAACATGCTACTTCAACTCCTTTTAATGGTATACCTATTGAATCAGGCTTACACGCATAAACAGGTGAAATAATTGCCGCACCACTAACTTCGTTATTACCATAACCATTTACAATTGTTTTTCCCAACGTATGTTCCATTTGCAACAATTCTGTACTAGACATCTTATCTCCACCTGATACGAAGACTTTGACCCTATTAATTTTTTTAAAAATACTAGATAGTTCAACTAATGATTTATGTAAATCTATTTTTGATTTTTTATCATTCATTGATGAAAGATATTTTATTCTTTCTTCCAATTCAAGTATCTTATTATATATGTATCTATAATGCAATGGAGCCGCACAAGAATAATCAAATTTTCCCAAGTCATCATAAACAGTTGTTTCGGATATAAATGGTGTCATTTCTGCCTTCATGCTAAAAGCCATCGCGGCGTAAACTGAATTACATAAGCCATAAATTATAAATGGCGGTATTGCAATATGCATTGTTTTTCCTTTTTCAAATGGAAGATCAGAATAAGCTTCTTTTTGCATTTCAGAATTAAAATTATATTCAGTATGTATAATTGATTTAGGAACACCTGTACTACCGCTTGATTGAATAATTAAAGAAGGTCTATCTTTTTCAAAACTAACAGCTTTTATATTATTATTAATTTTTCCAGAATTCAAAAAAGATTTATAATCAATAAATTTATCACCAGCAGGAATATTTAATATTTTTCCATTATGTTTATCCCTCAAATCAGCAAGAACCCTAATAAGTGGATTCAAATAACTTTTTGGAGAAGCAACTATAACTTTTTTTAGATTGGTCTCACTAATGATATCCGCTATTACAGGAACAATATCTTCAAAAGCAACAATAATATTGCAGTTACTTTCATTAATATTTTTGATTAACTCTTTTGGTTTACATCTCAAATCTATCCATTTTGATGTTACGCCTATCTTACTTAGTGCTAAAAGATTTTCTTGAACAAGAGGCATATTTATTGTGCAAATTGCAACTGTATCACCACACTTAACGCCACTTTTTACATAGGCATCAGCTAGTTTATTAACATTATCCATCAACTGACCATATTTCATGTTATAGCCCAAAAAACTAACTGCAGTGCTATTTAAATTATCAGAATTATACATATTAATAGTTTCATACATTGTTTTATTTAAATCAAATTCCCTTATTGGTTTATTTCTATAATATTTATTAGTATTTTCCATTCTCTCTCCCTCTTTCTAGTATCAATTTTAGCACATACTAAAAAAATATTAAACATTTCAGTTGACCAAATGTATCAAATGTGCTACAATATGTGCATATGAAAAAGATGTGTGATTATGTAAATTATATTGAGGTTAACAAAACTCCTGAAGAACTTGAGCAAGAATTTATTCGTGAGTTTGTTAGATTTAGAAAGGAAAATAATTTAACTCAAGAGTTATTATCCATTTATTCTAATGTAAACAGGGTTAAAATAGCTAGAATAGAAAGTGGTATGCATTCTACTACTATTAAAAATTTACTTGAAATATTAGGACCTATTGGTTATACAATTAAAATCGAAAAGATAAAGGATAAAAATAAAGATGCTTAAATGCATCTTTATTTTTTAAATTCCATTATTTTTCTTCTAGCGAGTGTTGTTTGAGCAATATCAAGCCATTCTTCTTTTGGCCCATATGATAAATTATCTGTTATTACTTTTACTCTATCTTTATTATGCAATACTGTATCTACATTAACATATTCTCCATTTACTATTGCGCCTACTAAAGTATTTCCAATATCTTTTGATAAACTGTATGCAAAGTCTATAATAGTTGAATCTTTAGGAAGTTCAATTACATCTCCCTTCATAGTATAAACGTATATTTTATCACTAAATAATTCTGATTTAATTTGTTTTACAAATTCTTGATTATCTGAAAATACTTTATTTATTTCTAATAATGATCTAAAGAATTGATATTTATTTTTTAAGTCTTTTTGCATTACATTTCTTGCTTTACCTTTTTCTATATCCCAATATGTAGTTAATCCATATAATGCTACTTTATCCATATCAAAAGTTCTTATTTGGGCTTGTACAAGTTTATTTTGTGGGCCAAAAACTGTAGTATGAAGAGATTTATACATATTTGTTTTTGGATTACATATATAATCTTTAAATTTTTCATTTAAGGGATGGTATAAGCTATGTATATATCTAAGTGCTATGTAGCAATTATCTATCTCATCTACCATTACTTTTAAAGAAAATAAATCATGTATATCCGACATTCTATATCCATCATTCATTTTTTTATAAATGCTATAAATATTTTTGGTCCTTATTTTTATTTCATTTGGAATATTATTATCTTCAAGTATTCTTTTTATTTTGAATAACATTTCACTTAATATATCTTCATAATCTTTTTCTATTATTTTCCTTTTTTTAGATATTTCATCATATTTATTTGGCATTAAATATTTAAATGATATATCTGCTAGTTCATTTTTTATTCTATAAGCACCAATATAATATGCTAAGGGAACAAATATTTCCATTGTTTCTAGTGAGTTTTCTTTTTGTTTAAACTCTTTTTTGAATTCCATAGTTCTCATATTATGTAATCTATCTGCAAGTTTAATTATAATAATTCTTACATCATCTGTTATGCTTGTAATTATTTTTCTTGTATTAGCATTATTTAAATCTTGTTTACTTGAATAGTTTAATTTTGATATTTTTGTAACTCCATCTACTAAATTAGCTATATCAGTATTAAAATAATGAGCTATATCTTCTTTAGTTGCGTTTGTATCTTCAAGTGTATCATGTAAAAGTCCAGCACATACTGTGTCAGAATCAGCATGCATTTGTGCTAAAATGTATGCTACATTTAATGGATGTGTTATATATTCTTCTCCACTTTCTCTATATTGTCCTTTATGTAAACTATCAGCATAATCATATGCTTTTCTTATTTTATCTACTTCTAAAGGATTATAAGACCTAATTAGATTTAATAAATCATCAAGAGTCAATTTATTCATATAACACACCTCCCTAAATTAAAAAGCGAAACAGGCTGATGCCGTATTCCACTTTTATTTATTATTTTTGCAGTCAAAACCTTTGCAATTAATTATGCAATTAATTATATTACTATTGATTTCATAATATAATCTTCCCATTTGACTACCTCACTATTAAAATAATAAAGCCAATTTACCACTATTTTTTTATAAAGTCAACAATTTAAATAGTTTATAAATTATACTTTTTATTATTAATAGTATCTTTTACCGTAGATACAAATTCATCTATATTCATAGTAAATGTTTCAGTACTACCAAATTTCCTATAACTTACAAGATTTCCATCTTTTTCTTTATCTCCAATAATTAAAGTTAATGGTATTTTCTTAGTTTGACTTTCTCTCATCTTATAAGATAATTTTTCATCTCTATCATCTAATTTAGCTCTAAAATTCATACTATCAAATTTCTCTTGTAATTCTTTACAATATTCTAAATGATATTCATTGTTTACTGGAATTATATTTAATTGAACAGGGCTTAACCATAAAGGTAGTGCTCCTTTAGTTTCTTCTAAAATATATGCCATGAATCTATCAAGTGAACCTAGTATTGCTCTATGAAGAACAACTGGTGTTTTCTTTTCTCCATTTGAATCAATATATTTTAAATCAAATTTTGCAGGTAAACAGAAATCCAACTGACAAGTTGATAAAGTATATTCATTACCAACTGCAGGTTTAACATTTACATCTAGTTTTGGCCCATAGAAAGCAGCTTCACCTATTTCTTCAGTATAATCAATTCCTAATTCGTTAAGAACTTCTCTAAGTTCATTTTCAGCTTTATTCCACATTTCATCATCTGGATGATATTTTTCTTTATCTTCAGGATCTCTTAAAGATAAAACACATCTATAGTTTGTAATATTAAAATCTTTATATACATCAAATATTAAATCAACTACAGACTTAAATTCAGATTTAATTTGTTCAGGAGTCACAAATATATGAGCATCATTTTGACAGAAATGTCTTCCTCTTTCTATACCCTTAACTGCTCCTGATGCTTCAAATCTAAAATCATGGGCTATTTCACCTATTCTAATTGGTAAATCTTTATATGAATGTAATGTATTTGAATAAATCATCATATGGTGAGGACAGTTCATTGGTCTTAATACAAAGCTTTCTCCTTCAAGTTCCATTGCAGGAAACATATTATCTTTATAATGATCCCAGTGTCCACTTGTTTTATATAAATTTACAGTACCAACACAAGGAGTAAGAACATGCATATATCCAAGTTTCTTTTCTTTTGCTTTTATATAATTTTCAAGTTCTTCCCATATTATATATCCATTTGGTAAAAACATTGGAAGTCCACGTCCAACTAAATCATCAGACATAAATATTTCTAAATCTTTTCCAATTTTTCTATGATCTCTTAATTTAGCTTCTTCAAGTTCAGTTACATAATTATTTAGGTCTTCTTCATTTTCAAAACATACACCATAAACTCTTTGAAGCATTTTATTATGTGAGTCACCCTTCCAATAAGCTCCACTAACTTTTAACAATTTAAAGTATTTCATTTCTTTAGTTGAATTAACATGAGGTCCTCTACATAAATCTATAAAATCTTCTTGTCTATAAGCAGATATAATAGTATCATTTTCATCCATTCTACTAATTAAATCTACTTTATATGGATCATCTTTAAACATATCTAATGCTTCTTGTTTTGATAATTCAATTCTTTTAATTAGTTTATTATCTTTAGAAATTTTTTTCATTTCTTTTTCAATTTTAGGTAAATCTTCTTCTGTTAATGATACATCTCCTAAATCAATATCATAATAAAATCCATCGTCAATAACTGGTCCAACCCAAAATTTAGCATCAGGATATAAATGCTTTACTGCATGAGCAAGTAAGTGTGCACATGAGTGATTCAATACATGTAATCTTTCATCTTCTTTAATATTAATCATATTTCCTCCTTAAAAAATAAAAAGGATGGAACAAAAGGAGTGCATATGCACGGTTCCATCCTACATTTAACTTAATTATAATAACGGTATTACCGGGAATCTCTTTCGAGTCCTGTTCATGAGTAGTAATTATTATTAATCTTAAATTACTTTCACCAAATGTAATCTCTCTTAATAAGAATCAATAATAATCATGTCTCAATCAAAACATTTACGAATAAAATATTAACACAAATATCATTTAAAATCAAGATAATATCTTATTTATCGATTATTTCCTCTCCATAGGCAGTGTATTTTATAAATATTTCATACCTAGATGGATCGAAATCTCTAACTTCTATAGCTGGAGTTTTTGAAGCACAATCTATCATTTTAGGATTTCCATTTTCATCGGCACCAATATACATTACAATATGATTATATATTTTTTTACCATTTTTGTCTCTTCTAATTCCAGAATATAATAGCGCAAAATCACCAGGAGTTAGTACTTCATTTATTAATTGTGGGTTTTCTCTATATTCTTTTCTTCGTTCCCAATTTGGCTCTTCTATTATATTAAAAGTTTTCCCGCTCTAGAGTTATCTAAATATTTAGAGGTCCCCCATTTATCTCCCATAGGTATTTTGTTTTTTTAATTCCTTATCCCAAAAAACTTTTATACCATCACTTATTGGTTTAAAATCATCATAATTATTTATAAAATTACTTTTAGCATTATTGCATACGTAGCATAATAAAAACATATTACCTTTATTATATGGCTTTTCAGAAATAAAGTTGTTTTCTTTATCAATTTCTAACATATATCCTCTTTTACCATTTCTTGTGATTTTTTTATTATCTTTATTATTATAAAAATATCTTCTAACATCATCCTCTGAAACACCACAACAATGACACACTCTTTTTTTATGAGAAAGATACCATTCTACAAAACCATCTCTATCATTTTCAAAATCATCAGATACTTTTCTAATTTTTCTATACCAAATATCTTTAGCTTTTATTATTTTCTGCTCGTCTGTTAAATATTCCCAACCATGTTCTTTAATGATATTATTAATAGCATTTATATTATTCATTTTATCATCTCCATTAATTATTTAATTACTTTTAGATTAAGCAATTTTCTTTCAAATCTTTTTATTACTTCTTTTTGTTCACTATTTATTTCTTTATTAAACTTTGTCTTTGCTTGAATCACTTTGTTATTTCTAACTTCTATTGTCACAAGAGATTTATATGGTGTTTTCTTGTATCTCATAAAGTATATTTGACAATCATAGTTTGCAATACTTTCACAATATATTCTAACACAATTTGACATTTGTGTACTTTCATCTATTAGACTATCAATATCTTTTGCAGGAAAAATAATATATTTTTCATCTTCATATACATTCATATCCATAATATTTGAAACACCTTTAATAGCATCATTAAGTTCACTATTTTCAAACATTACCATCTGTTTATATAATTCATTATGTTTTTCAACTAAATTATCAGGATATAAATATTTTTTATCTTCTAAATTTATTTCTAGTTTTAATACACATCTAATATAATCTAAGTATTCAAATATCATATTTCTATCAAAATTATTTTTATTCCAATAATTATATAATTTCTCAACATCTATATATTTTGATACTAATTCTTTAAAATAGTTATATCCAAAAATCGTAATAAAATCCTTCATAAAATTTAATATTTTTATGTCTTCTGTATTATATATCTGCATCGCTAAAAGAGTCATATAATCAATATTGTTTTCTTTCATGAATTTATAATACTTTTTAGGAACACCAAAAGCTTCACGAAAAGTTTTTCCATCTTTAATAGCATAAGGAGCCTCTAATGCTAACTTGTGTAATCCCATTTTATATAAATATTCACTTTGTTTACAAAATATAGTAAAAAATAACATTTTATCAATACCATATGGTTTTTCAAAAAAAAGATCTAAATAACAATATTTAAATAGTTTATTCTGTTTAATTTCATCAAAATTACCTAAGTAAACAAAATCAATTTGAATTGCAAACAATTCTATTAATTTTAAATATATTTCATAACTTTTTTCATCTTCTAGTACATTATCATGTGTCATTATTTTTTCATACTCGCTAAACGAATAAAAATAATTATCATTTAGATCTAATAAACCATCTTTTTTTAAATATAGTGCATATTTTATATCATAAGAATAATACATATATGGTTGTAATTTGTAAGAATAACTATAATTAGTTTCAATTATATATGCAATAATATCATCAGCATTTATATCAAATATTAAAAAATTATTCTTGGATATTTTTTTTAAATAGTTCAAAGTGTCTTTTGTATCAAAATACTTTTTACATTTAGTACAATAATTCTTTTTAAGCTTTCCAAGACATTTTGGACATAATAACTCATTTGTAACAGAATCTTTTAACGCAAAATTACTGTTTAAAATACTATTTATATAATCTTTATATTCTTCGTTTAACTCCTCAAACTTTTTACAAAAGTTTACGACCATATCATTACTTATGGTAAAATTATTATCGAATACTAATTGATTATATTTTGACATAGTTACTTCTCCTTAAAAATATTTTAACATATAATTTAGCATCTTACTCACCTAGATTTGTTTTTTTAATTATAGAATTATATAATGCAAAAAACTCGGACATTCTGCTCGAGTAATTATCATTATTGCCTTTCCTAATAAAGGAATAAACAGAGTTTTACTTTCACTATTTAATTCCATGATTTACCTCTATATATTTTCAATTTTTATTTACTTTACAATATTACTATAATTCGATTTCTATCAAAATAAAAAAACACTAATTAATAGTGTTAATTTTTTAATAGCAGGATTTTATAGGAATTTTACAACTTTTGTTTTTATATCTTTTTAATATATTTTAAGCATCACAATATCTTAATATTCATAGCTATTTAATATAATTAATTATAGATTTAAAAGTTCCTTTTTCTTTTTATCAAATTCCTCTTGATTTATTATTCCAGAGTCTAATAATTCTTTATACTTTTTTATTTCTTCTATAGGATCTTTTTTTGACTCTTCTTTGCTTTTTCCAAATTTAGAAAATAATTTTGATACTCCATCTTTGGTTTTATTAAATCCTTCTGTAAATTTTTCTTTAAAACTTTGTTTCTCCTCTTCTGAAACTTCTCCTGTTTCTTTACTTAGTGCTTCAATATCCTCATTAAATTCTTCTTCAGAATAATCAAATGTGGCTTTATCTAATGTATCGTTTAATTTCCGTGCCATAGGCATCATTGAAGCAAAATTAATTGTTCCAGATATTACTCCACCAATAACAGGAATAGCCTTAGATACTCCGGAAGCTAATGTTTTCTTTGTGAGTGTATAACCAACAAATGAACATATTTTCTTAATCATTGGATACCAAAATGTTTTTGTTAAGGCTTTTTGTGGAATCTTCTTAAGTGCAGTTTTAGCAACTTGTGTTGATAATACCCTTACACCAGAAACAGCTCCAGAAACTCCAAACATAACACCACAATATAATATTAATTGATTTTTAACTTTTTCATCGTCAACTTGTCCATTTTGCCATAAATCATCAGCTCCATATAAATATGATAGTTCTTGAGCAAGTCTTAATGACATTCCAAAAAATTGCAATATATCTGCTGGAATCGTTGCTGCCATTGCTAATCCTCCAGGAATACCTGCTGCAAAAGAAGCTATAGAAGATTGACTTGTCCTCTTCATAATCAATTTATTAGCTATATTATTTATTTCTTCTCTTGTTATTCCAGCTTCTACTGGGCCGTTATTAAGTATATTCTCAAGCAAATCAACTCTTGAAGAAAAATCTTCTGTTAAAAATTTATTTCTATCAACTTTAACACCTGGTATTTGAATAGCTTTACAAATTATTTCTTCTAACATAATATCAGATACAATTTCTTTATTGCCTTGAATTGTTACTTCATTTTTTTCTTGTTTAATTATTTAGTTTTTTTCCATTTTAATCTCCTCTCATAATACAGAATGTTTTTTACGCGAGTATTATAAACAAGATAATTATAACACATTTTTTATAATTAAATTACATCGCAATATTACTATTTTATATTTATAAACAAAAAATACTTGATTATAAAACCAAGCATTTTCATTATTAACTCAAAAAGTCGGATTCCAAACTTAATATAACACACTTTAATAAAATTTAAAAATATTAATTTAAAAAGTTCATAACTAAATCTACAATTATTTCTTTTTCTTTTGGATTAGATTCTGCTATTAAAAGAGTCATAGCAGTAAGTGTATTATTATCAATTATTTGCTTTTCATTTTTGTATAATAATCCATAAAAATTCAAAAAATATATAAATAGTGTTGCAGCTATTCTTTTATTACCATCAACAAATGGATGATTTTTAATTAAAGTATATAAGAAATTACAAGCTTTTAACTCTATACTATCGTATACATCTTTACCATCAAATGTTAAATATATATCATTTATAATAGATTCTAATCCATGATTTCTTTCTACTCCAAATATATTGCTATCATTATTAAATTTTAGTTTAGAAATCAACTTTAAACATTCATTATATGTAATAATTCTACTATCTTTATTACCTTTAACTTTAGCTAAAGTTCTATGATCATAATCATCAAGTAAATCTAAAGATTTAGTATATTCTCCTATTATATTTAATATGTCTTTTGCCTCAGAGTCACTTATTCTATTAGTTCCACGATTAGCTATTTCAATTAGTTTTACACTCTTTTCTAAAAACTCTAACCTTTTATTATTAATAGCTACACCTTTTAACATATAATCTTTTAATATACTACTTGCCCATTTTCTAAAAATAATACCATTTTTAGATTTAACTCGATATCCAACTGAAATAATCATATCTAAATTATAATATTCAATATTACGTTTTATTTGTCTTTGACCTTCTTTTTGAACTGTTGCAAAAAATGCAACAGTTGAATTATCAACTTCTTCAGATAAAGCATTTTTAATATGTCTTGAAATAACTGATTTATCTCTACCAAATAATTCAGACATTTGATCTAAAGATAACCATACTGTCTCATCCTTTAAATTCACCTTCAATCTAACATTTTGATTTTCAAAAATAACAATTTCATTTTTAATAACATAACTCCTTTTATTGTTATCCTTTAATAATTACCTGTAACAAAAAAGGAGACATACTTAAAAAAGTATATCTCCGCATGCATGCAATCTATTTATCTTGCCTTAAATAGAAAACCCTAGTCGAACAAATTGTCATAATAACACTTGGCAAGTAATTATTACAAATTAATTATATAACACAAAAATATGTTTGTAAAGCATTTAAATAAAAAACTCAAACTATAATAGTTCGAGTAATATTCATTATGGCACGCGTTTACTACTCGTATGAGCAAAAACTTATGTAAATGAGAACTGAGATAAAGCTAAGTTACATATTGAGTATAACACAAAAGTTTAAAAAGTCAAAATCATTTATAAAGCAATCATTCAAATTATGAAATATAACTTGAAAATAAAATAATAATTAATTATAATATAAAGTCATGAAAGGAGAGTTATAATGACTGAAGATTCTTTAAATGATAAAAGAAGTAGAATTTTACTTTTGGAAAAAGATATAAAAGAAATAAGTGAAGAAATTAAGAAAAAAAAGATACAAGCAGGTGAGAAAAATAGGCAATTGGAGATATTAAAGTTAAAACTTTATAAAGAATATTTTTCTACTAAAAGAGAAGAATTTGCATTATTAACAAATATTCCACCTAATCCTGAGAAGAGAAATAAACATATTTTATTTGGTTATTCATGTTTAAATGTTGATATGGTTGGGAAAATAATCTGCGATTTAATAAAAAAATATGACAATGAAGATTTTGCATCTAAAAGAGGAGTTCAAGAGTATACTGATCCTAGTGACACATATATTTGTCCTCAACATATTGAAAAACCTGTTCTTGTAATTGCTCAAGGAAATGAAGTGAACAATCCATATAAAGCAAAAGGTGATAACAAAATCATCATCGAGTATAGTGATTCTATGATTTTACGTGGGTGTCCTACAAATATTCCAGTTACTTGGAAAAAAGGCATTGGAAGTGAAAAACTTACAGATTATGCATATTTAATTTATAATGATGGAGTAGTTTTTAGTTATCCTAACAGCAAAGAATATATTAAAGAATTAATCTACAGCTTGGCTTATTATCAAAAAGAACATGATGTGAAATATATGACGCCAGAGCATACTTGGAATGTATATCAAAAAATATATAAGAAATAATAATGAACTAATATATGAATTAAAAAAGATAATTATAGAAATGAATAAATAGTTAATGTATAATATTAATACACGGAGAGGAAATATATGTTAAATAATAGTGAATATTTTAATCAGTCCATCATCACTAGTAGCAGTGTACAAAATAGACTATTACAATTTTTTGAAGGATTAGATATTCAAATGATAGTTGAATTAATTAATAAAGATATTGAACAAAAACATCTTAATGATGAAACTTTTGTTGGAAATATTAAAACTCAAAATTGCCAAATTTATTATGAACGTGATTTCAAGCATTGGAATGCAGTATATGTTTGTTCCGAATGGGCAAAAATGAAAAATTCTGTAATAGTTATTACCCAGGGTGATATAATTTTAACTTTGGCTGGAGATAACAGCAGATTTCAAGCAAAAAGAGAAATGCCAAATCAAGAATTAATGCTAGATGTTTATCTTAATAAAAAAACTAAGATAATGGATATTAAAGAAGAAAGAAAAGTTAGTGAACATTTAAAAAGAATTAGAAAAAGATAGATAATATTAAAAGCTATATTTTTTCCTTTTGTGATATAACTAGAAAATAGAATAATAATTGATTATAATATTAGAGCATAGAGAGGGGCTTGTATGATATTCGGAAAAGAATATGATTTATCACTGTGGTATATGTTAAAAGTTAAGAATCTATATTTGGGAAAAACTATTAATTTTATAAAAGAGTTGCCTGAGGAATTATTAAATAATATTCAAACCACTTATATTAAAGGAACTAATAATAATTGGGGTTTAGATGATAAGCAAGATCCTTTTTATAATATACAGAGTGAAGTCAATCCAACAATTTATTATAAGTTTTATATAATGTGTAGAGATTTATACATTTTTAAGATGCAAACTACTAATGGGGTTGACAGAGTAATTTTTTCAATAACTCTAAGTCCTAATAATTCTAATGATATTATAAATTTAGAAAAAAATAAGAAAAGAACTTTAGGCTCTATTTGCATTGGGCAATATCCCGAAAGAAGTTGTAAAGAGGTAGATTATAGTTTAAAAAAAACAGGATTGGGATATGTACTTTCACATAATTATGTTATGCTAGGGAATATGATTGAAATAAAGTTTGCTAGACCTTCAAGTATTAAATATATGCCAGAAGAAATGTGGCGAGATAAACCATATCAAAAAAAACTAATAAAACAACCATTAAAGAATATTTAAAAGAGCCAGAGTTAGTGATTGTTTTATCATAAAAAAATAAATTATTTGGGCTATAGTTTAAAATAAAACTATGGCTTTTTTAAATTGACTTTTATTAATGATTATTATACAATAAAGAACAATTTATTTATGAGGAGCAATTATGAAAATTAAAGTATTAAACAATAACGGGAATATTGAAATTATTAAAGTTTCAAAGCATGTTAATACACCTGATGGAGAAACTATAGAAATTCCCCTAATTGAAACAAAAATGATTACTGATGGCTTAGTGGGAGTAGATGGAGAACAAAAGGAAGAATCTATAGAAAACTATCATATTAATGGAAAAAAATATGATTATTATATTGATACTATAAAAACTCAGAATATTAGTTTAAAAAATTATAGTTATGCAATAGTATATTTAACGGCTTATGAATATGTAAAAGTTCAATGTAAAACTCTTTGGATTCCAATTATAAAAGATATGTCCGTATACCTTTCAGATTTAAAAAATAAAAAAGCTTTAAGGCAAGTGAGACAAGTAATTAGTCATATTAATAGTTGTGGAAGAATTCCATCAACAACTCTTGAAAAAATAAATCTATGTAATAATTCATCTAGGAAAATAAAAGTTAAGAGATTTTAATAATTAACAAAGGATATTAGCTATAAAAACCAATATCTTCTTTTGAAATATAACTTGAAATGGAAATAATTAGTATGTATAATATTAAGACATAATGGAGGGTTTATGAATTTTATTCAAAAAAATGAAAACGGCGAAGAATTTTATTCCGTTGATTATGACAGAGAAATGTTAAAGGAAATACTAAAAAAATTAAAAAAATATGAATATGTTAAAATTAGTCAGGCTCAAATAGCGGGAGATATAACTAATTGGCCTGCTACAGAAAAAATTATTAAAAAAAGAGTTGCTTCTTTCTTTTATAAAGTCATAAGTTTTAGATATGAAAATGCAACACTATATCCAGAAACTATAGTACATCATACTGAAAATGGTTGTGATTATGTTACATATAATTATTCATATACTAAACTTCCCGATTTATATTCATACATAGAAACAATCTTAAATAATGATTATCCAACATTCAGAAAAAATTCAGAATCTGTTGGACTTGAACGTGATAATGCTATTTATAATTATAGTAAGTCTGATCAATTAGTATTGAATGGATTATTAAGCTATGCAGATTCACCTGAATTAAGAAAACATGATTCAATTAATGAAGGAAAAGAATATGATTATGAAGGATTAAAAGAATTATATAAAGAAACACTAGGATGTTTTAAATTCAATTTAGTCGCTGTTAAAGAATATTTAAAAGAGCCAAAGTCAGTGAATGTTTTATCTTTAAAAAAATAATTTATTAACCATAGTTTAAAAATAAAAACAATTAAAAGATATTGATTCACAAACCAATATCTTTTATTAAATTATTTCAATATTTATCTTTTTAAAATTCTAATACATTTAGTCATATTATCATCACTTATAACATTATGAGTAATAACTGAATGATTAGGGAAGAATTCTACCATTTCCTTCCAGTCATCTAATACCACAAAGTTATCAATGTCATATTTATTTAATGAATCACATATTTCTCTAAATCTTATTATTTGTAGAGTATCGTACAATTGTTGTCTATGTAATATGACATTATCAGTAAACCAATAATTATCTAGCCCCTGAATTGTTAATAAATCTTTCATCTTATTTGGAAACTTATTGCTTCTCCAATTACAAGATACTATTATTTTTGAATTAGTTTCATTTAGTATATATTTTAATCTATAAACTGCTTGTTCATCCCAATCGTAATATACTGCAGCAACATCATAATAATCATAAATAGAATAATCTACATTATAAGCATTTGATAAAATCTTAATTAAATCTCTATCTCTATGCAAAAATCTATTTTTAGAATTAAAAGGTTGTAAAACACCATCAATATCTAAAAAAATCACATTCATTATAACCACAACCTAATCTTACACATCAATTATAGCACAATATAAAAACTCTAACTAAAAAGTTAGAGTAAATATTCTACTGGCACGTATCTTAATTGTGTAGAGCAACAAGATAATGCTTTAAAATAGTAGTAATATATTACTAACTAAATTAATATTACCATATTTTTTTTGACTTTGCAAAATCAAATTTTTAAATTATTTAAAAAGCCATAGTTTCATTTCATTTAAGCTATGACTAATTATTTATTTTCCAAATTTAGTATCATTTAACTGCTTTAATCTTCTTGCAAATCCACGTTCTTCAAACTCTTTTGCATATTCTTGAGAAACAAGATCCCATTCGTTCTTACTTCCTTCATATCCTGGAACAGTGGCGTTCTCTACTTGTATATTAATATTATCTAAATTATCGTCAAAAAGATCCTCAAGTATGCCGTTTGAGACAACAAATTTTTTAATGTATTTAAGTGCATATTTAAAATATTTTCCACTTTCGTCAACAAAGTTATGTTCATTACATATTAAATCACGATTTTTTTCCACCTTGATTGGAACAGTTTCTAAAACTCTCAAACTATCAATTTCAGACCATGTTATATATGCAAATTCTCTTAGCATATCATAAAATTCTTTATCTCCGATTTTTCTTTTATCAGTAATCATTTCCTTATGAGATTCTGCTCCATGTATCAAACGTTCCATGACACTATTCATTTCAGAAAAATCAAGATTTTCTCCTTTTCGATATCTTTCTACAACATCTTTCATTTCCCAAAATATTTGTTCATATATAAGATATACATACATACAAATACACCTCCTAATTAAATATATATTTCATTATATTGTTATAAAAAGTCACCATTTATATAGTGTTTTAACATTTAAAGTCATAAGTTTGTTTTAATCTATAGCTTTTATTTTGCAATATAATTTTAATTATCTTCTCCACTTATTTCTAGTGTCATCTTCTTTAATATATTCGATATAGCATTGAGAACATAATAATTCACCAAATCTTAAATTTTCACCATTCGAGAACTTTAATATTGGTTTTCCATCTTTAGAGTATGCAGAATTTTCTAAGCCATATTTTTTTAAATATGTGTTTCCTTCTTCTACTGATAAATTTCCTTTGCATACTTCTTTGCATGTATTTTGAATATCTATTATTTGTTCATTTGTAAATTTTATTTTAATTTTTCCCTTCTTATTTGCTATTTTTTAAGAACTTTTGGAAGCTCATCTTTTACAATTTTACCACCATGTTCTAAATGATAACCATCTTTTATTAAATAATTTCGTTTTAAACCAGGTCCCTCATCTTCACATAATTCTAAATGATAACCATCTTGAACCACATAAGAATAATTTTCATCTTCTTCATATTGTTCTAAATGATATCCTTCTTCTGGTGTATATGTAGATTCAACTAAATTTAATTTTTCAAGACTCCAACATTTTCCAGTTTCTTCATCCAAAACGTATCCATCCGGAGCAACTGCATATGAAATATATTCAATTTTATAACAACGTCCATCTTTACCTAAAACAAATCCTTCCGGTGCACAATGTCTAGTTTCACCATCTTGTGTTATTGCAATAGGTTCTGTGTAGATAGTTGACTTTACATAATATTTATTGCCTTCCATAACATATCCACCATTAAAATAATAATTCTTAAAATAACCATTTTCAATAGTTTTAGAATTATTCTTTTTTTGAAGAGTCTTGGCCCCACAAATTGCTAATCCTAAAGCCAATGAAACACTATTACAAACAATAGCAGCTCTTCTTAATGCTTTAAATATTCTTTCTCCCTTATCAATTTCTAAAATTTCATAATCTTTATTTTCCATTTTAAATATTCCCCCTTCTTTTTAAAATGCAACCATATTGTATCACAATTGATACACTATGTCAATCACTAACCCCATTTAAAAAGTCATAGTAACCATTTAAAAAGTCATAGTAACCATTTAAAAAGCCATAGTTTATGTATGCCAATTAATTATTAAGTTTTAAAGTTTTTGGATTATCAAATGCTAAGTGCAAATCTTCTCCACTCTTATGTTTAATGAAATTTTCATCTACTAAATATATTAATTCAAATGGTAATCCCATTCTTTTAGAAATAATTCTTTTTGTTTTATCACTCAAGTTATTTTCTTCACCGTTTCTCTTTTCGCCAAATATTATTAATTTATTTACTTCAGCATCATCAAAATATTTTCCACTTTTAAATTTTTCTATTTCTTCCTCTTTATTTATAAAAGACCATTGTAATGTTAGCAATCCTTCATCATCTTCTTTAGTAGTATAGAATACATCGGGTTCTCCGTACTCCTCACTCAATATTTCATAGAAGTCGCTTAAAGCAGCTAATTTTTCCCCAAGAGAACTTCCAAAATGATTACAACCAACACTAATTCTTAAAAACTCATTTTTAGAATACTTAAAATAGAATGGTAAGCATTGTCCATTAAACATTTGTTCCCCATTATTAATCCTATATGATGATAAATACTTACCACTTGGTAGTGGTGTATTGGTATAACCATAAAAAACTATTTTATATCCTATTTTATCCTTTAATTTAGCTGCTAATAAACTGCAGTCTTCTGCCTTTGAATACATTTCACTCATAAATAGCCTCCCTTATGTCCTAATATTATATATTAATAATTTGTTATTTGCAAGCTATTTGAATTTTTCTTTTAAAAATCACTATGCATATTATAAAAATCTTCTGATGCTTGTTCTGCTTCTTGATTTAATTTATGTAATACTGCTTCTACTTCACTGGGATTGAAAAATGATAAGTTAGTATCAATAACACATCTATATTCTGATCTGTTTAATACTCTTTTCTCATATAATTTTTTAGCAAATTCTTTAGGAAACCTATCTTTTGGATTATTGTGTATTGCTTCGCTTAAAGATTTAAGAAATAACAATTTATTATCTTTTGCTTCTTCAAGTTTATATTCTAATATTGCATTTTTATTATTTTCATTACTAACTCTATCATGCAAACTCATTAATTGACTTGTTAAAACTGTTCTTTGAGACTTTTCATGCTTATAACTAGACTTTAATTCTTCATTATTACTTTTAATTGCTTGAATAGATGAAGATATTTTAAATAATTCTTCATATTGTTCATTTAACTTATTCATTTCATTGACATACTTTTCTATTTTATATTTATCTCTTTTAGATAGTTTATAATTTAATAAATTAGAATCTAAACTTTCTAATATGTTTTTTATTTCTTTTGATTTTTCTTTAATTTCATTTATGGAATCAGTTGTCTTTTTAATACTATTTCTATTTGTTTCTATTTCTTTCATAGTTTCTTTATAGTCTTCCATATCCATAACATGTATATCTTTATTTCTTCCTAATACTTTTTCTTTTAACTCATAATTAGTTTGATACACTTCATTAAATTTTTGGATACACAAGTCTCTCATATTCAATTGAATATCAGCTAATGACTCTTTTGTAAATACATCAGATTTACCAACTTGAAGTGACATACCATTTTTATTTCCTTCTTTAATTGGAACTCCAACTATATGTAAATGTGGACTAGTCTCATCATAATGAACTATTGCATTTGCTATTTTAAAATTAGGAACTAAATTTTCTAAATCAGATATTTGCTTTTTAAATACTTCTTCCATTTTTGCTTTATAAAAAATATCTTTATCTTCCCAAAAATCTTTATCTCCAAGTTCAATTATTATTTCACAAGCAAGGTCTCTTTTTTCATCATTAGATATCTTATCAAAATAATTATCTATCATTCTACTTGGTCTTGTTTGTTTTTTATTATATTCTATTCTAGATTTATCAAATATATCTTTATATAATTTTTCAACATCATTATATACTGAATCAGTTCCTTTTAAAATAGATATTTTATCTGTATCATTATCATACTTTCTTGCATTATGATTATCCACTTTTGATAGTTGTCTTTTATTTTGAATAGCATTATTTGATAATGATGTAGTATTACTTAAATTATTATTTGATCTAGAAATATTTTTTCTATTCTTATCACTTCCTAAATGTAAAGAATAAGATAAATCACTCATATAAAATCCCCTCTCTTTTTTTGAATAATTTATTATTGTCAAAAACTCTAACCCCCTAGGATAATTGTACGCAGAGCATACAATTAGTCCGTGGGCTAATTTCTTAGAGCCTTCGATTAAACCATCCCAAACTTCTTATTAAACTCCTTTCTAACCAAATCAATATATTCTTTTGAAAACTCATTTATAAAATTCTTATACTCATCTTTATATAAATGTTTTACTTTACCTAAATCAATTGTAATTATACCTAGTTTAATCTTATCAATTTTTTTATCTCCTTTAAGAGCAATTATTCTTAGTATCTTTTCAGTTTTCTTCATTAATACTGATGGTTCACTTTTATTTAAATCAAAATAATTCTCAATATAGTTAAAGTTACAATCGGTATATTGCTTCATATAAGTTTTTAATTTTGTAAAATAACTAATTGCACTTTTACTTGTTCTAAGTTCTGTATTAAGTGCTATGACTCCATCAGTTCCTTCAAATAATTCTAAACTATTAGGTGTTCCATATTCTTTATGATTCTTTAATTGATCTGACAAATAAGACTTCAACATATTTATATTTATAATTTTTATCTTATCTCCATGTCTTTCAATTTCAATATTATCTATATAATGTGAAATTAATTTATGTTTATCTTTTTTAGTTAACATTATCCAATTTGTTATAAGAGATAAATACGTTCCTGGATTTGTAAAATAATCAACCTTTTGCTTATCTTCAAATATCATTAAATCATCACAAGTAAAATTCATATTATTATATTCTTTTTGTTCTTTTATTTTATGATTAATTTCTTTTTTTCTAAATTCTATTTGCTTAATATCATTTTCAAAATCTTCTATTTTCATAATACCTTTTATATAAGCAGTTTTAATTCTATCTATTTGTTTATCAAGTTCTTTTAATTCCTTTTTATATTCTTCTGAATGATTTTCTAATTTAGATTTAATAAAAGGTGTATAGTAATCATTTAATAATTGTTCTTTTTCTTGAAGTTTTATAAATGTATCTAAAAGTTCTTCTTCTATTGTATCCTCTTTAAAATATGTTCCACATTTTTCACATTTATAATAAAAGTATTTATTTCCATTTGTTTTTGTAGTAGTAGCACCAGCGAGAAAACATTCACACTTATGACATTTAAGTTTATTTAAGAATAGATAAGTTGCTGTTCTTTCATAATGTCTAGCATTTCTTTTACTTTGATCTTGGCATACATCCCATATTTCTTTTGAAACAATTGGTTCAACAACTTTTTCATAATATCTTGGATACTTTTGAGATTTACCATGAATATAATCTCCCATATAAAGTTCATTATGGAGCATTTTATGAATTGTGGCGTCCGTCCAATTTGTTTTTCCTAATACTTTTTCTTTGTTAAATAAATTAGCTATTTTTTGATGCGATAGTCCTTCAACATATAAATTGAATACTCTAATAACTACATCTTTTGTTAGTGGGTCAACTACTAACTTCTTATTATCTCTTTTAAAACCTACTGGTGCAACTGAAGGAATATGTCCTTGTTTAATAGTTCCTGCAAGTCCTAATTTAGTTCTTTCTGAACATTTTTCTATTTCATTTTGAGAAACTGATGTTATTATTCTCATTACCATTCTTCCATTAGAAGTGACAGTGTTAGACTCATCAGCCATACAATCTATTTCACATTCTGCATCATTTACTTGTTTCATAAGTTTTTCAATATCAAAAACACTTCTTGTTAATCTATCAAGTTTGAAAGCAACTATTACATTTATTTTACCTTCTTTCATATCATTTAGCATTTCTTGATATGAAGGTCTTTTATCATTTTTAGCACTTATTCCTGGATCTTTATATACTTTATAAATTTGATATCTTTTAAACTTACAATACTCAATTAATCTTTCTTCTTGTTCTCCCATTGAGAAACCTTCTCTTGCTTGATCTTCAGTTGATACTCTTGCATATATTCCTGCAACTCTTATTTTTTCATCCATTTTATCCTCTCCTTTAATTTAAAAAGAGGGGTCAACATCCTACTGACATAGGGCATTAACTCCTCTTAAAACGCTTATATAAATATTTTTAAATAACTGATTCTTCAGCTTAATCATGATGTACCTCCAATTCCGAAGATACTTCTTCTTTTATTGATTCTTTATTATAAACATTTATTTTGAGTTGTCAATGCTTTTTAGTTCAGTTTCTAGGTCTATTAGTCTTATTTTCTCTTTATAACCATTTTTAAAGACTATATCAGAGTTTTCAAATATAAGATAATCATTTCCTTTAACTTTTAATATATGCGGTCTTACATAGCAAATATTAGTATTATTAACCGATATAATATTACCTGGTATTAATTCATACTTAACACAAGCAAACCGGCATATAAAACCAATCTTATTATTTAATTCTTTACTTATTTGTAAAGTTTTAGTTATATTTTCATACATAATAATCACCCTCACTTTCTTCAAAAGTACAAAAAAACTAACTATTTCTAGTTAGCAATTTATTACTCTCGAAACAAAAAAGTTCGAGCTTCCTATCATATTGGCAGGGGTAGTAGGATTCGAACCCACACAAACGGTTTTGGAGACCGGCATGCTACCATTGACACCATACCCCTATGCCATAAATAATATAATACATTATCGTAATTTTGTCAATAAACATTGATTTTATGACTCAATACTTAATTTAAAAAAAGTGTTTATTTAAAACAAACACTTTTATAATATTTCAATTCTTCTTAATATTTCATCTTTTCCAAGTAATTTTAGTATTTCATATAAATCAGGCGTGTTAGATTTTGTTGTAACAGCGACTCTTATAACAGTACTAATATCAGCTACATTTCCTTTATATTTATCAGGATTTTGTTTGTATTCTTTAATATTAGATGCATAACCTAATTCGTCACACAACTCTTTTACCTTATTAAACCAAGTATCTTTATCATCATTTGCATCATAATATTTTTCTATATAAGTATGCAAAATATTTTTAATTTCACCTATATCAGTTACATTTTTCCATTCATATGTTTTTTCTCTATTATCAAATTCACTATTAAACATATACCAAATTAAATCTTCAATCATAGCATAATATGCTATATCTTTACGAGG
Organism: uncultured Erysipelotrichaceae bacterium; assembly: GCA_902778125.1. Classification (GTDB taxonomy): domain Bacteria; phylum Bacillota_I; class Bacilli_A; order RF39; family UBA660; genus CAG-1000. Next base: position 15,902 of record CACYWH010000003.1, on the reverse strand, counting down.
CTTTTCTTGTTCCCTTTCAATATTTAGTATGCTTTCATAGTAACTTGGATTATTATCTATTAATTCAGCTAATTTAAGATTATATTTTTTAGCCCATTCGTATGATTCTAAATATACATCATGTGCTTTTTTCTTAGAAATAATATCTTTAGATAGACTATTTAATTTTTCTAAATCATAATATGCTCCACCAGCTGACATTTTAGTAGGATTATAATCAAAATCTAGGAAAGTCTTATCTGGATTTTCTGTATGCCATTCTTCATAGTTTGAATTTATTATAGTCATTAAAGATTCAATAACTGCTTCTTTTGGATATCCATGTTCACTATAATAACTCATAGTTGCTTCAGGATCTTTTCTCTTACTAATTTTTCTAATGCTATTTCCTTCCTTTTTGATGATTAAAGGTGTATGTACATATTTAGGTAATTCAAAATTAAATGCTTGAAACAATTCTACATGTTTAGGCGCACTACTTAACCATTCTTCACCACGAACAACATAAGTTGTTCTCATTAAATGATCATCAACTAAATGAGCAAAATGATATGTTGGAAGACCATTATCACTTTTCATAATAACAAAGTCTTCATCATTTTCAGAAAGTTCTAAATCTCCTTTAACTTCATCATGGAATTTAAATTTATGTTCAAAATCTCCCATAGATTTAAATCTGATAACATAAGGTTTACCTTCTTTAATATTATTTATCATCTCATCAACAGTTAAATTTCTACATTTGGCATATTTACCATAATATCCAGTTCTTTGTTTTTTATGATCTTGCATCACTCTTAATTCATCTAAATCCTCTTTAGTACAGAAACATGGATATGCTCTTCCTATCTCAATTAAATGTTTAATAAATGCTTGATATATTTCTTTTCTTTCACTTTGAACATATGGTCCATAATTACCAACTACTTTACCATCTTCCTCATACTCATCGGGTATTAATCCATAAGTGTTTAATGCATCATGAATTAATTCAACAGCTTCTTTTACTTCTCTTTTTTGATCGGTATCTTCAATTCTTAACATGAATACACCATTATTTCTTTTAGCAATAATGTAATCAACTATTGATTGATAAATACCACCTATATGCATATATCCGGTTGGAGATGGCGCTATTCTAGTTACTACTACATTTCCTCTTTCTGGATACATTTTTTCATAATCTTCTACTGTTTTATCTATATTTGGAAATATTAATTCTGCTAAATCTTTATTAGTCATAATACACCTCTTTCACGTTTAAGATTATATAATATTTTATAAATGAAAACAAGACATTAAGTCTTGTTTATTTTACTTTTAAAACTACCATTACAAATGCAACACTCAATAGAACAATTAATGTCATAAGTACATAATCAGCAAATCTAATCATTTTCTTCTTCTTAGTAACCATAGGTTCTTCTTCCATAACTGTTTTTTCAATAATTGGTTCCATTCTAATTGTATTTAATAATTCTTGTTCTTTTTTTAATTGCTCATCTAAATCTATTATAGCTGTAGTTTCCATAAATGTATTTTCATTCATATATTACACATCCTCACATCTATCTTCTTAACATAAGAATAACAAAATTCGACAAATAATGCAAGTTTTTTAGTATAAAACAATAAAAAACTCAAGAAATCTTGAGTTATTTACTTAATGGCGGAGACAGAGAGATTTGAACTCTCGCGCCAGTTTCCCGACCTACACCCTTAGCAGGGGCGCCTCTTCAGCCTCTTGAGTATGTCTCCACGGCATATATAAATAATACTCTATTATTGATAATAAGTCAAGAAAAATCATGTAAAATAAAGTGCCTAACTATTGGTTGAAATATGAAAATTTGATAGAATATTAATGTTAGGAGTTTAAAAATGAATGAAAATATAATTAACGAAATAAGTGAAGAATTAAACATTAAGAGTGAACAAGCAAAGACTGTTCTAAAGCTTCTTGAAGATGGAAACACAATTCCTTTCATAGCAAGATATAGAAAAGAAGCAACTGGCGCTCTTGATGAAGAACAGATTAGAAAAATTAATGAGGTATATGAATATCAAGTTAATCTTCTCAAAAGAAAAGAAGATGTAATAAGATTAATTGATGAAAAAGGACTTCTTACTGATGAAATAAAATCAAACGTAATGAACGCTCAAAAATTAGTTGAAGTTGAAGATATTTATGCTCCATTTAAAGAAAAAAAGAAAACAAAAGCAACTGAAGCTATTAAGAATGGACTTGAAGGGCTTGCTAAAATAATAATGAGTGAACCTACTAATTTAAGTAATGAAGCTATTGATAAGTTTTTAAATGATAATGTAAAAACTCGTGAAGATGCTATTACTGGTGCTAAGTACATTATTGCTGAATGGATAAGTGATAATGCGTACTTTAGAAAATGGATTAGAAGTTATTTTTATAAAAATGGAATAATAACTTCTAAATTAAAGAAAAATGCTAATGATGAAAATAAAACATATGAAATGTATTATGATTTTAATGAAAGTGTAAAATATATTAAACCTCATAGAGTATTAGCTATTAATAGAGGTGAAAATGAAAAAGTATTAAATGTATCTATTGATGTAAATACTTTAGATATTGAAAATTATTTAAAAAGTAAACTTATTAAAAAAGAAAGTCCATGTAATGAATATATTATAGATGCTATAAGTGATAGTTATAAAAGATTAATTGGTCCTTCTATGGAACGTGAAATAAGAAGTGAACTTACTTTAAAGAGCGAAGATGAGTCTATAGAAGTATTTAAAGAAAATTTAGAAAACCTTTTATTGATACCACCTATGAAAGATAAAACTGTTTTAGGATTTGACCCTGCTTTTAGAACTGGTTGTAAACTTGCGGTAATAGATCCTACATCAAAAGTATTAAATATTTCAGTAATATACCCACATGAACCTAAAAATGAATGGGAGCAATCTAAAAAAGTGTTAAAGGATTTAATTAGCAAATATAATATAGAATTAATTTCTATTGGAAATGGAACAGCTTCTCGTGAAAGTGAAAAATTAGTAAGCGAAACATTACAAGATATTAAAACATGTAAATATGCAATAGTATCTGAAGCTGGAGCATCTGTATATTCAGCAAGTCCGCTTGCAATTAGTGAATTCCCAGATTTAACTGTAGAAAAAAGAAGTGCCATTTCAATAGCAAGACGTTTACAAGATCCTTTAAATGAGCTTGTTAAAATTGATCCTAAATCTATTGGTGTTGGTCAATATCAGCATGATGTTTCTCAGAAAAAGTTATCTGAAAGTTTAGATTTTACAGTTACTAAATGTGTAAATAATGTCGGTGTTAATATAAATACTGCTTCCCCTTCTATTTTAAAATATATTTCTGGTCTTACTAAAAGTGCAATAGATAAGATTATTAAATATAGAGAGGAAAATGGAAAAATCAAATCAAGAGAAGAAATAAAAAAGAAGAAATTATTAAATGATAAGGTTTATGAACAGGCAATTGGATTTATGCGTGTAATTGATGGTACTAATCCATTAGATGTGACTAACATTCATACTGAAAGCTATGATAAAACATTAAAACTACTTGATCATTTAGGATTTTCAACTAAAGATTTGGGTTCAAAGGAACTAATAAGCAAACTTAATGAAATAGATATACCTTCTATTTCTCATGAATTAGATATTGATATGTATACTCTAACTGATATCATTGAATCCTTAAAAGCGCCTAATAGAGATTACAGAGATAATTATGAAATGCCTCTTTTAAAAAGCGATATATTAACTATTGATAATTTAAAATTAGGAATGGAACTTGAAGGAACAGTTCGTAATGTTGTGGATTTTGGTGCATTTATAGACATTGGACTTCATAATGATGCTTTAGTACATATTTCTAAAATAACTAATAAATATATTAAACATCCAAGTGAAGTATTAAGTGTTGGAGATATAGTTAAATGTTATGTAATAGATATAAATAAGGAAAAAGAAAAAGTTTCACTTTCTCTTATGAATCCAAATAATTAATTATTAAAAAGACTAGTATTTAATTAAATACTAGTCTTTTTTACATATTTTGATTACTATTTATATTATCATTTTGTGATATAGATTCATTATTTATCATAGCTGATTGGTTCTTTTTCTTTAATTTTGTTACTAATAAGAATACAAGTATTAAGGCTACCACCAACAATCCAATTCCAAGTAATGGTCTAAATCTTATCCATGCAATGGCTATAACAATAAGTGAAAGCGCTAGTCCACATAAAAGAGACACCACGAACACTACTGCTCCAACTGCATTGCCAACAATTGGTATAAATCCTGTAATTGTGCTAATTGGTTTTAATATTACAGAAAAGCCTCCAATACATAATATAATACCAACTATTCTAAGCATCCACTTTAACATCCTGTTTTCAGTTTTAATTACATCAATCATTTCAGCACCAGAATGAACTCCGTCCATTACTCTATTAATTCTTTTTTCACTTGAAGATACAAAGTCAGTAAAAGTATTACCAGTTTGAACGGCAAGAATACTAACATCTGTTGAATTATTATATTCAAATGAAATTCTCACATCACCAATTTGTGGACTATTTAGATTAGCAGAATTTGTTAAATAACTACCATATATTGTATAGTCCAATTCTGAAATTTTTTCTTGATTAAATTCTGAAACAGTGCCTTTAGTACTAAGTGATTTTATTTGATCTACACTTAAATTAAATGCTCCAACTTTCACATTAGTAGAGGTAAATTCTTCATCTTGATAAGGTTTAGTAGTAGGATTAATATGATTTGATTCATGGAAAGAACCTGAATCAATCAATTCTGAACTCCAAACTTTCGTGTAATTGTATGTTTCACCATCTTCATCCGTTTCGCTTTCTTCTTTCCATTGATAAACTTCTACAATTCTTTTTAATAATGGGGTTACAACTTTTACGTCAAATACAGTATCAAATAATTCTTCCTCATTTAGTAATTTGCCATAAGTAGCAACTAATTTACCTTCATTATTTGGATTGATAGAATCACTGCTTATATCAATGTATGTTTTTGACATTTCAGATGTTGTCTTCAGATTTCTTACATTGTTTCCTTCATTCCACCATAATAGAATTACTGCAATAACTATAAAAATTAATCCCCCAACAATTCCTCCAAAAGATTGTCCTATTTTTTTCATTTTTCCTCCTTCTATTTTCAATTTCAATTATATATTATTTTTAATATAAAAACTAGTATTTAAATACTAGTTTATTAATTATTCTGTAACAACTTTCATTGCTTTTTTCATTAACATATCATATTTGAATAATTCTTTAGATCCGATTTCTTTTTCAAAATCCTCTCTCTTCATTCCATATTGTTTACTTGCTTCATCAAGGCCTTTTTCTAATTCATCATCACTAACTTCTAATTTTTCAGCACTAACAATAGCATCCATAACAAGTCTATATCCTACTCTCTTATTTGCTTCATCTTTTAGTGTACCTTTAAATTCTTCTAAATTAGTATTAGCAAATTTTAAATAATCTTCTAATTTTAATCCTTGATATTGTAATTTTTCAGAGAATTCACGAACTAATCTATTAACTTCATCTTCAGTCATTTCTTCAGGAATTTCGAATTTAGCAGATTCTACTACTTTATCTAAACATTTAAATAAATAATCATCTTCTAATTGATGTTCACGTTCAGCTTTCTTATTTTCTTTAATATAATTCTTTAAATCATCTAGGCTATTTACTCCACCTACATTTAAATCTTCAAAGAATTCTTTATTAAATTCTGGAAAAATTCTTTCTTTAACATCATTAACTTTAATTTTAAATACAACTGGTTTTCCTTTTAATTCTTCAGAATTATAGTTTTCTGGGAAAGTAACATTAATATCTTTTTTGTCACCTTTTTTAAGACCAACTAATGCTTCTTCAAATCCAGGAATAAATGTATGAGAACCAATAGTTAATGAATAATTCTCACCTTTTCCACCCTTAAAAGCAACACCATTTAAGAAACCTTCGAAATCGATAACAGCAACATCGCCTTCTTTAATTGCTTCATCATTGTCTTTTGATTTTACTTCTACAAATTGTTCTTTTAAGTGTCCTAGTTCATGTTCAATTTCTTCTTCTGTAACTTCTACTTTTTCTTTTTTAACACCTAATTTTTTATATTTACCAAGTTTTACTTCTGGACTAGATACTAAAGTGAATTCTATTTCAACATATTCATCAGTAACAGCTTTTAAATCAATTGATGGAGTTGCTGCTGGAGTAATTGTTTCTTTATCACTTAATAGTTTAGCATATAAAGTGTCTACAGCCATATCAACTGCATCCATATATAATGTCTCAATTCCAACTTTTTTAACATATACATCATATGGAACTTGACCTTTTCTAAATCCATCCATATTAATATCTTTTTTCTTTTTATTGAATGCTTCTTTTAAACAATCTTTCCATTCTTTTCCCTCTAATTTTAATGTGTAACTTTTTTTCATATTTCCTCCCTTTATATAAACACAAAAAAGGATATTTCTATCCTATTGCTACAATTTTAACACTATAAAATCCATCTGGTGATGATACTTCAACAACATCTCCCACTTTATGCCCTAAAATGGCTGCTGCTATCGGACTTTCATTTGAAATTTTATTGTTAAATGGATCAGCTTCTTGGCTACCTACGATTTTATAACTTTCAGTATCATCATCATCTTCATACTTAAGTTCTACTTCAGAACCAATACTAACTTTACCATCACTTTCAGCTTTATCTATTACTACAGCATGCTCTAGAGCATACTCTATTTCAACTATTCTCTGTTCTAAATTTGCTTGATCTTCTCTAGCTTGATCATATTCAGAATTTTCTGATAAGTCACCTAAAGCTCTAGCTTCTTTTAAAACTTGTGTTATCTCTTTTCTTTTTTCAGTTTTTAAATAATGTAACTCTTGTTCTAATTCTAAATAACCTTCACCTGTTAAAAAAATTTCTTTCTTTTTCAATGTAAGCCACCTCTTTCTCGTTACCAACAAATGATACTATAAAATGCATTTTTTGTCAAGATATTTGAACCCTCATTATGTCATTTTCACAAACATCAAAAGGAACCTTAATTTTAACTATTTCTTGTGCATGTGAAGCACTATCTACATACTCATTATCTTCATTTTTAATATATTCAATTTTAAATTGTTGAACACTTGTATTAGGCCCAAATACTTCAACTATATCATTTACACTAAATTTATTTCTTTGCTCAATTGTTGCTTCTTGTTTTTCCTTATCATAAGATAATATTAATCCTAAGAAATCTTTATTACTGATTTCTTGTCTACCACTATAGTATTGTCCTTCTACACCAGGAACTTTATCATAAAACTGTGGTGTGTTTTCACGATTAGATACTCTATTTAATACTTTTTTATAATATTTTATTATATCTTCATTTAGAGTACCATTTATTTTATGATCCATGATAGTTCTATATGCATTAGCAACAGTTGCAATATAATATAAACTTTTCATTCTACCTTCAATTTTATATGATTCAATATTTAAATCCATCATATCACTTAAATAATCTATCATATTCAAATCTTTAGATGAAAATGCATATTCATAATCAGTATCATTCTCAAACATAAATCTACAAACTTGTGAACATCCACCTCTATTTGAATCTCTTTTTGTAACGTAATTTGACATTACGCATCTTCCACTATAACTAGTACACATTGCGCCATGAATAAATACTTCGACTTCTGTATCTATATTATCTTTAATGTTTTTAATATCATCTCTATTACATTCTCTAGCAAGCACTACTCTATATGCACCCAAATTTTTATAGAATTTGACAGCTTCTAAATTTGTAATAGATTTTTGAGTAGATATGAAAAACTTAGTTTTAATATTCAATCTTTTAATTGCTTCTATAACAGCGAAATCACTAACTATATAAGAATCAATGCCGATTTTATCAAGAGCTATTAAATACTCATCTAAATCTTTTAAATCTTCATTATGAAATATCATATTGACTGTTACATATACTTTTTTACCTCTTTCGTGTGCAAATTTAACAGCCTCATCTATTTCATCTAATGAAAAATTGTTAGCATTTGCTCTTAAACTATAATTGTAACCACCAATATAAACAGCATCAGCACCATAAAGACATGCAAACTTTAATCTATCTAAATCTCCAGCAGGTAATAATAATTCATATTTCATTTAAGATCACCTACCTTATATTTAATTTCATTTTCTAAGAAATAATAATCACTATCAATTAAATTACATAAAGATTCACTACTATAATTTTCAAGTATCATTTTTTCATTTACATCATCTATCTTACTTAAATTAATTATTAAATTAATATTTTTAAATTCATTTAAATATTTAGATGCACAAAATATTTTATCAAATGTAACTATAGAACCATCTTTTTCCTCATATATATTAAGTACTTTACGAGATACTTCTTCTATTAAATTATAACTATTTGTCTCTTTTAAATTATAGTTCTTATTATAATTTGTAACTAAATTTCTTCTTGAATACATTAAATTATTTTTAGCTACATAAAAATAATATATATTAGATTTTGTTTTATTAATTATTTCTTTTATTTCATTGATTGTTAAATCATTATTAATAACAACATTATTATAGCCAATGCTATTTAAATAATTAATGGCACTATAGTTTGATAATATATGATTTTCATAAAGTACGATTCTTTCTTTATCAATTATTTCAGTAAGACCAATATCTTCTACAATAAACTTAATATTTTTATTAAATTTGTTATATATATCCTTAAATGAATAAATATTATTATGTAAAAATTTATTCATAATTACATAAATTGTATATTTATTAGAATAATCATTTATTTCATCAATATCAAAATAAGAATCAAATCCAATAGAATAATCTTTTAAAGGCAATATAAAAGTATTGAAATTATATTTTTCATATAATTCCAATTCTTTATGTTTAGGTATAATTATAAATTTTTTCTTTTGCATATTCCGATTGTATCACCCACTTTTACGTATTCTACATCAAATTCTTCATTATTATCAAGATAATCTATAAACTTTTCAATTTTTCTAACCATCTGTCTTAAATTTCTACTTTTGATTTCACTACTTTTACCAACATATCCATGAAAATCTAAATTATCTATAATAATAATTCCATCACTACTTAAATTTAGTTTAAATTTATCTAGAAATTTCATATTTTGACTTTTAGCAGCATCTATTATAATTAAATCAAATTTATCATTAATATTAACATTAAAAGCATTATCATGAATTAAAGTAATATTATTTAAGCAACTTTCTTTTACATTTTGAAGTGCTTTTTCATATCTATTATCGTCTCTTTCTATACTAACTATCCTATCAATATTTTTATTACTTGCAAAACAAATAGTTGAATATGCGATAGCAGTCCCAATTTCTAAAATACTATGAATATTTTTTTCATTTATAATATTATTTATTGTTTCAATAGTATCTTCACTCATTATTGGTACTTTATTTAAAACACCATAATTATAAATAGTTTTAATTAGCTCTCGTAATTGATCCATAAACCATCACTCTTTAATTTTCTTACTGTATTATTGTGTTCACTATCTGTTTTACTAAAATATGTTTTTCCATTTTTATCTGCTACAAAGTAGAAGTAATTATGATTACTTGGCTCTATAGTGGCTTCTATAGATTTAATTCCAGAATTACATATAGGGCCTACAGGAAGTTTCCCACTCATACATGAACTTCTAGTGTTATATTGATTACATTTGTTTAATTCACTTACTCTTAAATCTCTTGACCAATTATCAATCTTTTCTGCATAGTATGTAGTAACATCGCTACCTAAACTCCAGCCATTACTAAGTCTATTATAGAAAACACCAGCAACACCTTTTCTATCTGATGCAGAAGAGGCCTCCAGTTCAATTATAGATGCCAAGGTTAACATTTGATGAATAGTATATTTACTATTTTTAACTTCTTCCTTATAAGGTTCTAATTTATTTTCCATATTATCTAACATTTTCTTAAATATATCTTCAAGAGAACTAGATGCATAAAATTCATATGTGTCTGGGTATAAATATCCCTCTAATGAATAATATATTTGTTTGTTCTTAATTTCATCAGTTATAAACCAATATTTTGAAATTAATGAATCTAAATATGTTTCATCTTTTAGTTTATTTAATATTTCTTCTTCAGTAATTTTAAAATTACTAGTTATTTTATTGATAACATATCTCATGTTTTTACCTTCAACAAATGTTACCATTTTAGTTTCTTCTAAATTAACACTACCTTTTTCCATTGTTTCAATTAATTCTTTAATATCAAAGGATTTATTTAAAACATAATCACCATGCTCTAATGAACTAGGTTTATTTAATTTTATATATATTTTATAAGCTATTTCTGATTTAATAAGTCCATTAGATTTAAGTTTATTTCCAATAGTACTATATGTTTCACCTTCACCTATATTAATAACGACTCTCTCATTTTTGCCATGATATTTTATAAAATAAAAATATAGTCCTACCAATGTAAGAACAACAATTAGGCAAAATAAAAAAATAAATTTAATTAACTTCTTCATAACTACTCACTTTCTAATGATCCGAGTATTCTTCCAATAAAATCATACTCTTCCTCAGTACATACAGGTTTTAATTTTGTTACATTTCCTTTATCGCTTAAAACATATGTTGAAGCATAACAAATTAAATCACCATTCTTATCCTTATTTTCATCTGTATAAATCATATAATTAACTTTTGAATTAGTATCTTCTATATCAAGTAATATTCTATAATCATGCTTTTTTCCAGAAGAATCTTTTAATGTAATATAATTATCTTTCATTTTTCCTCCTGTCTAAATATGTCTGTAGTATTATAGTCGCAGCAATCTTATCTATTACCTTTTTACGATTTTTACGTCTTGTATTATTTGTTATAAGCATACGTTCTGCTTCTACAGTAGATAATCTTTCATCCTGCATAATAACTTCTATATTAAAAGAATTTTCTAATTTTTCTTTAAACTCTAAAGTAATTTTACTTCTATCTGATAATGTGCCATTTAAATTTTTAGGATTACCAAGTACAAATGCATCTACTTTGTATTTATCTACTACTTCTTTTAACTTACTAATTAATTCATCTTCTGTGTTATATCTTAAGACATCTAAAGAAGAAGCGATAGTTGCAGTCCTATCACTTATACTAAGTCCTAAAGTTTTGCTTCCTAAATCAAGTCCTAAATAAATCATTTCTCTATAAAATTAACTAGCATTAATTCTAGTATATCTTCCCTCTTAAATTCGAGTATTCTATTTCTACATTCCTTATAACTAGATATGTATCCAGGATCCCCACTTACTAAATATGCAACAATTTGTTTTGTTGGATTATATCCTCTTTCTTCCAAATCCTCACAAATTTTAATAAGAGTTTTTTTAGTATTCTTATTAATAATACTATCAGTATCAACTACAGTTGTTTCATCACTCACCATAATATCACTTCCTTATAAACATTTTACCAAAAATATATAAATATAACAACATATAAAATATTATTTTTATATGTTATAATCTTATTGGAAGTGATTGGTATGATATATTATCCTAAAATATTTGGTACATGTGCTGGTGCTAATAAAGCTATAAAATTAGCATTAGAATTAAAAGATAAATTTAATAATAAAAATATATATATTTATAAAGAAATACTTCATAATCCATATATTATTAATGAATTAAAGAAAAAAAACATTTATTGTATAGACACACTAGACAATGTTACAAAAGATGACATTTTAGTAATAAGAGCACATGGAGAAACAAAAAGTACATTTGATTATTTAAATAAGCATAATATAACATATTTTGACGCTACATGCATTAACGTAAAAAGAGTTCATGAATTAGTAGAACAAAAATATTTAAATCATGAAAATATCATAATTGTTGGTAAGAAAAATCATCCAGAAGTAATTGGCACTAATGGATGGTGCAATAATAGTGCAATAATTGTTGAAGATAAAAATGATTATAAAAGTATTAATAAAAAAACTAAATATTTTATTGTATGCCAAACTACAGTATCCAAAAATTTAGTAGATGATTTACTAAAATATTTAAATAAACAAAACATTAAATATGACTTTGTAAATACTATATGTGTTGCTCAAAAAAACATTCAATCATCTTCTCTAGAAACAGCTAAAAATATTGATGTAATGTTTGTAATTGGTGGTAAATCTAGTTCTAATACTAAAGAATTATTTAATTTACTTTCCAAACAAGTTAAAACATACTATTTTTCTGATTTATTAGAATTTTATAATTTTATTAAAAAGAAAAATTATACTACCAAAACAAAGATAGCGTTTACAGGAGGAGCCTCTACCCCAAAAGAACAAATATATGAATATGCAAATCTATTAGAATTTATAATCTATTATAAAAATGAATTAAGAATTTTAAAAAGAAGATTAAACTATTATAATAATAAAATATTTGATGATAATACTATAATAAATAATGCATTAAATAAATTTATTAAAATGAATAACGATGGTAAGTTTATAAGAGGATGCCTAATTGATTTAGGCTATAAACTTAATAAAAACGATAATTATTCAAAAGATTTATCTATTGCTTATGAAACTTTTGAAACATCCATTTTAATACATGATGATATTATTGATAATGCTGATGTTAGACGAAGTAAAAAGACTATTCATAAAGAATATGAAGAAGAATATAAAAACTTTAATATTTCTAATGATTCCACAAACACTTCTCTTGCATTATGTTTAGGAGATTATGGAATGTATTATGCAAATCAAATTATCATTAATGCATATAAAAATGATAAAAATATTTCTAAACTTTTATATTATTATAATGATATTGTAATGAAAACAATTAAAGGTGAAATATTAGATGTGTATCTTCCATTTATTGAAAGAAATGATAAAAATCATACATTAAAAGAAAGTGACATTTTAGAAATATATAAATTAAAAACATCTTACTATACTATAGTTGGTCCATTCATTTTAGGTATGATACTTGCTAATCAAACAAATAAATCTATTAATATTTTTAAAAATATTTTAATAGATTTAGGCATAGCATTTCAAATAAAAGATGATATTTTAGGAATATTTGGAAGTGATAAAAAACTTGGTAAATCAACTAGTTCTGATATAGAAGAATTTAAACAAACAATACTCTATTCATATATTAAAACAAACAAAAAAGAATATTTAAGTGAATTATTAAAATACTATGGGGAAAAAGATACAACAAAAGAAGTTCAAAAAATATTTATTGAATCTGGTGCATTAGAATATGCTAATGAAAAAATGAATACTTTATTTAATAAAGCAAAAGAACAGATAAATAATTTAAACATTAAAAAAGATATAAAAAATATTCTTTTAGGATTTATTACATTCTTAGAAATAAGAGAAAAATGATTAAGAAAGATTCTTAATCATTTTTATTTTTTATAATGCTTATTTCTTAAGTCCACCTTTAGTTATATTTCTATTTTGATAAGATTCTAAAGCCTTATCAAACTCTTTCTCATCAAAATCAGGAAAACATGTTTCAGTAAAATATAATTCTGAATATGCAATACTATATAACATAAAATTACTGATTCTAAGCTCTCCACTAGTTCTGATCATTAGATCTACTGGAGGTAAGTCATTATATAAATATTTATAAAAATTATTCATATCAATACTATCTAAATCTAAATTATTCTCTTTATACTCTTTTGCAACTTTCTTACATGCATCAACTATTTCAGCTTGTCCACCATAGTTTAAACATACATTAAAAGTTCCTCCAGTACAATCTTTAGTTTTCTTTTCTAAAGTATCCATAACGTCTAATACTTTTTGACTTAATGGTTTACTTCTACCAGAAAACAATACTTTTACATTATTTTTAATAAAAAAATTTATATCACTTTTAAAAGCACTAACAAATAAATCCATTAAATAATTCACTTCTTCTTCACTTCTTTTAAAATTTTCAGTTGAAAAAGCAAAAACGCTTAGATACTTAACTCCTTTATCTAATATGTATAATGCAGTTTGTTTTAATCTTTTATAACCCGCATAATGTCCTTCTGTTCTTTTTTTACCTTGTCTAGTTGCCCATCTGCCATTGCCATCCATAATTATTGCAACATGATTTGGTATACCATTATTCATAAATTCACCGCTTTCATAGATTATTATACTAGATTTTGTATATTTTTAAATTAATTTTCACTTTTTTTACACTTTTTTAAGTTTTTATAGTATAATGATGGGGAAAAAAGAAGCGGAGGTATTTTATGATAAATGATATTGAAAAATTAATTGAAGAAAAAAAATACACAGAAATCAAAAAAATTCTTAATGATATGAATGAATATGATATTTCTGAAATATTAGAAGAACTTCCCCAGAAAGAACTTGTTAAAATATTTAGATTATTAAATAAAGATATTGCTGCTGATGTATTTTCTTATATGGATACCGATAAAGAAGCTATGATAATATCTTCTTTAACTGAAAAAGAGGCAGTTGATATTATTAATGATATGGCAGCAGATGATGCTACTGATTTAATAGATGAAATACCAGCTAACGTTGTTCATAGATTACTTAAAAAAGTTGATCCAGAAACTAGACGTGATATTAACCAATTACTTAAATATCCTGATAATTCTGCTGGTAGTATAATGACAGTAGAATTTCTAGATTTTAAAGAAGATTTAACTATTAAAGATGCAATTAAAAAAATAAGACAAGAATATGATGATAAAGAAACAATCAATATATGTTATGTTATTGATAATAAGAGAAAATTAATTGGAAAAGTTGCATTAAAAGATTTAGTTGTTAATAATGAAGAAAAACTTATTAAAGATATAATGGATGATGATATCCAATCTGTTAATACTTTAATGGACCAAGAAGAAGTTGCTAAAATTATACAAGACTATGATATTACAGCAGTTCCTGTTGTTGATTCAGAAAATAAGCTAGTTGGAATCATAACTATCGATGATGTTGTAGATATTATCGAAGAAGAAGCTACTGAAGATATTGAAAAAATGGCAGCTATCACGCCTACAGAAAAAGAATATTTAAAATTATCAGTATTTGATATTTGGAAAAGTAGAATACCTTGGTTATTACTATTGATGATTTCAGCCACTTTTACTGGAAAAATAATTCAACATTATGAGGCTTCTTTAGCTGCATGTGTAATATTAACTTCATTTATACCTATGCTTATGGATTCAGGTGGAAATGCTGGTGGTCAAGCATCTGTTACTGTTATCCGTGGCCTTTCATTAAATGATATTGAATTTAGTGATACACTTAAAGTAATATGGAAAGAGTTTAGAGCATCAATTTTAATAGGTATAACACTTGCAATAGCAAACTTTATTAAATTATTATTGATAGATAGAGTTGCAATAAATATTGCATTAGTTGTATGTTCAACATTAATAATCGTAATAATTATTGCTAAAATTATTGGATGTACGCTTCCCATACTTGCTAAGAGATTAGGCTTCGACCCTGCAGTAATGGCAAGCCCATTCATTACAACTATTGTAGATGCTATATCATTATTTGTTTATTTTCAAATAGCATCAAATATTTTAAATATATAACAAAAACACATCATATGATGTGTCAGAGTGTTGACAAAGTTCAATACTCTTTTCTTTTATAAAAAAATGTTATATAATTAATTTGCGAGATAAAAAAACCTTAATTAACCAATAAAGTTTT
>CACYWH010000002.1 GCA_902778125.1 uncultured Erysipelotrichaceae bacterium | reverse complement strand
AGAAGGTGGAACAATACCGGCAACAAGCGGTTGGACATTAAGTAATGATAAAAAGACTGCGACAAAGAAAATCACATATAATACAACATATGGAACATTGCCAGCGCCAGTAAGAAATGGATACATATTTATGGGTTGGTATACATCTGTCAGTGGTGGAAAATTAATAAAGGATAGTACAAAAGTATATACTTTAGTAAATTATACAATGCATGCTTATTGGATTAAGGACGATTTTGCAATTTCTTTTAATCCTAATGGTGGTTCAGGTGCCATGGGTATGAAAAAAATTTCAATAACAACTTTACCTGCTAATGTATATACTAGAAAAGGATATACGTTTACAGGATGGAACACAAAAGCTGATGGAAGCGGTACATCATATGCAGATAAAGCTAAAGTAAAATTTAATTCTCAAACAACTCTATATGCACAATGGAAGGCAAATACATTTACAATAAAATATAACGGTAATGGAAGCACAGGCGGTAGTGTAGCAAGTCATACGTGTACATATGGTGAAGCCTGTACATTAAAAGCAAATGAATTTATAAGAAGCGGATACACATTTGTCGGATGGAAAAAAGAAAATAATAGTACTATCTTAAAAGCAAATTCTAGCATTAAGAATGTAGCAACGAGTGGAATAGTAACATATTATGCTGAGTGGAAAGAAAAAGAAGTTACGATAACATTTAATTCTAACTATGGAACTAATACAAGTAGGGTTCAAAAGATTACTTCTGAAACACAAACTATGTTAGAAGCAAATAGTTTTAGTAGAACAAATTATGTATTTTCAGGATGGAACACAAAAGCTGATGGAAGTGGTACCTCATACGATAATAAATCATATGTAACATTGAAAAAAGATTTAACTTTGTATGCACAGTGGGTAAGTAATACACAACATAAAATATCATTCAATTTAAATGGTGGAGGAAGATGGAATAATAGTTCCGTGAAAGTTGCATATGGACAAACGATGCCAGCAATAAACACAACAAAACCAATAAGAAGTGGATTTATATTTATTGGTTGGTATGATAATAAAAATCCATTTGTAGGCACAAAATATTATAATGCAGATGGAACAAGCTCAAGAAATTATGATAAAACAAATGATACAACATTATATGCTGGATGGGAGCAACAAGTAGTGTCATATTCCAGTAATTCATTAAAATATGATATAAAAAAGTATTTTACAGGAAGAATAGGCAAAGCAACGCTAAAAAATCAAAAGAAAACGGAAGAGGGTATGTATTTAATTACATATATTTGGGCTAAAAATCCTTATGAACAATTAAAAGTGGCAATACCACAAGCGGTTCTAACAGGAAATGCAGATAAAGGAATGCCTACTAAGACTATGGCTGATGAAATCAATAAAAAAGGTTATCAAACAAATGGATATGGACTTGGACTTGTAGGAATTAATGCTAGTGCACCAATTACTGGTTACTATGATAAACTAGAACAAAAATATAGAGCTCCAAATACATGGGATGGGCAGCCTGCAATAAGTACATTTGTGTATGAAGGAAAAGTCCTTAGGCGATATGACAAAACAAATGCAAAAAATGATCTATTTAAAAATGAAAATGATTATATTTTCGATGCTTTATATAAAGACATTAATAAGGACTATCCAAATAAAAAACCTGATTGGAAATTTTTAAGTGATAGATATGTATGTGGCCTTGGTAGTGATAATAAAATGCATACATTTATAAGTAATACCCTAACTAATAGTAAACGGGATCAACTAAAAAATAACCAAGATCAATTTACAGCCTATAAAAAAAGAGAGAATGAGATTGTAGAGCAAATAAAAAAAGCAGGCATACGTTATACATATGGCTTTGCACCAGTATTGATAGAAAATGGTGAAATTACTGAATTTAAAAATTCATATGAACCATGGTATACGGCTCCGGACTTTAGATCAGCTTTTTGCCAGATAGATGATAATCATTTTATATTTATTACTGGTACTAGTGTAATCCGTGATTCTGGACTTTCTATTCGCGAATTAGCTGATATTATGAAAAATTTGAAATGTGAAACTGGATATAATTTTGATGGTGGAAATTCAAGAGTTAATTATTATAAGGCAGGAAGTGGTAAATATACTGTATATCATTCAGATAATTATTCTACTTTTACGGAGAATTCAATTTCATTTATGGAGTATAAGTACATACATGATGACAGAAAGGGAGCAGACATTTTATACTTTGTTGAGGCTAAAGAATAATATGGAATATGGAGTTTAATTATGAAAAATAGAAAAATTATTGTATTAATAGTATTTATATGCTTGATAATAATATTAGTATCAGCAAGTTTATTTTATAATCATAATGAATTAAATCATTTTTACAAATATGATGAAATGTATTTGAAACTTAATGATGAAACTAAAAGTTATTATAATAATTTAAAGGGAATTGAATATTATCAAATATCGGCTGAAGAAGCCAAGAAAAAGTCTGTATCATGTGGATTAACTAATATGGAAATGTATTCCTATGAAGATGATATTAAAAATTGTTTTGATAATATAGGTAAATATTACATTGTCTATATTGAAAAAGGTAATGTATATTATATGCATCCATCAGTTGTATGTGAAAATACAGATGATGGAGAAATATGCTTTGATGATATGAATAATTATGATGTTGCAAAATTTTCATTTATAAAAAATGCCAAAAATGTAATATCCAAAGTTGATCAGTATCATGAAATGCAATTTCTCTTTGAATTAAAAGATGGTAGTCTATATTATTTTACATCTTTATCTGATATGTCAGCTGGTGCTCATTTAGTAAAACTTGACTTGCCAAGTAAACTAAATAATTTGAGTAATATAGAAAAGAATCAACCAACATATGGAACTGATATTATGTTGACATTAGAAAATAATAAAAAATATGTTATTGAATATAGTTATGATACAAATAAAGTATCATTAGTAGATTATGATGAATATATTTATAATGATTTAGAAAATGAATATGAAAATGGCTTTAAAGAAATAATAATTAATACAAAAATTAAAGAAAAAAAATATGATGGTAAAATAGATATTAATGAACTTAAAAATGAATTATCTAAAAAGTCTACAAATATAATGATAGGAAATCCTAATGAAGAAGATACATATGGCTTTTTAAAGATTGATGACAATCAAGTTATACTTGAAATGACATATCCTGAAATAGAAAGTGGCAATGCTATTTCGAATAGATATATTGTTAACAGTATTAAGAATCCTGTTGGAATATATATTTCTCAAGGGATAGGTGAGAACGAATCATTTCCTATAGAGTATTATATTATTGATAATAATAATTCAATATATGTTGTTAGTTTTGCATTGAGGGATGATACCATTACGAAATCTATTTATAAAGTACAGTAGTTATGAAGACAAACTTAATAGTTTGTCTTTTTCTTTATATGACGTGATTTATTGACAAATATATACAAAATGAGGTAAAATTATCCTGGAAGAGAGGCTAAGAAGATGTACGAAGATAAAAGATTTTTAACTGCTAGAGAAATATTGGAAAAGGACTTCAAAATTGATGCTAGAGGTTATAGACCTCAGGAAGTTGATCAATTTTTAGATTTGGTTATTAAAGATTATGTTGATTTTGAAAATACGACTAAAAAATTATTAGCTGAGATAAGAGCATTAGAATCTGATAATGCTAAATTAAAGTCTGAAGTTAGAAATTTAAAAGCTTCTCTTGAAATAGCTAATTCTAATAAAGGTGTTACTAATGTTGATTTGCTAAAGAGAATTAGTGATTTAGAAAAAGTAGTTTATGGAGAAGAATAATTTTTTAGACAAACGCTGTTAATAATTGAATAAGTTATTAATAGAGGAAAGTCCATGCTCACTCATTCTGAGATGAATGAAAGTGTTCGTGCTAGGGGAAAAAATAACCCTAGGTAGTATTTTTAATACTAACGGCGGCAAATTAGTCAAGTTCTGACTATAGTAGCCATAAAGTGCCATAGAGACGAGATAATCAGGGATGATTATTGTGGAACGCGGTAAACCCCACGAGTGAGAAACCCAAATTTGGTAGGGGAGCTCTTACAAATGAATATGAAAGGAGTAAGGGAAGGAGAAATCCTTAGATAAATGTTTGTCACCTTTTAGGTACAGAACATGGCTTATTAAAAATTATTATATAGGAGAAAATCGTGAAGGAAATAGGAGAAAGTTTCAAAAATGCTAGAGAAACTATAGGTATTTCTAAAGATGAAGTTATTAAAGATTTAAATATAACAGAAAGTCAATTAGATAATTTAGAAGATGGAAATGCTAATGCTTTTAAAGATGTTTTCTTTCTAAAAGATCTTATTAGAAAATATTCTAGATATTTAAATTTAGATGAAGAAGAAAATGTTGATAAGTTTAATGACTTTATATTTAGTTATACATCTAGAATACCTATAGAAGATATATTAGAGCAAACAAGAGAAATAAATATATTAGAAGGTCAAAAAGAGGAAAATAAGATTGTTTCACCTTATACATATCATAAGAAAAAAAATAATTTTAAATATACTATCATATATATATTGTCTGCTTTAGTAATTATAGCGTTGATAGTAATGATATTTAAATTTATAGGGAATAGAAATAATGAAGTAATTATGAATTATATTGAAAGGAGATATATGTTATGAATGTTCCAAATAAAATAACTATATGTAGAATTATATTATCAGTTTTATTATTAATATTAATGATTTTACCAATTGATAAGTTTGGTATTACATTTCCAACTTTTAAACTTGCAGGAATAATTATTAATAGTAAATATTTATTTTGTGGAGTGATTTTTTTAATAGCATCTTTAACTGATTTCTTAGATGGTCACTTAGCTCGTAAATATAATATGGTAACTGATATGGGTAAAGTATTAGATGCAATAGCAGATAAGATACTAGTTAATGGTGTACTAATTATACTTGCAGTAGAAAGTTATATTAGTCCAATTATACCAGTAATAATTGTTTCTAGAGATATTATTGTTGATTCTATTAAAATGGTAGCAGGTCAAAAATCTGGCGCAGTAGGTGCTTCTAAAGCGGGTAAAATCAAAACTGCATGTATGTTAACTGGAATAGTATTATTATTCTTCTATGATTTACCTTTCTCACTTATAAATATTTATCCAGCTAAAGTTATTATTATGATAGCAACAATACTTTCAATAATAAGTGGAATACAATATTATACTAAGAATAAAAAGTTCTTAACAGATAATATGTAAAAAGATGATAATTAAGAAATAGGATATAAATAACACTGAATATTCAAATATATTTAGTGTTTTTTTATGCAAAAATCATTTATCTATAGGCTATAAATTCGATAATTCAATTTTAACAAACAAGTGTTTGTAAAAAAGTGTTGACAAAGGTATATTTTTAGTTTAAAATTAAATTGTTAAAGGAGATACTTATGAAGAAAGATAAAGACAAAACATTAGATCAAGTACTAGCTGATATTGAAAAACAATTCGGCAAAGGTGCTATTATGAAATTAGGAGAAAAAGGAGTTAGAAATATAGATGTAGTATCAAGTGGTTCACTTGCACTTGATCAAGCACTTGGCGTAGGTGGTTATCCAAAAGGAAGAATTATTGAAATATTTGGACCGGAATCAAGTGGTAAAACAACTATAGCTTTACATGCTATAGCAGAAGTACAAAAGACTGGTGGAAGAGCTGCATTTATAGATGCAGAACATGCACTAGATCCAGTTTATGCTAAAAAGTTAGGTGTAGATACTGATGAACTATTATTAAGTCAACCAGATACTGGAGAACAAGCATTAGAAATTGTTGAAGCATTGGTTAGAAGTGGCGCAATGAGTATAATAGTTGTTGATTCAGTTGCTGCATTAGTACCTCAAGCTGAAATAGAGGGGGAAATGGGTGACTCTCATGTAGGGCTTCAGGCTAGATTAATGTCACAAGCATTAAGAAAACTTGGTGGAATTGTTAATAAAACAAACACAATTTGTATATTTATTAATCAATTAAGAGAAAAAGTTGGTATATTATTTGGAAACCCTGAAACTACTCCTGGTGGAAGAGCACTTAAATTTTATTCTACAGTTAGATTAGATGTAAGACGTGGAGAACAAATTAAAGTAAATGGCGATGTTCTTGGAAATAAAACTATTATTAAAGTTGTTAAAAATAAAGTGGCTCCACCATTTAAAACTGCTGAAGTAGAAATAATGTATGGAGAGGGAATTTCTAAAGAAGGAGAAGTTATTGATATAGCTTCTAATATAGGTATTATTGACAAAAGTGGTGCTTGGTTTAGTTACAAAGGCGAAAAGATTGGACAAGGAAAAGAAAACGTTAAATTAGTCTTTAAGAATAACCCTGAATTATATAAGGAAATAGAAAACAAAGTACGTGAACATTTATTTAGTAATAAAGAAAATGAAAGTGAAAATAATGAAGAAGAGTAATTCTTCTTTTTTAATTGAATAAAATGTGTTAAAATAACAAATGTAAGAGGTGAAATGTATGTCTTTAAAAGTATATAATACATTTAGTCGTGAAAAAGAGGAATTTGTACCTATTAATGGAAATAATGTTGGTATGTATGTATGTGGACCAACTGTATATGGTTATCCACATTTAGGACATGCTAAAAGCTATATTAGTTTTGATATTGTTTATAGGTATTTAAAATATAAAGGATACAATGTTAAATATGTTCAAAATATAACAGACGTAGGGCATTTATTAAAAGATGCTGATAGTGGGGAATCTAAAATAGAAAAACAGGCTAAAATAGAGCAATTAGATCCATATCAAATTGCATATAAATATGAACTTGCTTATTTCAAAGACATGGAAAGATTAAATGTTTTAAAACCCGATATTTCTTGTAGAGCAACAGGACACATAATAGAAATAATAGATATGGTTAAGACATTAATTGATAAAGGATATGCATATGTCACTTCAAATAACAATGTTTATTATGACGTAAGTAAATTTAAAGAATATGGTAAACTTTCTAATAGAACAATAGATGATACTTTAAGTGGTGAGAGAATAAATGTAGCAGATGATAAAAGAAGACCAGAAGATTTTGCTTTATGGAAAAGTGCTGATGAAAATCATTTGATGAGATGGCCAAGTCCATGGGGTGAAGGATATCCAGGATGGCATGTAGAATGTTCTGTTATGTCTAAAAAATATTTAGGTGATACATTTGATATACATGGTGGCGGAATGGATAATATGTTTCCACATCATGATTGTGAAATTGCACAGTCAGAAGCAGCTAATGGAAAACCATTTGTAAAATATTTCATGCACAATAATTTAGTAACAGTAAATGGTCAAAAAATGGGTAAATCTCTTGGTAATTCTGCATCTTTAAAAGATATTTTTGAAAAATATGATCCACTAGTAATTAGATTCTATACATTACTTTCTCATTATAGAAAACCAACTGATTTTAGTGATAGTAATATTGAAGAAGCTAAAAAGAATTATGATTCTATTGTTAAAGCTGTATCTAAAATATCTTCTTTAGATGATAGCTTTGAAGATGATTCTGAAGTATTAGAAATTAAAAATAAATTCTTAGAAGCAATGGATGATGATTTTAATACTAGCTTAGCAATAAGTTACTTATATGAACTTGTTAAAATAATAAATACTACTAGTGATGAAAATAAATTAAAAAATATTAATAATTTATTTGTTAATGTAGTTGAACCTATATTAGGATTATCATTTAAACAAAATAATAGTAATCAAGAATCTAAGGAAGATGAATTAATTAAATATATAATTGAACTAAGAACAAAAGCGAGAAATGAGAAAAGATTTGATTTATCTGATGAAATACGTGATCATTTGTTAAAAATGGGAATTATATTAAAGGATGGTAGAGAAGGTACTACATATGAAAAATAGCTAAATAATTAGCTATTTTTGTTTATATATGTAAAATTAACAAATTTTTTATGTAATAAAGTTCTATATCTAGTATAATATAAGTAAGGTGGATAATTATGGTTGTTAGGAAATTTAATTATTATAGATTTTTTATATTTATAGTTGTTCTTATAGGAATAATTGTTTTATGTGTTAAATTAATAAGCAATCATAATTATAAGAAAACATATGATTATAAATTAGGATTAGTAGGTTATAGTGAATCTGAAATAAAAACATTAAAAGAAAAACTAAAAAATGAAAATATTGATGAACTACTAAATAAAAAATATGATAAAGATATATCTGAATTTGTTAATCAAAAATACTTCTTATATAAGAATTTAGATAAATACATACAATATAAAAAGGAACATAAATTGGAAGATTATAACAATATAGTTGCATTAATAAATACTGAGGCAAATATAGATTGGATGGAAAACGAAAAATTAACTGATACATCCAAAGGAAACTTAATGTTAGTTAATAGAATCTATGGCTTGGATGAAAACTATGTCCCTGAAGATATAGTTGATGCTCCAGTACAATATGCTTATAATGGCATAAAGATAAGTGAAACAGCTCTTGACAAAATAATGGAAATGATTGAAGATGCTAAAAGTGATAATTTTTCGTTTATTTTAGCAGATGGATATAGAAGTTATTCCACACAAAAAGAGATATATGATTCATATAAAAGATCTTATGGTGAAAGAGCTGCTGATGATCAAGTAGCAAGACCTGGTCATTCTGATTATCAGACTGGTCTATCATTTAGCATTGTTCCATATAATAAAGTATATGATAAACCTAAAGAAAGTGAAGAATATAAATGGTTAACTGATAATGCTTATAAATATGGTTTTATATTTAGGTTTCCAGAAGATAAAACAAAACTTACTGGTTTCGAAGCATTTACTTGGAGACTTAGATATGTTGGTAGTGAAGCAGCTACAATAATACATAATGAAAATATATGCTTTGAGGAATATTATGCATATTACGTAGATAAGGAGTAAACATTAAAATGAATAAAAATATAGTGGTTTTGGGTGGTGGAACAGGGCTTTCCTCATTACTTACAGGTTTAAAAATGTATCCTTGTTCCATATCTGCTGTCGTTAGTGTTGCTGATGATGGGAGAAGTACAGGAAAATTAAGACAAGAATTTAATATTCCTGCAGTAGGAGATATAAGAAGGGTTTTGGTTGCTTTATCTGAAACTGAAGAAACAGTAGAAAAATTAATGAATTATAGATTTCATACTACTAGTGATTTGGATGGACATACTGTTGGTAATATACTTTTAGCGGCACTTATTGATATGTATGGTAATTTATCTAATGCTATAAAACATGTTAGTAAGACTTTAAATTTAAAGGGTGATGTATTACCATTAACTGACGAATGCGTAACATTAATGGGTGAAATGGAAGATGGAGAAATTATAGAAGGTGAACATAATATAACTTTATCCCCTAAAAAGATTAAAAAAGTATTTTATAAAGAAAAAACTAATGCAAACCCAGATGTTATTAAAAAAATAAATGAAAGTGATGCCATAATATTAAGTATGGGTAGTATTTGGACAAGTATTATTCCTAATTTATTATGTCCAGATGTTATTGATGCGATAGATAAAACCAATTCTAAAATAATATATGTTTGTAATTTGGTGACTCAACCAGGTGAAACAGATGATTTTTGTGTAAGTGATCATATTAATTTAATAAATAGTTATTTAGGTAAAAGAAAAATTGATGTTGTTATTACTAATAATGAGGAAATTGAGCCAGAAGTGTTGAAAATATATGAAACTGAAGAACAAAAATCATTGGTTAGGGTAGATGATGAAAATATTAAAATTGAAAATATAAGTAAACCATTAATTAGTTTAGAAAATGGTTCATTAAGGCATAATAGTGTTAAATTGGGCCTAGAAATCATGAATATTTTAACAAAATAAAAAAATCACTTGACTTATTAATCTTTTTTATGTTAATATTAACATGCTTGATTAATTATCAAGTGCCTACCTTATGGGGAATTAGCTCAGTTGGCTAGAGCACCTGCCCTGCACGCAGGGGGTCAAGGGTTCAAGTCCCTTATTCTCCACCAGTTAGTATTTAAACTCGAGAAATCGAGTTTTTTGTTTATATAAATTAAAAAGGATTATTAATTAAATAATCCTTTTACTTTGTCTAATACATCTTTAGCAGTATCCACATTTATTTTAGTTTTAACACCATCAACAATTTTTTTAATTGTTTCATCTGGAAGATCAACTCCTAAAACACTTTCTACAGCTTTAATTGGATCTTTTTTAAATTTTTCTGCAAAAGATTTATCTGATGTAACTTTTTTAACAATTTCATCAATTTTTTCTTTTATTTTATCCATAATACATTTTCCTTTCTACTAATATTATACAAAAAATATTTAATTTTAAAAACTAATTTTTTGTACAAAGTATCATTGGAATAATGATTGGTCTTCTTCCAGTTAATTCAATAACATATGAATTGATTTCTAATATAATTCTATTTTTTAAGTCTGTAAGGCTGAAATTGTCTTTTTCTAGTTCATTAGATACTATAATATTTGTCTTATCTTGTATTTTCTTTATCAATTCTTGATTATCATTTACTACAACAAATCCTCTAGTAGTTATATTAGGAGGTAAAATCATTTTTCTATTTTTTAAGTCAATATTTAGTATAACTGCTAAAACACCATCTGTTGACATTATTTTTCTATCTTTAATAATTGATACTCCAACATCTCCAATTCGAGATCCATCAACATATATATCATTTATTAAAATACTATTTTTTCTATAAACTTCACCATCTTTAATTGCAATAATATCACCATTTTTACAAATAAATGTATTTTCTTCTTTTACATCACATAGGGTAGCTAAATGAGCATGTGCTGCTAACATTCTATATTCACCATGCATTGGCATAAAGTATTTTGGTTTTATTAATCTAAATAAGAGTTTTAATTCATCTTGTTTTGCATGCCCACTAGTGTGAACATCATACTCACTTGCATTAGTATATACTTTAGCACCCTTTAAATAAAGTTTATTGATTATTCTATTTATAGATAGTGCATTTCCTGGAATAGGGGAAGACGAAAATATAACAGTATCATCTTTCATTAATGTAATATTTTTATCATTTCCATTAGCTATTCTAGATAGTGCAGCAAGAGGTTCTCCTTGACTACCTGTACAAAGTAAACATACTTTATTAGGTGGAAGCTTATTTGCTTCTTCGCTAGTTATAAATATATCTTTATCTTTTATATATCCACAATCTTTAGCAATTTCTATACTTGTATTCATACTTCTTCCAAATACAACTATTTTTCTGTTATTTTCTTTACAAGTTTCAACTATATGTGTAAGTCTATAAATATTACTTGCGAATGTAGCTAAAATTATACGTGAATCAGGATTTTCATTAAATATTTCAGCAAGTGCTTCATCAACTACAGATTCTGACGCAGAAAATCCAGGGACTAAGGCATTAGTAGAATCACTTAATAATAAAGTAACACCATTGTTACCAATTGTAGCCATTTTACCCATATTTGCTACTGGTCCAATTGGAGTTAAATCAAACTTAAAATCTCCAGTTTCAACTATTGTTCCATTAGGAGTAGTTATTGCCATACCAAAAGAATCTGGTATTGAGTGTGTTGTTGTAAAAAATTCTATATTAAAATATTTTGTTTTAATATGTAATTCTTCATTAACAGTAACCATTTTTGGATGTGGTATATTTCTTTCTTCTAATTTGTTTTTAATTAATTTACCTGCAATGTTTGGAGTATAAATAACAGGTATATTTATATTTTGAAGAAGAAATGGTATACCTCCTATATGATCTTCATGACCATGGGTAATAATTAAGCCTTTAATTTTATCTTGTATATTTTTAAGATGTGTATAATCAGCTAAAACATAGTCTATTCCCATCAAATTTTCTTCTGGAAACATTACTCCACAATCTATTATAAAAAGTTCATCTTCATGCATTACTACATACATGTTTTTACCAACTTCGCCCAAACCACCTAAAGCACAGACTAAAGTCTCACCATTTTTACTATTCATATTATCATTCCCTTCGAAAAGTTAAATCAGTAATAGTAATTATAACAAAAAGTTTTATATTTGTCAAAACGAGTTAATTATATTATAATGATATCGGTGGTGATATTATGGGACTATTTAGTAAAATCAAAAATATTTTTAGTAAACAAGAAGAAATAAAAGAAGAAATTAAAGATAACAAAGAAATAGAAGTAACAGAAGAAGCTAAAGAAGAAATAGAAGATACTACAAAATATGTAGAGGGTTTATCAAAATCAAGAGACAATTTTGTAAATAAATTATCTGTTTTAGGAATCAAATATACAAAAATTAGTGATGACTTTTATGATGAACTTGAAGAAATACTAATAACAGCAGATGTTGGTGTAAATACTGTAATGGACTTTATTGATAGATTAAAAAAGCGTGTTAAAAGTGAAAACATTACTGATTTTGAATATTTAAAAGAAGTTATTGTAGATGAGTTATTTATGATA
Organism: uncultured Erysipelotrichaceae bacterium; assembly: GCA_902778125.1. Taxonomy (GTDB): domain Bacteria; phylum Bacillota_I; class Bacilli_A; order RF39; family UBA660; genus CAG-1000. The sequence goes on along the minus strand of CACYWH010000002.1, from coordinate 138,031 downwards.
TATGTTGGTGATGATATTCTTTCTTCTAAATTAAATATTAAAGATGGTGAACTTAATGTTATATTATTTGTAGGAGTAAATGGAGTTGGAAAAACTACAAGTATTGCTAAAATAGCAAATAAATTTAAAAAAGAAGGAAAGAAAGTATTATTAATAGGTGGAGATACTTTTAGAGCAGGTGCTGTAACACAGTTAAATGAATGGGCTGAAAGATTAAATGTATCATTTTATGGAGATGATAGAACTGATCCATCTGCAGTTATATTTGATGGGTTAAAGAAAGCTAAAAGTGAAAACTATGATATTGTTTTAGTTGATACAGCTGGACGATTACAAAATAAAGCTAATTTAATGAAAGAACTTGAAAAGATGAATAGAATTATTAATGATATAGTACCAAATAATCCTGTTGAAACATTATTAGTAATTGATGCAACTACTGGACAAAATGGAGTTGTACAAGCTAAAAGTTTTAAGGAGATTACAAATATAACTGGGATAGTATTAACAAAATTAGATGGAACAGCTAAAGGAGGAATAGTTCTTGCAATAAAAGAACTTGTAAATATTCCTGTTAAATTTGTTGGTTTAGGTGAAAAAGAAGATGATATGATTCCATTTGATATTGAAAAGTACATCTATGGGTTATTTAAGGAGTTCTAATGAATATAGATAGAGAAAAAGTAACTAGTTTATATGATATTTACAAAGATTTATTAACTGATAAAGAAAAAGAATATTTTGAATATTATTTTTGTGAAGATTATTCTTTAAATGAAATATCTGAAATCAATGAAGTAAGTAAATCATATTCTTCTAAATATTTAAATCAAATAGTTAATAAATTATTAAAGTATGAATCATCATTAAAAATATATGAAAGAAATAATAAAATAAAAAAGTATCTAGAAAGTATAGATTCTAAAGAAATAAAAGATAAAATAGAAGAATTGTTATAGAAAAATATTACTAAATAATATATAATATGAGTGTAGGTGATATTATGAAAAAAATGAATGGATGGGGTTTAAGATTTGAACTTGTATTTATAATGATATTTCTAATTTGCTTATTAGTAGCAACAATAGGCTTAAATAGATTTGGACTATTAGGTGGTTCTGATAACGATAATGATATAAATAAGGTATATTTTTCTTATAAAACATTAGAAAATAAAATGACAGAAGCTGCTAAAAGGTATTATCAAAATAACTATGATCAATACTTATATAACGATGCAGTTATTAGATCATATACTCTAATTTATGATGGATATATGAGTGAGATAGTTGATGAATTTGGAAATAAATGTTCTGGATATACTATTGTAAAGCAAGGTGATGATGGGCTAAATTTTAAATCATATATTAATTGTCCAAAATATAAAACAGAAGGTTATGTTTATGAGTAAAGAAATTATGGCCATATGGGGAATGATTGTTGTACTTGTATGTGCTTCACTTATCTTTATTTCCAATGGACTAAGAGATAAAACATTATTGAAGCTTGAAAAGAACATTAAAATGTCTGCTAGAGAATATATTAAAAATAACGATATTAGTATTAAATTAGGTAATACTTATATTATTACGGTTGATGATTTAATTAATCAAGAATATATTCAAAATGATGAAAATTTAGATAAGTATTGTATTAAAAAAGTTTTAGTTTCTAGAAATATAATAATGAATGAATATTTAATAGAAAAAAAATGTGATGAAAAAGATGGTTAATATAGTATTAATCATTTTTTTATTATATAATATTTATAAGAAAGGAGTGTTATTATGGGACCATTATGGTTTGCTGTAGCGTTTATCGTAATAGTAATTTTATTGAGAAGCATTGTTCAAGTAAATGAATATGAAAGGGGTATTAAATTTAGTTTAGGTAAATTTAATAAAATAATGAACCCTGGATGGAACTTAGTTTTACCAATATTTCAATCTTATAAAAAAATAGATGTTAGAACTAAAGCTGTTGATGTACCAGAACAAGATGCTATTACAAAAGATAATGTATCAGTTAGAATAAATGCAGTTATTTATTACAAAATATTTGATGCTTCAAAAGCTATTTTAGAAGTAGAAAATTTCTATTATGCAGTAAGTCAACTTGCTCAAACAACAATGAGGAATGTTGTTGGTAGTGTGTCTTTAAATGAATTACTAGCAGAAAGAGATAAGATCTCTACTGAAATTTGTAAAGTTATTGATGAAGCTACTGATCCTTGGGGAATAAAGGTTGAAAATGTTGAATTAAAAGATGTATCACTTCCAGAAGAAATGAAAAGAGTTATTGCTAAAGCTGCTGAAGCAGAACGTGAAAGAGCTGCAATATTAACTAAGGCTGAAGGTGAAGTGGAAGCTGCTAAGAATTTAGCTCAAGCTGCTGAAACAATGTCAAGTACACCTGGTGCTTTACATCTTAGAACTTTATCAACAATTAATGATGTGAGTAGTGACCAATCTAATACAATTATTTTCTGTGTACCTGTAGAAGTATTAGATGCTTTTAAAAAAGTTAGCGAAAATCCTAAAGAATTAGTAGAAAAAATCACAAAGAAAAATAATTAATTATAAAAGATTTTTAATTACATATTATTTATTAGGTGATATGTATGAAAAAAATCTTTTTATTTTGTTTTTTGTTTTTGTTTTCAATTAATATTTTTGCTGAAGATTTGGGGTTGGCTAAAAATAGTGAAAGTGCTATTTTGATTGAAGCATCTACCGGAAAAATATTATTTGAAAAGGATTCACATAAAGAAATGGCACCTGCATCAATGACAAAAATTATGACTTTATTACTCACAATGGAGGAATTGGAAAAAGGTAATTTAAAACTGGATGATAGTGTTAATATTTCAAAAAGGGCCCAAGATATGGGTGGAACACAAATATATATACAAGCAGGAAGTAACGTAAAAGTGGAAGATTTAATAAAAGGTATTGGTATAGCTTCAGCTAATGATGCTGCAGTCGCTATAGCAGAAAAAATAGGTGGCACAGTAGAAAATTTTGTATCTATGATGAATAAAAGAGCAAAAGAATTAGGGTGTAAAAACACTTCATTTAAAAATCCACATGGTTTAGATGAAGATGGTCATTATAGTAGTGCATATGATATGGCCTTGATAGCAAGTGAACTGGTAAAACATGAATATGCATTAAAAATATCAAGTACATATGATGAGCATATTAATGTATCTGGTGAAAATCATTGGCTTGTAAATACAAATAAATTAATAAAATTTTACAAAGGAATAGATGGATTAAAAACTGGATATACAGATAAGGCTGGTTATTGTTTAACCGCCACTATGAATAAAAATAATATGAGATTAATAAGTGTTGTAATGAAAAGTGATACAAAAGACAATAGAAGTGCGGATACTATTGGAATGATGGAATATGGATATTCAATGTATGGTAGTGAAACAATATTCAAAAAAGATGATTTTAAGGGTAATATTTTGATAAATAATAGTGACTTAAAGGAATATACATATCATTTGGATAACGATGTTAAAATAATTGTAAATAAAAATATTAAAGATATTACGTATAATACTGAAACAAAATTATTTAATGTAAAAGCACCATTAAATAAAAATGATGTAGTGGGTAAACTAACATTAAACTATGATAATAAAAAATATGAATATAACTTACTATTGGATAGTGATGTAAAAAAAGCTAGTTATTTTAAATTAATAGTTAATTTATTAAAAGATTTAGTTACTGGAAATGTTAGAAAATAACATTTCTTTTTAATAATTATATAGTATAATAGAACTATAATAATTATGGAGGTATATAATGAAGTTTTATAGGTGCAAAATTTGCGGTAATGTAGAAATGTTACAAGAAGGAGAAAGTAAAGAATTAGTGTGCTGTGGCATGAAAATGGATGAATTGAAATCTAAAAGTGTTGATGCTTCATTTGAAAAACATGTTCCACATTGTATAGTAGAAGATAACAAAATAAAGGTAAGCGTTGGTGAAGTGTTACATCCTATGACTGAAGAACACTATATTATGTTTATTATGAGAGTAGTTGATAATAAAATTGATAGGGTTGATTTATCACCAAATGATATACCCACTACAGAATTCGATTATGTAAAAGGAAGTAAAATTTATGCATATTGTAATTTGCATGGATTATTCGAAAGTGATGAATTATGAAAAAGAAACTTATTAAATTTTTGGATTTTTTAATTAAAGGAATATATGCTGGAGTTATGATAGGTATTGCTGGAAGTGTGTATTTAAGTGTTTCAAACCATATAGTTGGTTCGTTTCTATTTGCTTTAGGTCTTCTTACAATATGTATGTATGGAATGAATTTATATACTGGTAAAATTGGATATGTTTTAATAAATAAATTAGATTATCTTTATGAATTACTATTTACATTAATAGGTAATTTTATTGGAACATTTATGGTAGGTAAATTAATGTTACTTACGAGATTTAAAAATATTAGCAAAGTTGCTCTTGAAATAGCAAAAGTAAAATTAAATGATAATTTGTTAAGTATTTTTATTCTTTCTTTTTTCTGCGGCGTACTTATGTATATAGCAGTAAATAATCATAAAAAGATATCTGGTGAAATTGGTAAGTACATTGGAATATTTTTATGCGTAATGGTATTTATATTATGTGGATTTGAACATAGTATAGCAAATATGTTTTATTTTTCAGTAGCATCTTTATGGAGTTTTAAAACATTATTATACGTATTAATAATGGTTCTTGGTAATTCATGTGGCTCTATATTCTTTGCTTTATTCTATAATAAATTTTATAAAAATTAGATGAGAAATCATCTTTTTTTATTTAAACAATTTTTTTATAAAAAAAGTAGTGTTTTTATATTTTAACTCTAATGATAATAATAGGAGGGTTAAGATATGAAAAAAATATTTTTAATTATTATGTTAATTATTTTTGTAAGTAATACTTATGCATTAGAATTGACATATAGTGATTGGGATAGTAAATATCCTACTGGATTGGATCCAAAATTTATAGAACAGGAGGATAGATTTCATTGGTATAAGGATAATATTGTTGATGTAGAATATCTAAAAATAGAGGATATTGGAGAAAAGTTATATGATAAAGAAGATATAAAGTATTTTGAAAGTGAAAAGTTATTAGAAAGACCAGAAGAATATAGTGAAAGAGAAATCAAAGTTATTAATGAAACAAAAATATATACTGAAGATGATGTCAATGGAATTAGTATTAAAAAAGTTGATGGAATAAGTATATATGAAGTTGTAATTAAAGATGTTAATGATAAGTTAATAGTGGATGATATGACAAATACGGAAGAAGACATATACATAAGATTTCAAGAAAAGTATAATGTTGGTGATTTACAAATATTTGTATTTTTTAGTTCTGTTTTAGAAGAAGAAAAAAACATAACTATAAATTTAATAAATGATGTAGATGATAGAATATATTTTACTAATTATAAAATAAGTGGAGTTAAAGATGATTATCTTATAATAAATAGTTCTGTCTTAAACTCTGATTTAATACATAATAAAGAATATTATATTTATATTGATAAACTTTATAAGACTTATAATATTAATAGAGAATATATAGATGGATATTATACTCAATATGATGGCTATGAAAAAGATGAAAATTCTGTAAAAACATTTTATAGATATATAACAAATGATTATGTCTTTTTAAATTATAAAGGTGACATTGTAAAATCGAAAGATTATTGTAGTAAACATGTGTGTAAAATGTTATATGTAAATCCTTCAAAAAATAATACAGTTGAAAATCCTAAAACAGGAGATCATATTTATAAATATATTATTTTGTTCTATATATCACTATTTTCAATATTAATCTATATTGTAAAAAAGTGTCGAACGAATAAATTATCTAGTTTTGTCGAATCTATTTAAATACATAAAAAAATGTTATAAACTTTTTTTATCAAAAGAAAATGAGGGATAAACAAAACATGGATTATGAACAATTAATTAAGGAAAATGAATGGATTATTCTTTCATTAATAAAAAAATATAGTACGTATAGCAAAGAGGATTTATACCAAGCAGGGGTTATAGGAATTATAAAAGCCAGCAATAATTATAATCCAAATGCTGGGATTAAGTTTTCTACATATGCATATAAATATGTACTTGGAGAAATAATAAAATGTATTAGTGAAGATAGAAGCATAAAAGTTAGTGATGAATATGTTTCTTTATCAAAAAAATATTTATCAATAAAGAAGTTATTAACAAACAAGTATAGTAGGGAAGTATCTTTTAAAGAAGTTTGCGAATATATGCAAATAGATGAAATGACATTATTAAATATACTTGAAATGGCCTCATTTGCTAAGAGTATTGATGATGACATGTTTAATTATGGTGAAGATACAAGAAACTTGATTGATGACAAAATATTAATAAGTAATGAAATAGATAATTTAAATGATTTTGATAAATCTATCATTCATTTTAGATATTTTGAAGGAAGAACTCAGAGTGAGACCGCTGAAGCTATGGGTATATCTCAAGTAAAAGTTTCTAGAGAAGAAAAGTTAATATTAACTAAAATGAAAAATAATTTATGTATATAAAAAAGTATAATTTAATTATACTTTTTTAACTTTACGTCTTTTTAATGCTGAAATAATATAACCTATAATTCCAGCTATTGTTCCAACAAATATTATTCTTTTTCTTTCAGTATTTAATAAACCTTTATCTTTTATAACTTCATCATTTAATTTTAAACTATTTAATATATTTTTATAAGTTTCATTATTAACATCTATTGGTGTATCTTGTGTCCAAACATATACATAAACATATTTAGAAGTTGTAAATGTAATTCCTTTTTGATATGTATTATATCCAATTGAATCTTTTGTTGGCCAAGTTATATCGTATACAAGAGCATCCATATCATTTACTTTTTCTTTCTTCAAATTGTTAATTTCGATTTTCAAATTATATTCTTTTAAAGCTTTATCATATTCGTTTTGTATGTATTCTTTATACTTTTGAATATTTTCATCAGTATATTTGGAAATATTATTTTTATTTCCATCATTTCCTGCAATTGTTATGACTAATGTATTATGATTGTTTTCTTTTAAAACCCATTCATATATATTATCCTTTTGTTCTTTAAGCTCAAAATCATCAGGAATATTTATATTAAAATACTTATAATCTGTTGCATTAATGTTTATAGCAAATAAACTTACAAATATAAATAATAAAATCTTTTTCATTTTCTTCACCAATAAATATTATATGATAAAATAAACATAATTTAAAGATGTAAAAAATGTTTAACTTGTTTAATAAACTTCATCGTGTTATAATTGTTATGGTGTATTTTTATGAAGAATGATTTAAAAGTAAGAATAATAAGTGCAGTAGTTGCACTAATAATAGTTATACCAATACTTATAGTTGGTGGAAATTTATTTTTTGTTGGAGCTACTATAATTGGAATTATTGGATTTAATGAATTGTTGACATTAAAAAGCAATGAGAAAGAAATACCAAGAGTAGTAAAAGCTTTATCAATGACTTGCTTTATATTTATTCTTATTTCAACATATAAATCTAGTAGTGCACAAATTGATTATAGAGTAATAGTTACAAGTTTGCTTGTTAATTTATTGCCATTACTAGTAATTGATAATAAAAAATATAATTCTGATGATGCATTTCATTTATTAGCAATCACATTATTTTTAGGAATTTCATTTAGTTATTTGATAATACTAAGGAATAGTAGTATTCATTATTTAATATATTTATTGTTAATAACTATAATGACTGATACATTTGCACACTTCTTTGGAACAAAAATTGGTAAAAATAAGTTATGTCCAACCATATCTCCAAATAAGACAATCGAAGGTATGATTGGTGGTACTTTACTTGGAACATTTATTGCTACTACATATTATGTGACTGTAATAAATACAGAAATAAATGTGATTCTAGTTATAATTATGACAATGTTCTTATCAATAGTTGCACAATTTGGTGATTTAGTATTTTCTTCTATTAAGAGAAAATATGGTGTTAAAGATTATGGAAACATTATGCCAGGACATGGTGGAGTATTAGATAGGTTAGATAGTTTGATTTTTGCTATGTTAGCATTTGTATTGTTTTTTCAAAGTTTAATATAATTAACTAGGAGGTTTAAACATGAATTTTATTATTACAATTCTAATTTTAATAGTAATGCTTAGTTTGATTATTTGTATTCATGAATTTGGACATTTCATTACTGCTAAAAAAAGTGGTGTATATGTTGATGAATTTTCTATGGGTATGGGGCCAACATTATTAAAATATAAGCCTAAGAAAAGTGAAACAACTTATTGCTTAAGATTATTCCCAATTGGTGGATTCGTATCTATGGCAGAAAAAGTTGATCCTGATAATAAAACTATAAAAAAAGAAAGGGTTCTTGAAAACAAAAGCTTTTTAAGACAATTTATGGTTTTAATAGCTGGTATATTTATGAATTGTGTGCTTGCTATTATTTTATTCTTTATAAGTGGATTAGCATATGGTATGCCAGTAGAAGAACCAATCGTAAAAAGTGTTGTTGAAGGAAAGGCTGCTCAAATAGCTGGTATAGAAGCAGGTGATAGAATTCTTAAAGTTAATGGTGTTTCAATAAAATCTTGGGATGATTTTTTACTAGAAGCATCTGGCAAGAAAATAAAAGATAATTATGTACTTACAGTATCAAAAACTGATGGTAGAGTAGTTGATTATAATTTGGTTCCTGAAATAGTTGTTGTTAAAAAACAAGAAGTTACACGTTTTGGAATAGAAGCAGTTGGAACTGTATATCATAAAGGTTTTGTCAATGCTTTAAAATATAGTGTTATAGGATTTTATGATACTTCGAAAACTATATTAAAAATTTTAGGTTCCTTATTTACTGGACAGGTATCACTAAAAAGTTTAAGTGGGCCAGTAGGAATTTATAGTATAGTTGATGATGTTAAACATTATGGTTTAGAAACAATTATATATTTGACAGCATATTTAAGTATAAATGTTGCTATCATGAATCTTTTACCTGTACCAGTATTTGATGGTGGTAGAATTTTATTATTAATTATAGAAAAAGTTACAAAACATAAATCTAGTGAAAAAGTAGAACTAATAATAAATTATATTGGTTTTGGACTTATGATATTATTAATGTTATATGTAACATTTAATGACATTGTTAAACTTGTGGTGAAGTAGATGGAAAATAGGTTTTTAAATAATAAAATAATTTTAAAATATTGTCCTGATTACTTTAGAATTATAAATGAAGAATTTAATGAATTAGATTATATGACAGATAAGGTAATCGGAATATATCAATCATATATATTTTCTGTTAATGTTAATAACAAAGCCGATTTAAAACTAGTAAATACTTTAAATAAAGCTATTGCTAGATATATAGACGACAGGGAGTTTAAAACTATTCTAAATAATTTTTTAGTGTCTCTAAAAGTTTCTAAAAGTGAGACTGATGTAATAGGTTATATTGCTAAAAAGATTATTTCAGAATATGAGAAATACATGGAAGGATGGACAAGAAATCTTTATATACCAAGATGGGTATAAAGACTAGAAGTATTATGAATATAAATAAATCAATATACTATGACATTTATAGTGAATTTTATAATGTAAATAAATTTAGGGAATTAAAATCAATAATGCATCATGGAGATAATAGATTAAATCATATTAATAGAGTTGCTAAATTAAGTTTTATGATATCTAAAAGATTAGGATATGATTACATTTCTTGTACTAGAGGAGCTATGATGCATGATTTCTTTACTAAAACTGATATAAGTAAAGAAGAAACTAAATATAAGAATTTTTTGAAAGAGCATCCTAATATTGCTCTTAATAATGCAAACAAATATTTTGATATAAATGAAATAGAGGAAGATATAATAGTGACACATATGTTTCCTATAACTCATGAAAAACCGAAATATGCTGAATCAAAAATAGTTTGTATATCAGATAAGTTAGTTAGTTTTTATGAATTTTTCAGATATGAATTAGGCTTTACTTATGTGTTTGCGTATATATTTTTAGTTAGAACATTAGTTTAGTTCTAAAGTGTCCTCGTAGCTCAGTAGGATAGAGCGATAGCCTCCTAAGCTATAGGTCACTGGTTCGATTCCAGCCGGGGACGCCATTAAATAATTAAAGGGATTAAATCCCTTTTTTTCTTGAATTGACATTTAATAAATATAAATGTAAAATAACCTTGTGATATTGGATGAAAAGAATAAATAAAAAAGACATTTTAAATATATTTGTTTTAACAGTATTGTTTATACTGATTGTTTTATTTATTTTAAAAGATAAAACTTTTTATGGATCAATACTTGATTGGATAAATCAACATTCAGTGATTCCTGAATATTTTAGAACTTTATTTTATAAAACTCATAAATTATTACCTAGTTTTGCTCCTAATTTAGGTGGTGGACAAAATATATATAATTATGCATATTATGGATTATTAAATCCAATTATAATGATTTCATACCTATTCCCATTTGTGTCAATGAAATTATATATTCAAATGTCTAGTGTATTACTTATTTATTTCAGTATAATACTATTTTATTATTTTTTAAGATTAAATAAATATGATGAAAATATATCTTTAATTGGCACAATTTCTTTTATGCTTGCATCGCCATTATTTTTTCATTCACATAGACATATTATGTTTATAAATTATATGCCTTTTTTAATACTAGCTTTGATTGGAGTAAATTTATATTTTGAAAAAAAAGATAAGAGATTATTATGTATATCCACATTATTAATTATATTAATGAGTTATTATTATAGTATTTCATCTATAATCTGTATAATTTTATATGGAATTTATAAATATATTTCCATAAATACTAAAATAACATTTAAATCATTTATGATGGATGGTATTCATTTTCTAATTCCTATAATTATAGGTATACTACTTTCATGTGTTCTAATATTACCAACATTTTCTTCACTATTGAGTGGAAGATTTGGAACATCAACTGTAATCGATATAAAAAATCTTATTATTCCAAACATAAATGTTAAATATTTAATGTACTATTCTTATGGAGTAGGATTGACTTCTATATCATTAATTAGTTTAATATTATTATTTTTATCAAATAAAAAAGAAAATATATTTTTGTCTACAATACTTTCAATTTTAGTTTTATTTCCAATATTTAATTATATATTAAATGCAACTATGTATATAGATCCTAAAGTATTAATTCCATTTTTGCCATTATATGTTATTTCAATTTCTGAATCTATTAAATATGTTTATTCTAATAAGATAAGTATTATAAAATTATTTATAATTAGTATAATTGTTATTCTAATTGTATTTATTACTAAATCTCATTATTTATATATTTTTTATCTTGATTATTTACTAACATTAATAATCATTATTTTAATGAATAAATATAACTATAAAAAAATATTTAATACTTTGATGATAATTCTAATTTTTACTATTAGTTACCTTGCATTACCTAATAATAAATTAGTTCCATTTAGTAGATATTATAATGATTCGAATATGAATCAAAAAGAATTAAGTAAAAAAATACCTAATGATTATAATCATACAACACTTCTTAATTATAGTCATGATAATGTTAATACCATAAATGAAAATATTAACATTTATTCTGATTATATTTATTCTTCTATTGGTAACGTATTATATAATAAATTCTATTATGATATTTTTGAAAATACAATGGAATATAGAAATAGATCACTGTTAACCGCTAATAAAAATATAATGTATTTACTATTTTCCAATAATAAATATTTAATATCTGATGAAACAAGTATTGCCGGGTACAACGAAAAAGATAGAATCAACAATGTAGTATTATATGAAAATAATGATGTTTTACCATTTATGTATGTTAGTTATAATTTTATGAGCAATGAAGATTTTAATAAATATAGTTTCCCATATACAAATGAAATATTATTAAATAACACTATAATAGATAAGAACGTTTCGAATAATTATATTAGTAATATAGAAGAGATTCCATTAAATAAATTTAAAGTATCTAATGTTGATGAAAACATAAGCATTAATAAAAATGTAATAAATGTAGCCAAAAAGAATAGTGAAATGATTATTGAACTTGATGATGATATAAAAGATAAAATATTATTTGTATCTTTTGATTTAAAACCTCAATCATGTGCTAAAGGAGACCTTTTAATTAGATTAAATGGCACTTCTAATACTTTGACTTGTAAAGAATGGAAATATTATAATGCCAATACAACATTTAATTATGTGTTGTCAGAAAAATATAGAGATAATATAAAATTAACTTTTAATAAAGGAACATATAATATTTCAAATATAAAAGTTTATTATTTGTCATATGAGAATATAAAAAATATAAATCAAAAAGTTACTAAAGTTAATATCAAAGATAATACATATGGGGATAATATATATGCAAGTGTTAATGCTATTGATGATGGATACTTTGTTACCACTATTCCTTATGATAAAGGATTTACAGTTAAAGTTGATGGACAAAAAATAGATTATGAAATTGTTAATAGAGCGTTTCTTGGATTTAAGATTTTTAAGGGAGAACATAATATAGAAATTCATTATAGTTCACCACTTAAAAATGTTGGAATAATATTAAGTATAATAGGACTTTTATTAGCAATTATATTTGTTTTTAGAAAGGGTAAGATTTATGAATAAAAAAATAATATTTATATTTATAGTTTTGATAGCAATAGTTATTGTAACTTTAATATTTTTTAGAAAAGAAAACAATAATAATGAAAGCAAGGAGAATAATATGAATAATAATTTAGATAATAATACAAATGATATTGAGGATGAAATAAGTGAAATTGTTTTAATTGTAAATAATCATGAATTGTTAATTAAACTTGAGAATAATTCATCTGCTGATGCATTAGTTCAAAAGTTAATAAATGATAATATAGAAGTAGATGCTCATGATTATGGTAATTTTGAAAAAGTAGGAGATTTGGGCTTTCAACTTCCAACAAATGATGAAAGAATTACTACAAAACCTGGAGATTTAATTCTATATCAGGGTAATCAAATTACATTATATTATGATGAAAACACATGGAATTTTACCAAACTTGGAGAAGTTATAGGTGATGATAAAAATAATTTAAAAGAAATGTTGGGTAGTGGAAATGTTCATATGACATTTAAACTTAAAGAAAAGTCAAATTAATGATTTTTCTTTTTAAATGTGATAATATATTTAATGATGAAAGATTATATATCAGGAAACATTAGAAAAATTATTTATGAAAGTAATAGTGGTCCATATAAAGTTGGAATTTTTAAAGTGAGAGAAACCAATGATGATAGTGTTAAAGAATATATTAATAAAATAATAGGATTTACTGGTTCATTCACTGAGATAAACACTGATTTAGATTATATTTTATATGGAAAGTTAGTAAATCATCCAAGATATGGTATTCAATATCAAGTCGAATCCTATGAAGTAAAAGCACCTAATGATTTGGATAGCTTAATTTTATATTTAAGTAGTGGTATGTTTAAAGGAATTGGTCTTAAAACCGCAAAAAAGATAGTTGAAAGGTTTGGCAGTGAAACCATAGAAATAATTAAAACTGATCATGAAAGAGTTGCATTAGTAAGCGGGATGAATATAAATAAAGCAAGGATGATGCATGATATTATATTAAATAGTGAATATAATCAAGATTTAATATTAAAATTAAATGCCTATGGTTTTAGTGTTAATGAGGCAATAAAACTGATATCTATATATAAAAGTAATATAGAATATATTATGAATGATAATATATATGAATTGGTTGAATATGTATCATTTGAAAAGTTAGATTCAATTTTTAAACAAAATCATGAAGAGATGCATCCATATAGAATAGAAGCATTATTATTACATACAATTTATGTTTCTTGTTATGAAAATGGCGATACATTAATCAAAAGAGAAGAATTATTTTTAAAACTAAAAAAATGTTTTAATGATAATTTTAATGCAGATTTATATTTATCTTATATTGAAAAATTAAAAAGAGAAAATAAAATAAAGGAAATAGACGAATATATTGCTCTTTCAAATTTTGTTGAAACTGAAAAATACATTTATAATGAAATAACAAGATTATCAAATATAAAAAATGATATAAATGATATAAAAGTAGATAAATTTATTAAAGAGTATGAAAAAAGATGTTCTATAGTATTTAACGAATGTCAAAAAGATGCCATTAAAGGCGCTATTAAAAATAATTTCTTTATTATTACAGGTGGCCCTGGGACTGGTAAAACTACAATTATAAAAGCAATAGTAGAAATACTTAAAGATTTATATGATTTGACAAGTGAAAATTTTGCTTTATTAGCGCCAACTGGAAGAGCATCTAAACGAATGGCAGAAAGCGTTAAAACACCAGCTTGGACATTACATAAATATTTAAAATGGAATAAAGAAACAGAAAATTTCTTAGTAGATGAATATAATAAAACATATGAAGATATAGTTATTGTTGATGAAGCATCAATGATAGATATATTTTTGTTTTCATCATTATTAAAGGGACTTAAATCTAATGTTAAATTAATATTAATTGGAGATGCCAATCAACTTCCTTCAATTGGACCAGGAGATGTTCTAAATGATCTTTTACATAATGATAACTTTAATAAAAAATATTTAGATACTATATATAGAGTAAAAGAGGGAAGCTATATAACTTATTTAGCTAGTGATATTAAAGATAAAAAAGAATTTAATGAATTTTCAAATGAATATACAGACTTTAAATTTATAGAAAGTTCCGATAGTAATATTCAAGACTATTTAAAGAAAATATGTATGTCAGTAAAAGAAAAAAATATATCTTTAAATGATTTTCAAGTTTTAGCTCCTATGTATAAAGGTATAAATGGTATAGATAATTTAAACAATTTAATGGCCAATATATTTAATCCCAACGAAGATACTGTTCAAATAGGAGATAAATATTATAGAGTTAACGATAAAGTAATACAACTTGTAAATGATGTTGATAATAATATATATAATGGTGATATAGGATATATACAGAGTATAGAGTATGTTGATAAAAAAGTGGTTGTTGAAATAAACTATAGTGGTAATGTTGTTGAATATAAAAGTGGAGAATTTGATAAATTCAATTTAGCATATGCTGTATCAATACATAAATCACAGGGTAGTGAATATGATAATGTTGTTATAATACTTGCTAAAAGTTTCAATAGAATGTTTTATAATAAACTAATATATACAGCAGTTACAAGAGCAAAATCCTCATTAATAATTCTAGGTAGTATTGATTCATTTAATTTATCTGTTAAGACGTTATATGGTGATAATAGAAATACATATTTAAAACATGTATAAAAATATTAAAAGTTTTAATAATAATACTAAGGAGAGTGATATTATTAAAACTTTAGAAAAAATGATTGTTTTTGCAGGTGGTATGGGTATGGGAATAATGTATCAAAAGTATCAAAAAGATGTTGTAAACTACATTAAAAGAGTAGTAAGAGATATGTAAAAATAGTTTTTTTAAAACTATTTTTTTCATATAATTAATATAAGTAAAAATATTGATTTATTAAAATTAAAATGATAAAATAAAAATGTAGTATAAAGTTAATAAGGAGTTATACTTATGGATGAGGATAAATTAAAGAAGCGAGATGCTAGAAAAATCAATACTGGTAGAATAAATGACCTAGTTAAAACTAGCAATAAAATATTAAACATTTTATATATTTTATTCATAATTCTATTAGTTTATGTTGGTAGTCTTATATTTAAAGAATGGAAAATATTATCTTTCTTTGGAAAAATACTATCAATAATATCTCCATTATTTATAGGATGGTTTGTAGCTTGGCTATTAAACCCAATGGTAAACAGACTTATTAAAAAAGGTATGAAGAGAATACCAAGTGTAATAATAGTTTATTTATCGATGATTGCTGTAATAGTATTAATACTTGTATTTACTATCCCATCTCTTGGTACACAAATATCAGATATAGTTTCTGCAGTACCTAAGATTGTCACTGATGTTAAAGAGTGGATAGATGATATATTTATTAAGTTATCAAATTTAAGTTTACAAAATTTAGATAGTGTTAAATCTTCGTTCTTAGCAAGAATAGATGCATTTTCTGCTGATATTCAAACAAGTTTGCCAACAACAGTTATGAATGTTATTTCATCTTTAGTAAGTGGAATAGGTACAATTGCTTTGAGTTTAATTTTAGGCTTCTATATATTGTTTGACTTTGATAAATTTAGTGAAGGATTTATAGATTTATTACCTAAGAATATAAGAAGTGAAGCAACGAGATTAATGGGATTACTAAATGATTCATTATATTCATTTATTAGTGGAACATTATGGTTATCAATTTTATTATTTGTTGTTTCTGTAATAGGTTTTTCAATAATAGGTTTAAATGCTCCAATATTAGTTGCATTTGTATGTGTTGTTACTAATTTGATTCCGTACATTGGACCTTATTTGGGAGCTGCAGTAGCAGGAGCAATAGGATTTAGTCAAAGTTCAATTGTTGGAATCTTAACACTAGCCTTTATATTAGTTGTACAAACAATAGATGGAAATGTTTTACAACCACTTGTTATGAGTAAAAAAATGAATTTAAGTCCAATAACAATAATTATTTCATTGTTAGTGTTTGAATATTTATTTGGGGTATTTGGAATGGTAATAGCAACCCCAGTAGTAGCATTACTAAAAATAATATATAATTTCTTTGATGAAAAATATAATTTCTTTGGTTACAAAGATAAAAATGAATATTAAAGGGTAGTAGGTGATTTAGAATGAAAAAAGTAATAATAACTGAGACAGACAGGTACATAATCTTTGTTGATATTGTATTATATCTTGTAATTGCACTAATGGGATTTGCAATACTGGCATTTCCAGACGTAAATAATCAATATACTTTAAAGTATTTGTATGTAGCATTCTTTATAGTAGCATTTTTCGCAATAGCGGCATATTTCACAAATAGAAGAAAGGGCGATTATGAGTTCTTATTCTTTGCAGTAATCAATGTTGTGGTTGGTGCCTTTGCTCTTGCTAATTCTGACTTTTATTGTAATTATTTTATACTTGGATGTTCTATACTTATTTATTCAATAGCTAATACTTTAAATAAAGGATTTTATTCAAAGAGATTAGAATCAATGAGCAATCCTTTTGTAGTAGCAAAGTTCTCTATAACTTTATTACTTTCAATCCTTGGAATATTTGTTGCTATAAGATTCTATTTTAGTGAAACTATATTAAATGAAGTATTAGGTTATTATTTCATTGCATTTGGTTTATTAAGTTTAATAGAACCACTATTAGTTATATTAATTAATAATGATAAAGTTCATGAATATTTATGTACTGGGGAGGAAATGAATTTGGGAATAAGCACTAAAACAGTAAGTGCCCCTAAATTAGTATCTTCTAAGTCTACTGAAAAGAAAGTTTCACAAAGAAAGAAAACAAAACCTGTTAAAAAAGAAGATTCAAAGAAAAAAGTAACTAATAAAAAGTAACATGATGTTACTTTTTTTATGCATTTTTATGCATGTTATTCATATTAATTAATGAGGTGAATAAATGGATATAATTAAAGTATCAAGTAAAAGTATTTCTCAAAAAGTTGCAGGAAGTATTGCAAATTCATTTAGAGAAGGAAATAAAGGAGTAGAAATACAAACTGTAGGGGCAGGTGCTGTAAATCAAGCAATTAAGGCAATTTCTATTGCTAGAGGTTTTGTAGCACCACTAGGTTTAAATCTTGTATGTACGCCAGCATTTTATGACGTAATAATAGATAATCAAGAAAAAACCGCTATTAAATTGATTGTAGAAGCTAAATAGCTTCTTTTTTTGTATTAGTAAAACACTTGTATTTTTAACAAATAAATTTTATACTTATATTAGAGATTTAGTTTATTGAAAAGGAGTTTAATATGTTAAGAGAAGAAAAAATATGGGTAGCAAATAATGATAAAGGATCTCCTTTATATATTATACCTAAAATGGCTAACAGACACGGATTAGTTGCTGGAGCTACTGGTACTGGAAAAACTGTTACATTAAAAGTTTTAGCAGAAACATTTAGTGAAATGGGTGTCCCTGTATTTATGGCAGATGTAAAAGGTGACATTGCTGGTATTATGAAAGCAGGAGACGAAAGTGAAAATATGAAAGAAAGAATTGAAAGATTCGGACTTTCAGAATACAATTTCACTTATAAAGGTTTTCCTGTAACATTCTGGGATATATATGGTAAAAAAGGTATTCAAGTAAGAACAACTATTTCAGAAATGGGGCCATTATTACTTGCTAGAATTTTAGGATTAAATGATTTACAAACAGATATTTTAAATGTTATATTCAAAATAGCTGATGATAATAATTTATTATTAACAGATACTAAAGACTTAAAATCTATTCTTGCTTACGTTGATAAAAATTCAAAAGATTATGAAGAAGAATATGGAAAGATTAGTAGTGCATCAATCGGTGTAATTGTTCGTTCATTAGTTTCACTTGAAAAAGAGGGTGGAGATGTATTCTTTGGTGAGCCAGCTCTTAATATATGTGATTGGTTAACACAAGATAATGGTAAAGGAGTAATAAATATACTTGATAGTTCGACTCTTATTAACAATGGAAAATTATATTCAACATTTTTACTTTGGATGATGTCTGAATTATTTGAAACATTACCTGAAGTAGGAGACTTAAGTAAACCAAAAATGGTATTCTTCTTTGATGAGGCACATTTATTATTTGATGATGCTCCAAAAGTATTATTAGATAAGATTGAACAAATGGTTAAGTTAATTCGTTCTAAAGGAGTAGGCGTATATTTCTGTACTCAAAATCCTAAAGATATACCTAATGGTGTTCTATCTCAACTTGGAAATAAAATTGAACATGGATTGAGAGCATATACTCCTCTTGAACAAAAAGCAGTTAAAGCAGCTGCTGAATCTTTTAGAGCAAATCCTGAATTTAATACATATGAAACTATTCTTTCATTAGGAACTGGTGAAGCAGTTGTTTCATTCTTAGGAGAAGATGGTATACCAACTATTGCAGAAAAAGCATATATTTTACCACCTCAATGCAATTTTGGTACTGTAAGTGATAGTGAAAGAGATAATAAAATAAAAGAAAGTTTACTATATAGTAAATATGCAAAAGCAGTTGATAATGATACTGCATATGAATTCTTACAAAGAAAAGGTATAGAAGATGCAAAAGCAGCTGAAGAAGCAGCTAAAAAAGCAATTGAAGAAAAAGAAGCTGCACGTGAAGCAGAAAAGAAAGCAAAAGAAGATGCTAAAAAAGCAAAACAAGAAGTAGCTGCAAGAAACAAAACTATCAAAACAATTGGAAATTCTGTAGTAGGTACTGTTGGTAGAGAAATGGGAAAAAGTGTAGGAAAGAAGTTTGGTAGTTTTGGTAAGACTTTAGGAGGTAATGTAGGAGCAAGTCTTGGAAGAGGGCTTTTGAGTACATTATTTAAGAAATGAGAGGATTAAATATGAAAACTCGTGATGTTAAGAAATTTACCATTATAGGCGTAATTGCTGTATTTTGCTTATTTGTTTTAATAAGTAGTTTTCAAACAATTAAAAGTGGTGAAGTAGGTTTAAAAGTTAGATTTGGTAAAATTGTTAATACTAAATTAGATGAAGGTTTTAACTTGAAAATACCATTTATTGAACAAATTGTTGTTGTTAATATCAAAGTTCAAAAATTAGAACTTATAACTGAAAGTTCTAGTAAAGATTTACAAACAATTGAAACTGATTTAGCAGTTAACTATAGAATTGAAAGTGAAAAAGCAACATATTTATATAAAACAGTTGGTAATAATTATGAATCAACTATATTAGATCCAGCTATTAAAGAGAGTATTAAAGCAACAATTGCTAAGTATACAGCTGCTGAGGTAATTACTAAAAGAAGTGAAGTTTCTCAAAAATGTATGGAAGAATTACAAGCAAAAGTACAAAAATATGGAATAGTAATTGATAACTTTAATATTACAAATTTAAGTTTTAGTACTGAATATACAAAAGCAATTGAAGAAAAACAAGTAGCAGAACAAAAATTAGAAAAAGCAAAATTGGAAGCAGAAGCAAAATTAGTAGAAGCAGAAGCAACTAAAAAGGCTAATGATTTAATGAAACAAAGTTTAACAGATAATTTAATTGAAAAACAATTCATTGAAAAATGGGATGGAAAATTACCAACTACATATGCTGGTGAGAACATTCTAGGTATGTTTAATATAAAATAATTTAATATGGACTCATCAAAAGATTTATTGTATAATTATTTATGCAGTAAATCTTTTTAATTTGAGAGGAACGAAATATGGAAGAAACTTTAATGAAGTTAAAGGAAGTACATAGTAGTAGTGTAATAATATTATTGTTTGGTAGTTCAATTAGAATTTATGATGATGATGTTAGAATTATAGAATTTATTAGTAATTTGATATCAAAGAAAAGAGTACTTGTGTGTAACAGCAAGTATTTAAAAAATATAGAAGATTTACTTAAAAATAAAAAAATAAATTATGTTGTATTAAGCAAAGAATTGGATTATAGTATCTATGATTACTATTATAATGAAAATAATAAATATAATAAGTATATAAATTTAAGTAAAAAATATAATAGTTTTAGAAAATGTATTATATATTTTTATAATTTTATATTTAATATTCCATTTAATAGGTATAAGTGATATGTAAATGCACATTAAATTTATGGAAAAGAGTTAATAAATAGTGTATAATTATTAAATAGATAAGGAAGTGAAATATGATAGGTACAGTATTATTAAAAATATTATCTGGTGTACTAGATATTGCAATAGTATGGTTCTTGTTTTATCAATTATTAAAATATTCTAGAAATAATTTTAAATTAACATTAATATTCAAAGGTGTAATTATTATAGTTGCTCTTAAATTTATAAGTGAACTTTTAAATTTATATACGATAGGTATGATTTTGGAGTATGCAGTTTCTTATGGACCACTTGCTTTAATAATTATTTTTCAACCTGAAATTAGAAATGCTCTTGAAAGTATAGGAAGAAGTCAATTATTAGGTAGACATAAAACGTTAACAGTTGATGAAAGAGAAAAGATGGTTTATGAAATAATAAATGCACTTGATTATTTAAAGAAGAATAAGATTGGTGCTTTAATAGTTTTGGAAAGAGACTATAGTTTAGCAGAATATATAGAACCAGCTACAAAATTATATGCGGATATTACAAGTGAATTATTAATTTCAATCTTTTGGAAGAATAATCCTCTTCATGATGGTGGTGTTATAATTCAAGGAAATAAGATTACTTGTGCTGGTAGTGTATTCCCTACAAGTTCAAATCAAAATATTTCTAAAAGACTTGGGACACGTCATAGAGCAGCACTTGGAATTAGTGAGGTATCTGATTGTGTATCAATAATCGTTAGTGAAGAAACTGGTAGAGTTTCAATAGCAATGCAAAGTGAATTAAATTATAATTTAACATTAGATGATGTTAGAATTATGTTGTTAGATGCATTACAGCCTAAGAAGGAAACTTTCTATGAAGCAGATGTAAAAGAAAGTGAAGGTGAAGAAAATGAAAAAGATATTTAAGGCTATATTCAAATTCTTTGCTACTATATTTAAGTGGTTATATAAAGTAATAGATGTGGGGATAATAACTCCTTTATCAAAGGCAGCATACTTTATAAGTGATAAACTTGGTAATAAAAATGGTGCTTTAGACAAGTTCTTAAATAAACCAAATACATTAATTTATGTTTCATTAATATTTGCATTTGCAATGTTTTTAGCAGTTGACAGAAAAATAATAAATTTAGTAGAAACAGAGGCAATTGTATTATCTAATCAACCAATTGTTGCTGAGTATAATGAGGAAGCATTCGTAGTTGAAGGTATACCTGAAGGTGCTGATATAGTATTAATGGGACGTAAGAGTGATTTATATTTAGCAGAACAATTGGGAGATCATAAATTAACATTAGATTTAACAGATTATTCTGCAGGAACACATAAAATAAATATTAAATACAACAATCCAATTAAAACATTAGATTATAAAGTTGATCCATCAAGAGTAACATTAGTTATATATCCTAAGATAAGTGAGTCTAAAACACTTACTACTGATATATTAAATACTGATAAGTTAAATAGTACTTTAGTTATTAGCTCTGTAAAACTTGATAAGGATGAAATAATTATTAAATCTTATAAAGAAAAATTAGAAACAGTTGCTAATGTTAAAGCACTAGTTGATGTAAATGCATTGAATGCTACTACTGCAGGAACTTATACATTAGAAAATGTTAAGTTAATAGCATATGATGAAAAGGGTACAGAAATTAAAGATGTTGAAATAATTCCTGAAAGCGTAACTGCTACAGTTGTTGTATCTTCACCAAGTAAAGTGGTACCTGTACAAGTAGTGCCTGTTGGAGATGTAGCCAGTGGTAGTGCTATTAGTTCTATTACATCTAATGTAAGTACTGTAACACTTTATGGTGATGAAGAAGCATTAAAATCAATAGATGATATTAAAGTTAGAATTGATGTTAATGGATTGAGTAAGGATAAATCTTTCCAAGAAACAATTGTTAAACCTAATGGTGTAAGATCTATGTCGGATACTGCAATTACTATAAAAGTTAAGATGGAAGGTGAAACTTCTAAAGAGTTTAAAAATATTCCATTAGAATTTGAAAATTTAGATACTTCTAAGTTTAGAGCACTAGCTAAGAGTGAATCTGATACTAAAGTTGATGTAGTTGTAAAAGGTGTAAGTTCTCTTCTAAATAAACTAAATGCTGAAGATATTAAGGCATATGTTGATTTATCTAATTTAGAGACTGGGACTTATGAGGTACCTGTAATAGTAACTGGTAGTGATTTGAAACTTAAATATTCTTCTAGAACTATTAAGATAGAAGTAGTAATAAGTAAAAAATAGAATTTAGGCTATTGAGAAATCAATAGCTTTTATTTTATTTTAAATTGGTGGTATAATATGTAAAAAATTAATTTAAAAAAAAGTGTTTTTGATATTTTTTTTGTATATATATTATTAGGAGGAAAAATGGCATCAATTAATCCTGAATTAATAGCAGAAATTAAATCTAAAAATAGAGTGGAAGATGTTCTTAGATATTATGGTGTGGATTTGGATAGTAGAAATAAAGCCTTATGTCCATTTCATTCTGAGAAAACTCCTTCTTTTAGTGTGCATCCGGAAAAACAAATATGGACATGTTTTGGTAAATGCAATATGACTGGAGACATATTCACATTTGTTGAAAAAAAAGAGGGTATATCAAGAATTGACGCTATTAAATTGTTAGCTCAAAGAAGTGGGATAATAATTGATTCAAAAGTAAAGCCAAAAGAAAATAAATATAAAAAGTATTATGAAATAAATGATATAGTTAATAAGTATTTTAAAAATAATTTATTATCAACATCTGGAAAAACTGCGATGAAGTATTTAACTGATAGAAAACTGGATAAAGAGTTAATTCAAGAATTTAATATTGGTCTTTCTACTAGTAATAAACTTAATAGTATGTTAATGAATAAATATGAACTATCAGATTTATTAAAATTAGGTCTTGTTAGAGAATTAAATGATAAAATATATGATACATTTCAAAATAGAATAATATTCCCAATTATAGATGAAGATAATAATATAATTGCATTTTCTGGAAGAAAATATTTAAGTGATGATTTAAAAGATGAAACACTTGCTAAATATTCAAACTCAAAAGAAAGCGAAATATTTAAAAAGAGCAATGTTTTTTATAACATTAATAATGCCCTTCCAAATATAAGGTTATCTCATCAAATTGTAATTACAGAAGGATTTATGGATACTATTAGGATGTCTAGTATAGGATATAAAAATGTTGTTGCATTAATGGGAACTGCATTTACACAAGATCATCTTGATAAAATTCTTAAGTGGAAATGTGATGTTGTTTTGAATTTAGATCAGGATTCTGCTGGTGTAAACAATACAATTAAAATAGGCAATGAACTTCAAAAACATAATATTGAACCAACTGTAGTTGTTTTTGATGATTATAAAGATAGCGATGAGTTTATTAGTAATAAAGGAAAAGAAGCATTTGATACTGTATTTAATAATAGAATATCTTTCATTGATTTTAAATTAAGATATATGAAATTAAATAAAAATATGAAAGATTCTGTTGAAATTAGTAAGTATATAAATGAAGCAATAGAGTCATTAAATCAAGTACAAGATGATATATTACGTGAACTAAAAATAAAAGAAATAGCTCATGAATTTGATATAGATGAATCAATAATAAGGAATAAAATTGTAAAGAAAGTATTAAAAGAAGAAAAAAATGAGAAAAAGGAAATAAAGGCTAAAAAATATAACAAATATGATATTAGTGAAATTAGAATTTTATACTTGATGCTGAATTATGATGATGTTATACTATATTTCGAAAATTCACTTGGTTATTTATTACATGAAAATATGTCTAATTTAGCATATAAAATAATTGAATATAGAAATGAACATGGTGAATTTAATTATTTTGATTTTCTTGATTATATAGTTGAAGATGAAAAATTAATGTCAACATTAAATGGGGTTATGGCATTTCATAATGAAAAAGAGTATACTCAAGAAGAACTTGAAAGTTGTATTAATACAATAAAAGAGTTTTCAGTTAAAAAAAGGATTAGTGCTTTAAAGCAAGAAATGAAAGAAACATTAGATATTAATAAAAAAATAGAGATAGCAAAGAAAATAGAAAATATAAATAAGGAAGTGTTAAAATGGTAAACAATATTAAAAGTTTCGATGAAAGATTAAAAGAATTAGTAAAAGAAGGAAAAGAACAAGGATATCTAACTTATGAGCAAATTGCAAAGAAAACAATTGATTTAGATTTAGATGCTAATGCTTTAGATGAATTATATAATGCTCTTACAGAAAATAATATTGAAGTTAGAACAGAAGATGATGAATCAGGTGGAGAAATAAATTTAAATGATGACATTATAATTGATGATGTTCCAGATGAAAGTAAGGATATGTCTGTAAATGATAATGTTAGAATGTACTTAAAAGAAATTGGTAAAATTAGTTTGTTATCAATGGAAGAAGAACAAGAATTATCTAAAAGAGTAGCAGCAGGTGATGAAAAAGCTAAAAATATTTTAGCAGAATCTAATTTAAGACTTGTTGTTTCTATTGCTAAGAGATATGTAGGACGTGGATTATTATTCTTAGATTTAATTCAAGAAGGAAATATAGGTCTTATGAAAGCAGTAGAAAAGTTTGATTATGATAAAGGTTATAAATTCTCTACATATGCGACATGGTGGATTAGACAAGCAATTACTCGTGCTTTAGCAGACCAAGCAAGAACTATAAGAGTTCCAGTTCATATGGTTGAAACTATTAATAAAATGGCAAGAATTGAACGTCAAATGACATTAGAATTAAATCGTGAACCAACAGACCAAGAATTGTCTAAGAAAATGGGATTATCAGTTGAAAAAATAGCTGAAATAAGAAAAATAAGTCAAGACCCTGTATCTTTAGAAACACCTATTGGTGAAGAAGATGATTCCCATTTAGGAGATTTTCTTGCTGATGAAAGAACTATGTCACCAGAAGAATTTGCTAATTATGAAATACTTAAAGATGAACTTCGTGAAGTACTTAGTACATTAACAGTTCGTGAGAAAGAAGTATTAGAATTAAGATTTGGACTTTTTGATGGATCTTCTCATACTTTAGAAGAAGTTGGAAAACAATTTAAAGTAACACGTGAAAGAATTAGACAAATTGAAGCAAAAGCTCTTAGAAAATTAAGACACCCATCTAGAGCTAAAAAATTAAGAGATTTCTTAATTGAATAGAATTGAAGCTTTATATTCACTTATTGATATTAATGATAATGTAGTAGATGTTGGGTGCGATCAAGCAAAATTAAGTTTGATGCTGGCAAATAGAAATCAGTCTTCTATAGCATGTGATATAAGTGAAAATGTAATAAATAGAGCAAAAAAAAGTATTGATAGTCCTTTAATAGATTTAAGAGTATCTAATGGACTTTCAAATATTAAAGAAGAGGAAGCTGACACTCTTGTTTTAGCAGGTATGGGTACTCATACCATTTTAGAAATATTAAATAACACTAAACTTAGATTTAAAAAGATAATAACAATATCTAACAACTATCATGATATTTTAAGAGAAAAGATGAATACTTTAAATTATAAGGTAGATTCTGAATTGATTATTTATGAAAATGATAAATACTATAACTTAATAAAATTCATAGAAGGAAATAGGCAATATACTAAAAAAGAATTATTATTAGGTTTAAATCATATTGATAAGCAATTATATAAAGAATATTTAAATTATTTATTAAAGAAATATGAAAATATTAAGTTATCGTCTAAAGATAACAATCCAAAAATATATGAAATGATAGAAGCTATAAAGAATACTAATATATAAGTATTCTTTTTTTTGTAGTAATTTAAATAAAAGTATCTAATGATATTATCTAAAGAATATTTATTGTAATAAAAAAGTTATATGTGATAGAATAAATAATGGAGTGTGATAATATGAAAAAATTTTTAAAAGTATGTGTAGTTGCTCTTTTTGTATTTATGTTATGTTCATGTGGTAATTCAAATAATATTGTTGAAATTGATGTTAAAGATTATGGAAAAATAGTAATTGAATTATATCCAGATATTGCACCTAAAAGTGTAGCTAATTTTAAAAAATTAGTAAGTCAAAACTATTATGATGGAATGATATTTCATAGAGTAATAAATGAATTTATGATTCAAACTGGAGATCCCACTGGTACTGGAATGGGCGGAAGTGAAGAAACTATTAAGGGAGAATTTGAACTAAATGGTTTTAAGAATAGACTATCACATACAAGAGGTGTTGTTTCAATGGCAAGGCGTGGGGCCAACCCTGATACAGAGGAAACTATGAATTCAGCATCAAGTCAATTCTTTATTGTTCAAGCTGATTCTACTTATTTAGATGGCAAATATGCTGCCTTTGGAAAAGTAACATCAGGTATGGATATAGTTGACAAAATAGCTGTTGTTGATACTGATAGTGAAGACAAACCTTTAAAAGATATAGTTATTAATACTATAAGATTTAAAGAAGGTGAATAAAATGATATTACTAGATGGTAAAGGACTAAGTGCTAAAATAAAAGATGAATTAAAAAATGAAATGGATGCATATGTTCAAACACCTATTTTAGCCGTTATAACGATTGGAAATGATGAAGCCAGTAAAATATATGTTAATAATAAGAAAAAGGCTTGTGAATATGTAGGAATGAGTTTCTTACATTTCAATTTTAGCGAAAATGAAGATGAAACTAAAATTATAAAAAAAATAAAACAATTAAACAAAGATAAAAATGTCAATGGAATTATATTACAACTTCCTATTCCTTCAAAGTTTAATAAAAATATAATAATTAATACCATTGATCCATTAAAAGATGTGGATGGTCTTACAAATATTTCACAAGGGAAATTAATAAATAAGGAAGATTCTTTAGTGCCATGTACGCCTAAGGGAATAATGGAAATATTTAAGTATTATAATATTGAATTAGAAGGTAAACATGTTGTTATAGTTGGAAGAAGTAATTTGGTATCAAAACCTTTATTAATAGAATGTTTAAATAATAATGCTACTGTAACAATATGTCATTCTAAAACCAAAAACTTATCAAGTTATACTAAGGATGCTGATATATTAGTTGTAGCTGTAGGCAAAAAATATCTAATTGATAAATCTATGATTAAAAAGGATTCAATTATCATTGATGTTGGTATTAGTAGGGAAGATAATAAAATATATGGCGATGTTAATCCTAATGTATATGATTATTGTTCTATGATAACTCCTGTACCAGGTGGTGTTGGCCCTATGACAGTTGCTATGCTTCTTAAAAATACTTTTATTGCATATAAAAAACAAAATGGTGTAGTTGATATAAATGATATATTAAATAAAAAAGATTCTAAATAAAGAATCTTTTTTCTATTTCATTTTCAATTTTTTTGTTAAAAGAAAGTATAAAACAGATAATACAAATAGGTAATAAAATAATAGTTGTATATAAAGACCATGTTATTTGTATAGTGTTTATTTTATATAATTTTATTAATATATTAAGAATGACTAATGATATAGATAAATATGTGAGAAGTATTGAAAAATTTCTAAGTACGTTATTATATTTTGTTAAATATACATTAATATAGATAAATAATGTTAATATTAATATTATAGGTCCTACTAAATATAGGAACCAACTAATATTATGTGTTAGATATGAGATAGTGAATAATAATAATTCTAAACATATATTGTTAATAATAAAAGCAATTTTTTTATTCGTATAGATTATAAATGTATAAAAAGATGATAAATATATTGATGAAGATAAAACATATAAAGACCAACTAATTCTTTTGTTAACTAAGTAGTTTATTAAAAGAATTATTAGTGATGAAAATATTAATATTTTTAATATTATTTTAGAAAAGTATATCGTGTTTACTCTTTTAGAAAAGTTTTCTATTTCATAGTTATATGGATTATCCTTTGTGGTATTAATATTTAATTTTTCATGACAAAGAGGACATTCTTTTAAATAAGACGAAACTTCCACATTACAATTTTTACATTTCATTTTCTTCACCTGTTACTTTCAATTTCTATATTAAGTCCCATTTTTGATAAATTAGTAAAAAATATTCTTTCAAATTCACTTTCTTTTATTTTACGTGAAAATGTTATATATAAATTATCTTTATATCCAATAGCACTTACAGATCCTGATTTACCTCTAGATTTTCCTATTATAAAGTTCATATCAGTGATATATTTACTCATTTGGATAGGCAATTCTACTAAACCTAAGTTAGAAAAAGTGGTTGTGATATATCCATCTCCCATTTTTGCTTCAATTATAGACATTATATGTTTTTTTATAAACATTGGTATTCTTCTAATAATATGATTTTTCATTAATTTTACGTTTCCACTAATTTTAGCATTAATCTTTTTTTCTTTTAATTTTTCTTTTAATTGTAATTTAACAATATCTATAATTTCGCCAAGTGTATAATTTTCATCTGGTGTAATTCCTACATTCACGTAAGAAGAAAAATTTCTTAGTGTTCTTGTATCATAATAATTTCTAAGGTTTACTGGAACAGAAACTTTTATTTCTTTTTTTGTATGAGCCATTTGCATTACAGAAAAAATAAGCATAGAAGTTATAAATTCAGTAATATTAGAGTCATATTTTTTAGAAATGTTTTTTATATCATTTATATTTATCTTTCCAGTTATAATATTAATAATATTGTCTTTTTCATTATTACCTTTTATATGATAAGCTCTTTTTTCGTGCTCAAGAGCTCCAGCATTTCTTGAAAATTTTAAAAAACTATCTGATGTTTCATCTTCAGTCGGTTTATCTTTAGGATTTAATGCATATTTATTATAAGATATTTTAGTATTATATTTTCTTTTCAAATATTCACCAGATAAAGTTAAAATAAAAGTTAGCGCTCCAGTTCCGTCTGTTAATGCATGGAAATATTCTATTGCGAGTCTATTTTTAAACACTCTAATTCTAAACATAAATTTTTTATCAAAGTCTTTTCTAATCATAGGATTTTGCGCATCTTCTTCAATTCTTGGAACTTTATCTATTTTATTTAAATAACACCAAAAAAATCCTTCTTTTAATGTGTAATTAAAGGTTGGAAATCTTTGCATAATATACTTTATTGCTTCTTTTAATACAATTGTATCTATATTTTCAGAAAATGTAATAGTCAATCTAAACATAGATGCAAGTTTTCTTGTTAGAGTAGCAGGGTATATTAAAGCAGCATTGTCTAATTTTATCCAGTCTTTGTCTTTCATAATTTCACCTATATAATTATATTAACATTATATCATATATTTATCTATAAATAAAAAAGTCATCATATAGATGACTTTTATTATCTGTTGTAAAATTCTACAATTAATGCTTCATTTACTTCTGAATTTAATTCTTCACGTTCTGGATATCTTACATAAGTGAAAGATTTTTTAGCTTTATCAACATTTAAGAATGCTGGAACTTTAATATCCATGTTAGTACATTCATTAATAACTGGATGATTTAAAGAAGCTTCTTTTACTGATACAACACTTCCAACTTTAACTCTGAATGATGGAATATCAACTTTCTTACCATCAACTAAGATATGTCCGTGATTAACTAATTGTCTAGCAGCTCTTCTAGTTTTAGCAAATCCAGCACGATAAACTAAATTATCAAGTCTACTTTCAAGAAGTAGTAAGAAATTAAGTCCGTGAATACCTTGCATTTTACCAGCTGCTTCAAATGTTTTTCTAAATTGTTTTTCAGAAAGTCCATATAAGAATCTAACTTTTTGTTTTTCATGTAATTGAACGCCATATTCACTAAGTTTCTTTCTACTAGTACCGTGAATTCCTGGAGCTTCTTGTTTACGTCTTAATTCTTTACCAGTTTCAAGAGTTGAAAAACTATATCTTCTAGACTTTTTAAAAACAGGTCCGATATATCTTGACATTGTATTTGTTCCTCCTTCTACAAAATATTTGTATTAAAGGCCACCATTATAATTATAGGGAGTTTCTTGTTACTTTCGCTTTGGCAGAAGTTACTTATACTTTTTTCAAAGAAACACATTATAATCTTTTTGGCACTGCCAAATAAATACTTAATAAAGTATATAATAAAAATTAAGAAAAATCAACAAATAATTGATATATTTAATGGAATTATGCTATAATTTCTATGAGGAGAAGATGATTTATGGCAAAAAGTACAATGAAATTAAAGTATAAAAGTCCAAAGAGAGAAAGAAATAAGCAAAAAGAAGAGGTTAGTGATTTAAAATTAAAATCAGTAATTACTACTATAGTAAGTGTATTGATTTTTATTGGAGCATTTTATTTATGTGTATTAGGTATGGATTGGTTAGGAACATTTGATAAAGGATATACTAAACCAAGTAAAGAAGAAACTACAATAAGTTATGAAAATATTCTTATAGGAACTTCCTTCAATAGAAAAGAAAGCGAATATTTTGTAATATATGATGATTATACTAAAAATAAATATCCATATACTAATAATATTGTATCTGAAAAAGCAAAATTACCTGTTTATAAAGTTGATATGAGCAAAGGTGAAAATGCTACTTATGTTTCAGATACTAGTAATTCAAATGCAAAAAACGCTAGTGAACTTAAGATAAATGATATAACTCTTATTAGATTTAAGAATGGAAGTATTGTTAAATACATTACTGGTAGTGATAAAATAGAAGAGTATTTTAATTAATGGAAGAAGAATTAAATAAAATTTGTAAAGTAGAATATGATGTTGATTTAACAAGTCATAATACTTATAGGATTCATTCAGTAGGAAAATATATGGTTTTTCCTACTTCTTTTGCTGATGTTAAAAATATATTAGATGTAGTTAATAAGTATAGTTTTAAATATTTAATATTAGGAAATGGTTCAAATGTAATATTACCCGAATATTATGATGGTGTGATTATTAAACTTAATAATTTAAGTAAATATGAAATATTTGATGATTATGTATATGCTGAAGCTGGAGTGATGATTAATAAGCTTGCTCAAGAACTTGTTAATTTGGGATATTCTGCTTTAGAGTGGGCAACAGGAATACCTGGTACTATTGGGGGATCAGTTTATAATAATGCTGGAGCATACAAGTCTTCTATATCAGACGTGTTAATAAGTGCACTTGTATATGATGGAAAAGAGATAAAAGAATATTCAAACTCCGAATTACAATTTGAATATAGAGATTCAGTTTTTAAATCTAATAAAAAATTAATAATATTATCATGTAAATTAAAAATTACTAAATCAGATAAAAAAGAATTAAAGGATTTAGTAATTGATAGAACAAATAGAAGAATTCAAACTCAAGATTTGTCTCATCCATCATGTGGAAGTGTTTTTAGAAATCCCACTGATGTTCCAGCAGGCAAATTAATAGATGATTTAGGATTAAAAGGCTATCATATTAATGATGCTATGATTAGTAATATTCATGCAAATTTTATAATTAATAGTGGAAATGCTTCTTCAGAAGATATTATAGAATTAATAAATTATATAAAATTAAAAGTAAAAGAGAAATACAATATTGATTTAGTACTTGAACAAGAAATAATAAAATAAAAAACCGATTTAACAATCGATTATTTATTTTTTTTATTTGATCTGATTTCTTTAGCTGTTAATCTAACTTTTTTACCATCAACTAAAACTGTTTGTAAATTAACTTTTTGAGTTTTTTTAGTAGCCTTAAGTGAAAAAGGTCTATTTTGAGAACTCATATTTTTTCTATCTGATATATTTTTTGCCATTTTATTTGCCTCCTCTTTTTAAGCCACATATAATTTAACATAATTTTTTGTTTAAGTAAAGCAAAAATTGACTTTTTGTATACTTTTTGTTAACATACTGACTTAATTGAGAGGTATTTATGCAAAAAATATTTGACTATCTTAAGTCTTATTTAAGTAATAATTTTGATCAATATATAAATGCTGTATGTGATGAACTTGTTAATTACTACGGAAATGAGTATGAAAGTGAAATTAGAGATAGAATTAATGAAACCAATTTTATTTTTTATGTTAATCCGTATTCTTCTAATTTGAATATGTTTAAAAAAGAAAATCCTAAAAAGGATTATAAAATCATTAAAAATGCATACAATGCACTTAAAAAAGAAATATTATTATCAAAAGATAATAAGCCAGGTATTTTATATAATAGATTTAATAGGGCATCTGTTGTAACTAATAGTGCAGTAATAAATAACTCGACTTGTTATATAAGCATGTATGATAATGGTGAAGCAAGTATAGAAAGAGTAATATTTATACCAGTTTTTCTTGTTGATGATGCTTCGTTAATCCATGAAATGATACATGCGTGTACATCTGTGCCACTTTATTTATATGAGGGTAAATATGGAAAGTCTCTTCAAACAAAGGATGGTCTTATTTCTTCAAACCATAAAGGAGAAGAAATACTTGAAGAGTGTATAACTGAAAGTGAAGCTCAAATTATTTATTCAAGATTAAAAGAAAAAAGAAATTTTTATATAGATAGATTTTATCCATCTAATAAATTTAATACCATTTATAATATGTTTATTCCTTTAATGAAAAAATTCTATTTAAAACATCAAAGTGAAATTACTAATGCTAGAATCACTCTTGATAAGGAAAAATTATTAGCAATAATTGGAAAAGAAAATTATATGGAATTTATAAGGTTATTTAAAGAATATTATGATAATTGTTATGATGTCAGTCAAGTATTTTTCGTATCTCAAATGAATAATATTGTTGATAAAATGGGAGAAAATGATAGGATATTAAGTCTTGAAAAACAGTAAAATTGACTTTGTGTATCAAATATGATATAATTAATTACGTATTAGGAGGGTAAGGTTATGAAGAAGGAACTTAAAAGATATTCGCTATGTGAATATTGTGGAGAGCAAGTTAGATATTATAATAATTATGAGGATTATCAAAAACTATTAATAATGATAGATAAACTTAATAAAAGTGGAAAAAATCAATTCTATTTTGGTAATGTATCATGTGAGTTTTCAGGTGATTTATATAGAGTTTCTATCCATGTTTATAATAGACTAACACCTAAAATGACAATATCTGATATAGATAATTTAACAATGGATAAAACCGAAGAATCTTTAATAGAAGATTATAAAGATTTAATTAGAACAAGAAAACCTTTTATACCTGATATAAATATTATGTATTTTGAAGAAAAAAATAGTTTAGATAGAGATAGCAAATCAGTTGTTAAAAGAATTAAATATATTCCTGTTTTATATAAAAGAGATATAAGATTTTTAGATAGAGATTATATTAAAAATTGTATATCATATTCTGCCAGAGAGAAAGATGTTAATTTCTTTAGGGAAATAGCAAATGAATTTTGTTTTCATCATATTGTTTCTAATGAAATTGAAAAAATTAGACATTATATAGATTTATGTGATAGAGGAGAAGATTATTACTCTGAATTATCTTATTTTACTAAAAGTATGTTTGATAAATTAATTAAAGAAAGAAATGCTGATAAAACATTATATAGAAATGAAAAAGGTGAATGTCAAATTAGTAGAAGAAGATTAAGAGATTTTGGATTTTTTGTAAGAGATTACATGATTCCTCTTAATAAAAAGAATATACCTACTAGATATAATAAAGAATTAACACAAAAACAAATGGAAGAGTTATTTGGTAAAGAAGAAGTTGTTGAAATTAAACAAGAATTACCAAATGCAATGCAATTAACATTATTTTAAAAAATTAAAAAGATAAGTTTATTCGACAAAATATACTTATCTTTTTTTATATAATTTTTTTAGGTGATTAAAATGATATATTTAGATGAACTTATGATATTAAATTTTATTATTGATTATATTATTCTGGACTTTACAAGTTGTATTTTAAAAATAAATATTAAAAGAATAAAAATTGTTTTATCTTCTTTATTTGGGGAAATATCTATTTTATATTTATTCCTGAATTTTAATAATTTCTTCTTAATTATTTTTAAAATAATTATTGGATTAATAATGATATTAATTGCTTTTGGATTTAATGATTTAAAAATATATATTAAATATCTATTATATTTTTATACTTTTTCATTCTTGTTGGGTGGAACATTATACTATTTGAAAATGGAAAACTTAATTAAATATAAGTATGTATTATTATTAATACCTTTAATCATTGATAATTACAAGTATTTATTTAAGAATTTAAAAAATATAGTTTCAACAAAATATAAAGTTACAATATATTTAAAAAACGGAAAGATACTATATTTTAATGGATTTATGGATACTGGAAATAATCTTATAGATCCTTTTACTAATAAAAAAGTTATTATAATTAATAAAGAAATTGATGAAAATTATATTTTAGTTCCATATAAAACAATAGATAATTCTGCTTTAATTAAATGCTTTGAACCCCAAAAAATATATATAGATGGTATTGGTGAAAGAAATGATATTTTAGTTGGTATTATGAAAAGAAAATTTGTTGGATTTAATTGTTTACTTAATAATTGTTTATTGGAGGATTAGATGATAGAAAAAATATTAAATAAGTTTTTTAAAAAAGAGGATGTATTTTTTATTGGTAGTACTGATATATTACCACCCCCTTTAGATAAGAATGAAGAAGAAGATTTAGTAATTAAAAGTAATTTAGGAGATTTAAAGGCTAGAAACAAATTAATAGAGCATAATCTTAGATTGGTAGTATTTTTATCTAAAAAATATGATAATACTATTTATGATTTAGAAGATTTAGTTAGTATCGGTACCATTGGATTAATAAAAGGAATTAAAACATACAAATTAGATAAAAATATTAAGCTAGCTACATATGCATCTAGATGCATAGAAAATGAAATATTAATGTTTTTAAGGAAAAATAAAAAAAGAATGAATGAAGTTAGTTTTGAAGATTCAATTAATTTAGATAGTGAAGGAAATGAACTTCATATAGAAGATGTATTTGGTACTGATGAAGATATAGTACATAAATCAATTGAAGAATATGATAATAAGGTATTGCTTGAAAAAGAAATACAAAAATTAAATGGAAGAGATAAGGAAATTATAGAACTAAGATATGGACTTTTTGGTAAAAAGGAACTTACGCAAAAAGAACTTGCTGATAAACTTGATATATCGCAATCATATATTTCAAGAATAGAAAAAAAGGTTATTAAAAAATTAAAAAATTTAATGAAAGTATAAAGTGTATTTTTTTGCACTTTTTTTATGTTATCTATTGTTTTCTTAGTGATTAATGTGATAAAATGAAGTAGTATAGATGTATGAGGGGAGAAGGGTGTATATGTCTAATAATTATGATAATTATGGATATGATTACAGTAGAACCGAAAAAAGTGCTTCAATGAAAAGAAGAATAATAATATTAGTGTTAATAGTTTTAGCAATTGTATTATTATTAGTTTTATTGAAAGGCTGTAATGGTAGAAGTGATGAAAAGAAGAAAAATAATAGTAAATTTGATTTTGAATCAGTGTTAATTGATGCTGGTAAAAGATATTTTGAAAGTAATTCGTTAAATTATCCTAAAGCAGTTGGAGAATGTGAAGAAATTGAATTACAAGCATTGGTAGATAGAAATTTAGTTAATTCAAAAGATTTTGAAACTTGTAATCTTTCTGCTACATATGTAAGTGTGTGTAGACTTGAAAATCAAACATTGCATTATTATCCATGGCTTGTATGTGCTGGGGCAAATAGCAATGAGAAGTATGGAAATCTTAAGGTTGGAACTTTATCTGATATAGTTAAAGATCAAACTATTGTTAATTTTAAATTTTTACCTCAAGTATTAAATGCTGCTGTTGAAAAACTTGGAAAAGAAGAGGAGGTATGGAAGGATGAAATTAAATATCCTTCATATAAAACTTTAGCAACTACGACTTATTATAGATATAGAGATGAGTTGTTTAAATGGAATGTTAAAGATAAAAAGTATTATACTTCTAAAGGCGAAAAAACTAATGCTAGTGATGTAAATGAATATTATGTTACATCACCAAATAGTAGTTATACAGAAAAAGATAATGGAACATATGCATATAAATGGTTTACAAGCGAATCTAAAAAAGTGTATGCAGTAGATAGAAATGGAACAAAAGTGTATAGCCATACTGCTATTAGCGGTTATCCATATAATGAAGGTGGCGTATGTGTTGAATATCAAACAAGAGAAGTAACTGGCACGTCAGCACCTAAACATTATTATGTTTGTGCTAAAAGTAAAAATTCTACAGTAAAAACATATCAATTATATAAATGTGGAACTGGAGCTAATGCTGAACTTGTATATGAACTAGATAATTTCTGGACATGTGGAAGTGGAACTGAACAAGACATATTAGATGGAAAAGTTAGTTCACAAAGTGCTACTTGTAAAACTTATAGTAATTGGAAAAATAGTGAAAAGTCATGTGATACAAGATTAGACACATGTAAAAAAATCAATCCTTATTGTGTTTATACATGGTATAAGTTAGAAGAAAACGGAAGTAAAAAATATTACCCATCACTTAGTTCTAGTGCTTCTTCTGAAACAATTTATTATACAAATGCACCTGTAAGTGGCGCAATTAAAGATGAAAGTACTAAAACATATGCATATAAGTGGTATAATTCAACAACAAGACTAAGTGATTATGCTGCAGTTGCACCAAGTAGTGATGCAACTAAAACAAGTGATTCTAAATGGAGTGATTGGACAAGCTATTCTACTAAGAATCCAAAAACAAATGATGGAAGAAATAGAGAAATAGAATCAAGAATTAAAATCAAATTACAAGAAATACTTGGAATGACAGATGAAAGTTGGAAAGATTTAACAACAAATTATATGACATCTGAGGAAATGATTAAAGTGTTAAAAGATAACAATTACAAAGTAGAAACATTGGAAGATATACAAAACAACGGTGAATTAAAGTACAAAGTACAAATGTCAATTAGAAATAAGAAGGAGAATAAATAATGAACGAAAATGATAATAGTGTTGGACGTGATGTTAGAAACACTGAAAGAATGCTAAATAATTTTGAAGAATTAAATGCTACATTTGAGACATTAGACAAAAATTTACAAGAATTATTAAGTGAGGATTTAAATCTAGAAGAAACTGGTATTACTGTATTAAATGATAGATTAGAAAGATTAGAGGATTTATTTGTTCAAGCTACTGAGTTTGTAAATAATGTTAATAATGCATATAATCATAGTAGTCAAGGTGGAAATTCTAATAAAGTTAAATACTTGTCACAAGATGAATTTATTGATTTAATAGCTAAAGTTCAACCATTTAAAAAATCTATTTCTGAAAGACGTGAACAATTAAAAGATGCTGAATTTGAAAGATCAAGATTAAATAAAGTATTAAATGAATATTTAGACAGCGTAAATGCAGAAATTGCTGATTATGATAAGAAAATTAAAGAAACTGAAGAAGCAATTGAAAAAGAAAAGAAATTATTAGAATCTGACCTTTCTGAAGTAGAAAGAAAGTATCATGAAAATTTATTAAAAACATATGAAGATTATGTTACAGATTTGACAGAAGCTAAAGCTCCACTTGAAGCAGAAAAAGAAAAATATTCAAGTGAAATTGAAAGATTATTAAATGGTGGAGAATTAACATATGAATTAGTTAATGATGAACTTGTTGAAAAAGGAGCAACATTAACTAGAACTATGGGAGATAGTACTCCAGTTGAAGAAACAGAAGAAGAGGTAGTATTACCTGAAGAGCCTGTTTTAGAATCTCAAACGTTACCTCCGTTAGAGGAAGTACCAAGCGAAGAAGAACCATTAGTAGAAGAGGAATTACCTCCAATGCCAGAAATGCCTGAGCTTGATAATCCTGTAGAAGAATTACCTCCAGTAGAGGAAACACCTGAGGAATTACCTCCAATGCCAGGAGAGGAAACTCCATTAACTGGAATAACACCAGTTGAAAAAGAAGCACCTGTTGTTGAAGATGAATTAGAAGGATTACCACCTTCACCAGAGGAAATTGCTGCTGGTAATAATAAGGAAAATGAATTACCTCCAGTAGAGGAAACACCTGAGGAATTACCTCCAATGCCTGTAGATGATAAAGATGAAACAGCAGATAATAAATTTGAAAATGATTTAGTAGAAGTTGAAAGAGTATCTGATCCACCTGCAAATCTATGGAAGAAAATTGGTACTGCTTTATTAGCAGCTGCTACAGCATTCTTAGGAGCAATTGCTGTTCATACTGGAATTATGGCAAGAAATGCAAATAAATTACTAGATAAATTTGAAAATAAGCAAATTGATGATGAAACAAAAGAAGATGAGAACAAGGAAAGTGAAGTGATTGACGGACAAGGACAAGAGTCCGGTCCCACGCATGAGGATGTAGAGCCTTCAACACCAAGTGAGCCTTCAACACCAAGCGAGCCTGAAAAGCCAAGTGAACCAGAAAAACCTGATGATAGAACTGATTTTGAAAAGGAAAATGGTTTACCAATATATTTAGCTGAAGATGAAATTGTTGTATCAACATCTACAGATGAAAATGGTCAAACTACTAAAGTTGAAGTTAATCATGATGGAGATGTAACTGTTACTAATCCAGATGGTAGTGAAAGTTATGGTGGTCATGTAGATTTGGATGAGACAAAAATAGATGGCAAAACTTATAGTAAAGTGGATGAAGAGGATTTGAAATTACCTGAGGAACCTAAGAAAACAGGTGATGAAAAGTCATTTGAAGAAGCAAGTAAAAGCATGAGTTATGATGAAGCTCAAAATGCTCTAGCAGCTTTAAATGGTGTTGCCGCTGAAGATTTAATGGCTCCTGAATATAATTCACCTGAATATTATCAAGAAATACAAGATCAAAACAATGAGGAAATTGCTTCATTTGACTGGCAAAAATTAATTAGGCCATAATTGTAGGGAGGAAAAAAGAATGGAAAATTTAACTAATCAAGTTTTAGAGTTAAAAGATGGTAAAAAGTACTTTGTATTAAGACAAGCAGCTTATAAAGGCACTACATATTATTTTGGTGCTGAAGTTGCTAATAGTGGAGAGGATTTTACTAATCAATTCATTTTTCTAGAAAGAGTAGAAAAAGATGGAAAATTTATGGTTAAAGAAGTAACAGATCCAGATGTACTAGCCCTTTTGGCAAAAAATATTAAATTAGATTAATTGAATAAAAAAATGTAAATCCTTTCAATATTAAATTGAAAGGATTTTAATATGGCAAAAAATAAAGTTGAATTAACTGGTGTAGATACTAGTAAATTAAAAACAATTAAAACAAGCGAGATGAACGAGCTTTTTGTTGAATTAAGGAATGGAAGTAAGTTAGCAAAAGAAAGATTGGTTAAGGGTAATTTGAAATTGGTTTTAAGTATTCTTCAAAAGTATCAAAATCGATGTGATAATTTAGATGATTTATTTCAAATAGGAACAATTGGCTTAATAAAAGCAATTGATAACTTTGATTTATCATTTGGTGTTAAATTTAGTACATATGCTGTTTTTATGATAGAGGGTGAGATTAAAAGATATATAAGAGACAATAATCAAGTAAGAATATCTAGAACTATTAAAGAGTTATCCTATAAAATTGTAAATTATAGAGAAGAATATTTGAAAAAAAATTATATTTATCCTTCTACGGATGAAATATGTAATCAATTTAATATTACTCCCTATGATTTAAATATTGCTTTATCTTCATTATCTGAACCTGTCAGTATATTTGAACCAATATATAATGATGGAAATGATACTATATTATTACTAGATCAACTAGAGGATAAAAATATAGATGATTTAAATAATATGTTAGCTTTAAAAGAGGCTTTAAGTAAAATAAAGGATAGAGAAAAACAAATTATTATTAAAAGATATTTAGATGGTCTTTCACAATCTGAAATAGCAGAGCAGTTAAATATAAGCCAAGCACAGGTATCAAGGATAGAAAATAGTGCATTAAATAGTATTAAAAAATTAATTTTATAATATAATTTAATATGAAATTATCTGAATTACAAAGAAAAGATATTGTTAGTGTTAAAGATGGCAAAAAAATAGGTAGAATAGTTGATGTTGAATTCGATCCATCTAATGGTTATATGATAAAATTTATTATTGAAAGAGCCCACTTTATGAGAAATTTATTTGCTACAACAGAAGAAATAACAATAAAATTCACCCAAATAAAAAAAATGGGTGAAGACGTTATACTGATAGATATTAACTGAAAAATATGTTAAAATAATAATATGAAAAAAGAAACAAGAAACTTAATAATAATTATGATAATTTTGATAGTTATAGATCAAATATCTAAAATATTAATTACAAATTTATTAAACGATAATGTTTTAGTCATAATACCTAAATTTTTAAAATTTATATATGTTGAGAATACTGGTGCCGCATTCGGAATATTGAGTGGTAATATTTTTATATTGATTTTAATATCATTAGGATTAATATATTATATATATGAAGAAATTAAAAGGAATAAAAGTAGCAAAGTAGTTTTTTCTTATACACTTGTTTTAAGTGGAGCGCTAGGTAATTTAATAGACAGAATATTTAGAGGTTATGTTGTAGATTTTGTTTCTTTTACATTATTTAATAAGGAAATGGCTGTGTTCAATATTGCAGATTCTTATATAACCGTTGGAGTTATTTTGTTATTATATTTTTTGATAAAGGAGTTTTATAATGAAAGAGTTAGTAGTAAGTGAAAATGATGTACAAAAAAGATTAGATATATATTTAGTTGAACATTTAAATGAAAGTAGAAATTTAATATTAAAAAATATAAAAAATGGTAACATACTTGTAAATGGAAATATAGAAAAGGGAGGATATACTTTAAAACTTAACGATAAGATAACTTATGGTGAATTAAAAATAGATACCACTATAAAGGGGGAAGACATACCATTAGATATTCTATATGAAGATGATGATATAATGGTTGTTAATAAAAAAAGTGGTATGGTTGTTCATCCTGGAAATGGTAATTATGAACATACACTGGTAAATGCCTTAATAGGCTATACAGATGATTTATCTGATGAAGGTGGGACAGAAAGAGTTGGCATAGTTCATAGAATAGATAAGGATACATCTGGGATATTGTTAATAGCAAAAACAAATGAGGCTCATAGAATACTATCTGATGATTTTAAAAACAAACGAATTAAAAGAAAATATATTGCACTTGTTCATGGCGTTATTGATGTGAATAAAGGTAAGATTTCTGCTCCAATAGGAAGAAGTAAGACTGACAGAAAGAAAATGTGTGTCACAGATGAAAACAGTAAAACTGCTGTTACAAATTTTACTGTTTTAGAAAGATATAAAAAAGCAACATTAATAGAATTAGTATTAGAGACTGGAAGAACTCATCAAATTAGAGTACATATGGATTACATTAAACATCCTGTAGTTAATGATCCTATATATGGTTTTAGAAAAACAATTAATGATTATGGTCAAATGTTGCATGCTGAGTATTTAGGATTTAATCATCCTATAACTCATAAATTTATGGAATTTGAAGTTAAGCCGGAAAAAGAATTTTATGAAATTTTAGATATGTTTAAAAATTCATAAAATATACACTCGTCATTAGTATGAATGCATATAATCCATATATTAAGTATGGAATTAAAAAATAAGATGCTTTTACACTAATTTTTCTAGTTTCAAGGAATAAAAATACACTTGATATAAACGTTATTGTAGTAATAGCAAATCCTAAAAATGGACTCATTAAATAAAAGAAGAAATACATAAATAATTGATTAGATATATAATTTGTTAATAATATATATAAATAATCGTTGCTTTTAAGTATATTAACTTTCTTGGATACTAATATTATACTTATAGTTATTAAGATATAAATTATGAACCAAATTATGCTTATTATTTTTCCATTTAATGCAAAGGAAGGTAATTTAAGCATGTTATAAAATTCTGAGTTATATCTAAATATAATCCCACTTAATAACCAGAAAAATAGTATAATTACAAACAATAATATATCTTTAAAATGTTTTTTAATATTTTTCACCTCTTTACTAATAATATGAATAAGAGTAAAATAATATTAATGAAAAGGAGTTAAAATGAACGTTAAAATAAATGATAAAGATGATGTGATTTTAAAAATATTACATTATTTTATTACTGAAGAAGATTATAAACCTGTTATTATTAATGGTTTGGAAAATGAAATATGGTTAGAGAATATGCAAAAAGATTTAAAATTAATTCGTATTAACACTAACTATATTCACAATGAAGAGCAGTATAAAAATGATATATATAAAGCCCAAAGTATCATGAAAAGTATTAAAAAAAGTACATTTTCATTTAGAATGACAATGTTAAATTTACTTTTAGATACTGGGGAATCAGTAGAAGTATTAGATACTAAAAATATAGAGACTATTAAAGTAGAAAAAATATCTGATTTTAAAAAGAATAAAGTTGTTAATGAATTCTTTCCTAAGGTTAAAGATGCAATATTAACTAAAAAAGCAGATGCTCTTGAATTCTTTAAATTAACAGAAGATATGAATGAGAAAACAATTAAAAATGAGAAAAAATTAGAAAAAATATTTAGCCCTAAAAAACCTGTTATTACATATTTATTACTTGTTTTAAATATTTTAGTATTTCTATATGAAATGTTGAATGGCGATATAACATATGATTTTGCTAATAACTATGA
The DNA here is from genome assembly GCA_902778125.1 of uncultured Erysipelotrichaceae bacterium. Taxonomy (GTDB): domain Bacteria; phylum Bacillota_I; class Bacilli_A; order RF39; family UBA660; genus CAG-1000. Next base: position 94,233 of record CACYWH010000002.1, on the reverse strand, counting down.
AAGAGTATTTACATATCATGAGTATTATAGGTTATTTACTAGTTTATTTCTTCATGCTGATATATTACATATAGCATGTAATATGTATTCTTTATATATTCTAGGACCTATAGTTGAAAGATATTATGGAAGAACTAAATTCTTAATTATATACATTTTAAGTGGCCTAATTGGAAATTTATTTTCTTGTCTATTTATGACTAATATTACATTTAGTTTAGGGGCATCTGGAGCTTTATTTGGATTATTAGGAAGTATTATGTATTTTACATATTATTATAGAGCAACATTACAGGGATTACTTAGAAGTCCACTTATTCCATCTGTTCTTGCAAACTTGGCAATAGGATTTATGATACCGGGTATCGATGTATCTGCTCATATCGGTGGTTTAGTTGGTGGATTTTTAGTTACTATGGCAATTGGAATAGGGGATAAAGGTAGAAAACAAGATAGAATTAATGGATTTATTGTTTCTGTAATACTTGTTATAGCATTAATATATTTGATTTTAATGAAATAAAAAAGTTATCAATATTTGATAACTTTTTATATTGTTCTATATAATCCAATAGCTTTTCCTAAAATTGAAACATTATTTAATATTATTGGATCCATTGTATCATTTTCAGGTTGAAGTCTAATATAATTTTTTTCTTTGTAAAATCTTTTTAATGTAACTTCATTTTCATCTGTCATTGCGACAACAATTTCTCCATTATTTGCATTTTTTTCTCTTTGAACAATGACTATATCTCCATCAAAGATACCAGCATTTATCATTGATTCTCCGCTTACTTTTAATGCAAAAACTTCATTGTTTTTAGGCACTAATTCTTTTGGTAATGAAAAGTATTCATCTGGGTTTTCAATTGCTTCTATTGGGTTGCCTGCGGCTACCTTTCCTAAAAGCGGTATAGACACAATACTATCTTGATTTTTGTCAAACTCATTAGGAACATTAAGTTCTATAGTTCTAAATTTACTTTCAGTTTGAGTAATATATCCTTTAGTACTTAAATTCTTAAGATGAACAAACATTGTGGCAGTACTACTCAAATTACATAATTTGCAAAGTTCACGTATAGTAGGTGCATATCCTTTTTCGGCTATAAATCGTTTAATACAATTAAGTATTTTAGTTTGCTTGTCAGTTAATTTTTCCATAAAATCACTTCCTAAATAAATAATAACACACAAAAATTTGTTTGTCTATATTTTGAGGATTAAAATATTAATTTAATAATATTTTTACAATTGATTTTTCTTTAACTCTTGTATTAATTGAAGGGGATATATCTATAACTTTATCACCATCTCCCACAAATTCTATTTCAAAATCTTTTAAATTTTTTTTAGCATCTTTTTTATTCATTCCAATAACATTTGGAATCATTACATATCTTATATCATCCCATCTATATGATTTTGGTAAGCCAGTTGTGTCTTCTTTTAAATTATATATTGAAATAATATCTTTTAATACATTTCTAGCTATTGGAGCAGAAACAACACCACCATATTGTGTTACTCCTTTTGGATTGTCTATAGCTATGTATATTACAAATTCAGGGTCGTTTGCTGGCATGAATCCTATAAAGGAAAGCACATAATTTCCTTGCATATATCTTCCATCACTACCAACTTTTTGTGCAGTACCAGTTTTACCGCCAACTCTATAATTTTCTATATATGCATTTCTTCCACTACCATTAGCTATAACACTTTCGAGGGCGTATTTAACTAATTCACTTGTTTCTTTTTTAATAATATTTTCACTTCTAATAATTGGTGTTTTTTTATTATCTCCAACACTTGAAACTATATAAGGAGTATATAATGTACCTCCGTTAACAATAGCAGATACTGCAGTAACTTGCTGTAATGCTGTAACACTTATTCCTTGTCCAAAAGCAGTTGTAGCAAGTTCGACAGGTCCAATTCTATCTCTTTTGAAAAGTATTCCTGTTGATTCACCATTTAAGTCTATGCCTGTTTTTTTACCAAATCCTAACTTATTAATATAATCAAATAGAGTATCTTTTCCTAATTTTAAACCAAGAGAAACAAATCCTGGGTTACATGAATTTTCAACAACTTGTACATATGTTTGATCCCCATGTCCTTTTCTTTTCCAACAGTGAAGGGTAGAATTAGCTACTTTTATAGAACCACTATCATAAAAATGATCTTCAAATATATTAACTTTATTTTCATTAATTGCACTAGCAAGGGTTACAATTTTAAACGTACTACCTGGTTCAAAATTTGACCATATTGCTAGATTTCTATTTATTGTTTCTTCATCATAGTTTTTATAATTATTTGGATTAAAAGAAGGAATACTACTCATAGCTAAAATTTCAGCAGTATTTGTTTTCATAACGATTCCAATGGCATGTTCTGCATTATATTTGTTATAAGCTTGTTTTAATTCATTTTCTAATGATAATTGTACATCTAGATCAATTGTTAATGTAATATCATTACCATTTATGGGTTCTTCATAGATTTCTGGTAAATTGAGTCTTTTACCTTTGCCATCACTATAATATTTAATACTTCCATCAGTTCCTGTTAATTCTTTATTATATTTTAATTCTAGTCCACTTAATCCCTGATTATCTATTCCAGTATATCCGATGACATGAGATAACAGATTATCATATAAATAATTTCTTTTACTTTCCTTTAATAAATAAACTCCATCTAATTTTAAATCGTTTATTTTGTTAGCAACTTCAAATGATAAATTTCTACCTTCTGGATGTACTCTTTCAATAGATGTTTTTTTATTTACATGCTTATACATTTCATCATATGAATTTCCTATTATCTCTGATAATTTTTTAGCTGTATTTTCTTTATCTTTAATTTGATTGGGCACTAAATAAAGACCAACGGTAGTAATATTATCAACAATTATTTTACCATTTCTATCTAATATTTTTCCTCTGTCTGCTTGAACTGTTAAGTTTCTACTCCATAATTCATTTGCTAATGTGTTTAACTTTTTATATTCAATTACTTGTATATAAAAAATTTTAATCATTATAAGAATAAAGATAAGTAGTGCAATATAAAATATATATTTAATTCTTTTGTTTTGAACATTTTGAAACATAAATTCACCAATAAATTGTATTCAAAAAAAAAAAAACTATTAAAGTTTCTAAAAATTGAAATATTCTATTTCAGTTTTTGGTGAGTCATTTATAGTTTGTATTTCAGTTTTTTCAGTTTTGTTTTCTTGTATGTTTTTAACATCATTTAAACTACTTTGTAAATTATCTTCTTCGTATATTTCTAAATCGTTTTCTAAGTCAACTGCTTTCAAAATTTCTGAGAATGACGTAAGTCCTTGTAAAACTTTATCTAAACCATCTTGAAGTAGGGAAATAACATCACTACTATAAACTAGTTTTCTAAGTTCACTTTTTTGAAGTCCATTAGTGATTGCATCTCTGATATCATCATTAATATTTAATACTTCATAAAGACCAATTCTTCCTGAATATCCTCTGAAACAATGATCACATCCTTTTGGATTAGCATCATATAATTCATTAACTTCTTTATTATAAACTTTTCTAAATACATCTTTTTCATAATCATTTGTTGCTCTTTTAACTTTACAATTAGGACATAAACGTCTTGCCAATTTTTGTGAAATAATTCCTTCAAGAGCACTACCAAGCAAATATCTTTCAACATCCATATCGGTAAGTCTTTCAATTGTGTTAAGAGAGTTATTTGTGTGTATTGTTGATAATACTTTATGACCAGTGATTGAAGCACGAACAGCGATTCTGGCAGTTTCATCGTCACGAATTTCTCCAATCATTATAATGTCAGGGTCTTGACGAAGAATACTTCTAAGTACATTAGCAAAAGTAAGCCCAATCTCTGATTGCGCTTGAACTTGGTTAACACCTGCTATATCCATTTCGACTGGGTCTTCAACAGTTATAATGTTAACATCGTCAGTATTCATTTTTTGTAAAATTGAATATACAGTTGTTGATTTACCAGCACCAGTAGCACCTGTTACAAGGATAATACCATTAGGTACTTGAATCATTTTATCTATCTTTTTAATACATTCAGGAGAAAGTCCTAAACTATCTAAACCTTTTAAACTTTGAGAATAATCTAAAATACGAATAACGACTTTTTCGCCATTATTTGTTGGTAGAGAAGAAACACGAAGATCGAGAACCTTTTTACCAAGTCTACTTTTAATAGCACCATCTTGAGGAAGTCTTGTTTCCATGATGTTCATTCCGGCTATCATTTTAATACGAGATATTAAGTTTCTTCTATACTTAGCATCAACAAATGAATAATCAGATAGAATACCATCAATACGGATTCTAATACGAATGCCATCTTTTGTAGGATCCATGTGGATATCACTGGCGTTTTTTCTTACAGCATCCATGATGATTTCATTTGCTATTTCAACAATAGGCATTTTTTCAAAGTCAAATTCCCTCATCGTTATTTCCTTTCTATTCTTTTATTCTATATATTATTATATATTATAACGACAACTTTATCAAGAAGTTATTGTTATTAATTATCATTTTTGATATAATTCTATAGTAGAATAGGTGATGATATGAAGAAACATGGTTTCACATTGGTAGAATTATTAGCTGTAATTGCAATAATGGGAATTTTATCTGTTATGATAACACCTGCAATTATTAATATAAGAAATGACATTTTAGAAAGAACTAGAAATTCAAGAGAAAGTTTAATTAAAACTGCTGCTTTGGATTGGGCAGCTGATAATATAGAACAGGTTCCTTCTAATGTAAGTCAAAATTATGATGGAAGTCAAACAAGTTGTAATAGTGATTGTGCTTGTATTTTAATAGGAGAATTAATAAACAGAGGTTATTTATCTGGAAGTGATGATAATGGAAATACTATGACCAATCCAGTAACAAGTGAAAATTTAAATGGAAAATTAGTATGTGTAAGATATGATACTAATATAGTTTTGCCAAGGAATACAAACGAAAGAGAAAGAAAACTAATGGCATATATAGTGGAGTAGAAATATGAGAATGTCAGATGCATTTTTTATAACTAGAAAAGAGCTTCCAAATAAAGAAGAGTCTTTATCTACTAAGTTACTTATTAAAAGCGGTATGATATATAAAAATGATAATGGTATTTTTACATATTTGCCAATGGGATTAAAAGTACTTAAGAATATAGAAAAAATTGTAAGAGAAGAATTTATTAAAAATAAAGCTCAAGAACTACTTATGCCATCTTTAGTTCCAAGTAATATTTTTAAATCAGATAACAGAGATATTATTTTTGATGAAGAACTTTTTAATTTAATTGGAAGAAATAACAAAGAATATTCTTTATGTCCAACTCATGAAGAATTATTTGCTATGGTCGTAAGAAACAAGATTAATAGTTATAGAGATTTGCATTTTACATTATTTCAAATAAGTAGTAAGTTTAGAGATGAAATTAAACCTAAGTATGGTCTTGTTAGAAAAAAAGAATTTATTATGGCAGATGCATATAGTTTTGATGCAGATGAAGGTGGACTTGATATTAGTTATGATAAAATGTATCAAACTTTTAATAACATATTTAAAAGATTAAATATTGATACTTTAGTGGCAAGAGCAGATCCATATTATATGAATGGAACTGAAAGTGAAGAATTTCAAGTAATATGTGATTATGGAGATAACGAAATAGTAAAATGTAACAATTGTAGTTATTGTACTAATATTGAATATGCTACTTCATATGATAGATATAAAAGAGAGGATACTTTAGTTAAAACTAAAAAATTAATTAAAGAATCAGAACTAGAAGAAAAAAATAATTTTATAAAATCAATTATAATTAAAATAGATGAACAATATAAAATGATTTTGTTAAAAAACGATGCTGAAATTAATATGTTTAAATTATATAAATTATTACATACTGATCAAATTGAATTTCCAAGTGAAATGGAACTTGAAAGAATAGGAACAACGTATTCTTATGTGGGACCTATATCATCAACAATGGAAATAATTGCTGATAATGAAGTAAAAAGTATGTCTAATGCTGTTTGCGGAAGTAATAAAAAAGGATACTTTTATATTAATGTTAATCCTGGAATAGATTTTAAGGTAAATAGATATGCAGATATAAAACTTTTTGATAAAAATTCTTTATGTCCAAAATGTAGAAATAAAGCTCAAATATTAAGAGGAGTAGAAGTAGGACATATATTTAAATTAGAAACAAACTACAGTAAAGTTTATAATTTAAAATATTCTGATGAAACTAATGAAGAACAATTTGTACATATGGGTTCTTATGGTATAGGTATTGATAGATGTATTGATGCTATAGTTGAAAAACATCATGATGAAAATGGAATAATATGGCCAATTGAAGTTTCACCATATAAGGTTGCTATAGTTGTATTAAATATTGATGATAGGGAATCATTTAAATATGCTAAAAAATTATATGAAAAACTAGAAAATTTAAAAATAGAAACTATACTTGATGATAGAAGGGAAAGTGCTGGCGTTAAATTCAATGATATAGATTTAATAGGTATTCCAATTAGAATAACTGTAGGTAGTAAACTGGAAAGTGGTTTCGTTGAATTAAAGCTTAGAAATCATGCCCAAAGTAATGATATTAGAACAGAAACTGTTTTAAACAGAATAATTGAAGAGATTAGTAATTATAGTGTTTTAGGAGATGAAAACTTATGAAAAAAATATTACTCACAATATTAATTGTATTTCTTTTGTTAACAACATTATTTATTTTTAAGAAAAATAATGATAAAAACAATGATTCAGAAATTATAGATAATGAACCACTTATAAATTATGCGATAATATCAAGTAAGCCTATAAATCCTTTTGAAAATATAGATTTTAATAAAAGAATTATTTCAGATAAGTCAATTACTAACAATAAAATAGATTTTGATAATACCGGTATCACATACGAAAATGTAGAAATAGGTAAATCTAAATTAGAAGTATCTGATTTAAAACAGGTGGGTTTAGCTTGTCATTGTGGATATTGTTATGCAACATATTATTTATTAAATAATGGAGAATTATATAGAGTTAATTTAAGCGAAGGACAGTTGACAGAAGAGGATAAAAATAACCCAACATTATTAGAAAAAAATGTTGAAGCATTTGACTTACTTAAGAGTGGAATAATAAATGAAGAAACATGTGGAGGTTATTTCGTTGTATTTAAAGATAGAGATGGAAATAAATATATTAAATATGATGAAATGGATAAAGCATATGAAATATCCCAATTTGAAAGGTTATGGGTTAAATATACTGGATTAGATAATATGGATGATACTTTATATGTTGTATCAGAGAATGTTAAATCTAAGAATTATATTAAAAATGAGAACAATGAAAACTTGCATATTAAAGAATTATATGTATTTTCTGGAGAAAATGAATCTGATGAAGAGAATTCTATAATAAAATTATATATGTTAAATGAAGATGATTATTTATATTATTTGAATGAGTCATATGTTGACAATCAAATTGCTAAAAAATATAAAGATAAAAAAGTAATAAAAATTGAAGATGAAACTGAAAATATAAAAGTTACATATGATGATAATACAACTGATACAATATATGCATTTTTAGAATATAAATAGTTAATTATTGATATTTTAAATTAAATATGTTAAAATTTAAATGTCTTTGTGAAGAAGTAGTAATAGAAATCTTTATTTTTAGAGAATTGATTAAATGGTGGAAGATCAATTAATAAAATTCTATGAATTCACCTTCATGTTAATAAGAATCGTAATGGAACGTTATAGCAAATTAAAGAGCATAAAATATTATGAATTAAGGTGGTACCGTGGGAAAACTCACCCTTAAGTTATAATATTTTTTATTTGGAGGTAAATATGATAGAGAAGTTGGAACAAATTAAGAAAGATGCATTAAAAGATATTAGTGAATGCAGTGATGAAGTTACATTAAATAATGTTAAATCTAAATATGTTGGTAAAAAAAGTGTATTTAATGAAATAATGGCTAATATGTCATCTCTTTCTAATGAAGAAAAAAGAGAAGTTGGATCTAAATCTAATGAAGTTCGTAATGAAATAACAGCCGCTATTGATGCACAACTAAAAAAGATAAAGGATGAAGAATTAAATAAGAAACTTGAAGAGGATAAGATTGATATAACTTTACCTAGTAAGAAAAGAAAAGTTGGAACTCGTCATCCATTAACTATAGTTCGTGAGGAGATTGAGGATTTGTTTATTTCAATGGGGTATGATGTTGTAGATGGGCCTGAAGTTGAAACTGATAAATATTGTTTTGAAATGCTTAATTTACCAAAAGATCATCCAGCACGTGATGCTCAAGATAGTTTCTATATAACAGATGAAATGCTTCTTAGAACTCAAACTAGTGCAGTTCAAATTAGGAGCATGTTAGCTAATCAAGAAAAGAAACCATTTAAATTAATTTGCCCTGGTAAGACATATAGAAGAGATGATGATGATGCAACTCATTCACATCAATTTAGTCAAATTGAAGGACTTGTAGTTGGAGAAAATATTTCTTTATCAGATTTAAAAGGAACACTTGAAACATTCGCTAAAAAAATGTTTGGTGAACATAGAGAAATTAGATTTAGAGCAAGTTATTTCCCATTTACTGAACCAAGTTATGAAGTAGATGTGTCTTGTTTTAAATGCGATGGTAAGGGATGCAATATTTGTAAAGGTACAGGTTGGATAGAAATTCTTGGAAGTGGTATGGTTCATCCAAACGTTCTTGAAAATTGTGGTTTTGATCATAAAAAGTATCAAGGATTTGCTTTTGGAGTTGGAGTAGAAAGAGTAGCATCGCTTAAATATGGTGTTAATAATATGAGAGATTATTTTACAAATGATTACAGATTTTTAAAGAATTTTGATAGAAAGGAGCTTTAATATGAGATTAAGTAGAAATTTTGTTAATGATTATACATCTTTAAAAGATATAGACATTCATGAATTTGCTAGTTCTATGGTTAAATTGGGAAATGAATATGAAAGCATTACCAAGTTAGTACCTGCTACTAAATTGGTTATTGGAAAAGTAAAATCATGTACAATGCATCCAGAAAGTGATCATTTACATATTTGTAAGGTTGATATAGGAAAAGAAGAACTTAACATTATTTGTGGAGCTCCAAATGTTAGAGAAGGGTTAAAAGTTATTGTTGCTTTAGATGGCGCAGTTTTACCTGGTGGAACTATTAAAAAAACAGTTGTTCTTGGATATGAATCTAATGGAATGATTTGTTCTTTAGCAGAACTTGGAATAGATAAAAAATTCTTAAACGATGATGATATTAATGGAATACATGAATTAAATGATGATGCTCCTATTGGTGAAGATCCTATAAAATATTTGGAATTAGATGATGATGTTATAGATTTTGAATTAACAGCAAATAGAGCAGACGAACTTAGTATGCTAGGTTTAGCATATGAAAGTGCAGTAATAACAAATGGTGATGTGACTCTTCCTGATTTGACTTATAGTGAAACAAAAGAAGATGTTAATGATAAATTAACATTAAATGTTGATACAAAAGATGTATTTACATTTCTAGTTAAGAGAGTAAATAACATTAATATTAAAGAAAGTCCATTATTTATGAAAAATAGATTAATGGCATGTAATGTTAGATCTATTAATAATGTAGTTGATATATCAAATTATGTTATGTTAGAAACAGGACAACCATTACATTTCTACGATGCAGATAAATTAGGAAAAGTAATAGCTGCTAGAAACGCAAAAAATGGAGAAAAATTGGTTACTCTTGATAATCAAGAAAGAATGTTATCAAGTGAAGACATAGTAATAACTAATGGTGAAAATCCAGTTGCTTTAGCAGGCGTCATGGGTGGACTTGATACAGAAATAGATGAGAATACTAAAAATGTTGTAATTGAATGTGCAATATTTAATCCAAGTAATATTAGAAAAACATCTAAAAAATTATTAAGAAGTGAAGCAAGCATTAGATATGAAAAAGGATTAGATGTAAATAGATGTTATATGGCTATTGAAAGAGCTTGTAATCTATTAGAAAAATATGCAGATGCAGAAGTTTTAAAGGGAATGCTTGAATATAATACTCTTGATAGAAATGAAAAAACAATTGAAATATCTTTAGATAAAATAAATAGTGTACTCGGTTATTCTTTAAATGAAGAGGATATTCTTTCTGTATTTAAAAGATTACACTTTGAAGCAAGTACAAAAAATAAAATGTTTAAAGTTACTATTCCTACTAGAAGATTAGATATTTCAATTCCAGAAGATTTAATTGAAGAAGTTAGTAGGGTTTACGGTGTAGACAATATTAATAGTACTTTGCCAGTATTTGAAAGTAGTGCTTCAGTTCATAATGTTAAAGATAGAGTTATTAGAGATATTATGGTTGGAGAAGGATTAAATGAAGTAATTACTTATTCATTGATAAATGAAAAAGATGTATTTAAATTTACTAATGATGAATTTGGTATTATTAAAGTATTAGACCCTCTTACAGAAGAAAGAACTGTATTAAGACATAGCATATTAACATCACTACTAGATGTATATAAATATAATAAATCAAGAAATATAAAGGATTTATCAATATTTGAAATAAGCAAGTGCTTTAGCTTAATAAATGGAGAATATATTGAAGAAAATAAATTAGCATTTTTATGTACTGGAGCCTATACAGAAGGATTAAATAAAGATTATTATGATTTTTATTCTGTAAAAGGATTAGTAGAAAACTTATTAGACAAATTAGGATATAAAAACAGATATTCATTTGTGGTTCGTGAATTTCCTGAAGAAATGCATCCTACTAAGAGCGCATATATCAATGTAAATGGTAAAATAGTTGGATTGTTTGGACAAGTTCATCCTAGAATGATGAAAGATGAAATATATGTTTGTGAAATAAATTTAGAAACTTTATTTGAAAATAAAACAGGAAAAGTTAAATTTAAAGAAGTATCTAAATATCCAGGAATTTCTAAAGATGTAGCATTCGTTTTAAATAAAGATGTTACTAATGAATCAGTTATTGCAACTATTAAACAAGCTGGTGGTAAAGTACTTTCTAAAGTAGAAGTATTTGATTATTATGAAGGAGATAAAATAGAAAAGGATAAGAAATCTATTGCATATAATTTATATTTTGAAAGTTCAGAAAAGACACTTGAACTGGAAGAAATAGTTCCAATATTTGATAAAATAATCGAAGCAGTTGTTAAAAAACATAATGCAGTTTTAAGAGATAAATAAAAAAGGAGAAATCTTATTTCTTCTTTTTTAAATCATATAAACATTATCAGTTACTTCATTAGAAGCGTTCTCTAGTTTTTGAATTCTAGCATCTAAATTTTTTACTTGTCGTTCTAGTTTATTTAATCTTTCATTATATTCAGTATTTTCATCATAATATCCCATTTGTTCACCGGTCATATTTGGATTATTATACATATATGGGTTTATATTTGGACCATATGCTTGAACCTGTGAATTAACATTATATCCACTTGGAGGTATAAACATACCAGGATTAGTATATCCTTGATTTATATTTTGATAAAACATATCTCTATTTTTCATGATATCACCTAACATAATATATGACAAAATAATGTATTTGGTGTATAATATTATGCGAGGTATTATTATGAGATTAAAACATATAAAAAATGCGGATATTATTATAAATTCATCTAATTACTTAGTTAAAAATCCTAAAGAATATAAGGGTAACTGGAGTAAACTATTTAATAATGAGAATCCAATTGAAATAGAAATTGGTACTGGAAAAGGTAAATTTATTATTGAAAATGCTATTAAAAATCCCAACGTTAATTATATTGGTATAGAAAAGTATGATACTCCTTTAGTTAATGCTGTTAAAATGTTAGACAATTTAGGACTAAATAATTTAAAATTAATATGTTTTGATGCTTCAAATATAGATGAAATATTTGATTCTGAAATAGATAAAATATACCTTAATTTTTCTGATCCGTGGCCTAAAAAAAGACATGAAAAGAGGAGACTTTCATCTTCTTTATTTCTTTCAAAATACGATAAACTTTTTAAAGGTGAAAAGAGAATTCAAATGAAGACAGATAATGATGATTTATATGAATATTCATTAATATCCTTTGAAGAAAATGGATATGAAATTGTTAAAACTGATACAAATTATAAAGATACAATAACAACAGAATATGAAGATAAATTTATAAAAAAGGGAAAGAATATAAATTACATATATGTTGTTAAAAAATAAATAGTTTGTTATAATTTTATTGTAGGAGATTAATATGTTTAAAAAGATTTTAGCTATACTTGTTTTATTATTTTTAACTGGATGTTCTATGAACATAGAAAATATGACATATCAGAATATTATTGAATCAAGTATAGAAGATAATATAGATTATAGTAATGTAAATGCAGTTGGTTATAAATATTATTTGCCAATTAACTTTAATGTTTATAAAGATGATGTATATAATCAAGTTCTTACATCTAATAATGATTATTATTATTTGAATGTCGATGTTGTTAGTTATCATTATAAAAAAAGTATGAAAACTATGCATGAACTTGATGATTATGTATATTATACCTTTGAAAAAGATGGTAAAAATGGCTACCTAAGAATTACAAAAAATAATGATTACTTTTTTGTTGAGTTGTGTTATAATTATGCTATAATAGAGGTAGAGGTAGAAGAGGAAGATTTGAAATATGCCATATCTAGAAGCATTATTATCTTGAACTCAATTAAATATAATGATTTAGTTATCGAAAAAAATATAGTTGAAGATAATATAGAAACTGGTGAAAGTAAATATTCAATACCACAGCCTGAAAATAAATCAAGTTCTAAGAATGTACTTGAATATATTAAAGAAAATGATGGATAAAGAAAGAGGTGTCTAGCGATGGGCGTTTTCAGTAAACTAAAAAATATTTTCTATGATGAAGAAGTTGTAGAAGAACCAGAAACTGAACTAAAAAAAGTAGATAAAGAAGTTAAAAGAGAAATAAAAGAAGAACCAAAGGTAGAAGAAATAAAAGTTATTAAACCAGAACCAATTATAGTTCCTGAAAAAGAGGAAGAAAAAACTAAATTGGATAATACTTTAAATGAAAGAGAATTATTTAGAAGTGAAAGGAAATTTAGTTTCACTGAATTAGATGATATGGAAGAAGATGCACTTCCTCCTAGAAGAAATGTTCTTGATATTGAAAAAAGTAGAACAGTTGATAGAGTTCAACCAGTATCTACACCGGTAGAAGAACCAAGAATATTTAAACCTAGTCCTATCATTTCTCCAATTTATGGTATTTTGGATAAAGACTATAAAAAAGAAGAAATTGTTCCTAAAAAAAGTGAACCAGTAAAAGAAATTGATAGTCCTGCTAGAAACTATGATTCTGTTAGAAGAAAAGCTTATGGAACATTAGAAGATGAACTTGAAGATACATTAAATTCTATGAATAAAATTACTCCAGAAGAAATAAAAGAAGAAGTTAAAAAAGAAGAAGTAAAGGTAGAAGAAAAAACTACTAAAATAGAAGATCTAATTACTAAAATAGAAGATACTGAAAATGATGTATCAATTGGAGAACTTGAGGACAAACTAGAATTAGAGAATTTCGATGAAGATACAAAAGAAGATGAGGCTGTTGATAAAACAATGACTGATAGTACTTTAGAACATGACTTATTTAACTTAATCGATTCTATGTATGATGATAAGGAGGAATAATTTATGGAATCTTTGAGTAGTATATTACCGATAATAATTTATATATTATTAATAATATTTTTAATAGTTGCAATTATTATTGGAATAAAACTAGTGTTTACTTTAGACAAAGTAAATTTATTAGTTGATGATGTAACAGCAAAAGTTAAGACACTTGATAGAGTATTTAATGTTATTGATTTTGCAAGTGATAAAGTGACTTCACTTGGAGAATCAGTAATAGCATTTGTAACCAAATTTTTTGGCAAGATGTTTAAGAAAAAATTAAAAGATATGGAGGATGATGAAGATGAGTAGAAAATCTGGAATCGCAAAATTTATTGGAGGTTTAGCATTAGGTGCTGGTCTTGGAGTTTTATTTGCACCTGATAAAGGAGAAAATACTAGAAAAGTATTAAAGAAGAAAGTTGATGATTTAGTTGCTAAAATTAAAGACGTTGACTTAGATGAAGTAAAAGACGAATTGTTATATAAGGCAGAAACTCTAAAAGCTGAATTAGCTTCATTAGATAAAGAAAAAGTTAAAGAGGCTGCTTTAGAACAAGCTAATAAAATAAAAGCAAAAGCTGAAGAATTATATAAATTAGCAATTGAGAAGGGTACTCCAGTAGTTGAAAAAGCAACAGATGAAGTTAGAAAACAAGCTTTAAAAGTTGTTAAAGAAATGGAAAAGAAACTTCAAACTAAAAAGGCTTAATAAAAGCCTTTTTTATTTTGTTATAAATATATAAGTTGATTAAATCAATAAAGTATGTTAAAATCTACTTGTAATCACTGAGAAATATTATTAAATCAATGTTATAAGTGAGTCTAGGATAGTGGAAACTAGATTAATATATTTAATAATTCCTGTCTCATTAAATGTGAAATCGTTAATAACGTTATAATTAAATAAGATAAAAAAAGGATGGTACCGTCATAATGACTCCTTGTACTATTCTTTTTTATTTTAAAGGAGGATTTTATGAAAAATGATAAAATAACTACTAGAGATGTTGATTTTGCAGCTTGGTATACAGATGTTGTTAAAGCGGCTCATTTAGCAGATTATTCTAGTGTTAAGGGATGTACAATATTTGAAGCAAATGGCTATGCTTTATGGGAACGTATTCAAAGCATTTTAGATGGAATGTTTAAGGAAGCTGGTCATCAAAATGTATACATGCCTGTTTTTATTCCAGAAAGTTTACTTAAGAAAGAAGGAGAATTAATAAATGGGTTTGCTCCTGAATGTGCTTGGATTACTGAAGGAGGAAATAATAAACTCGAAGAAAGATTAGCATTTCGTCCTACTAGTGAAACACTATTTAGTGATTATTATTCTAAGACTGTTAAAACATATAGAGACTTACCTAAATTGTATAATCAATGGTGTAGTGTTGTAAGATGGGAAAAAGAAACAAGACCATTTTTAAGAAGCCGTGAGTTTTTATGGCAAGAGGGTCATACTGTTCATTCTACTTCTGATGAAGCTGAGATGGAAACACATAGAATGTTAGACATATATAAAAGATTTTTTGAAGAATACTTAGCAATACCCGTTATTACAGGTAGAAAAACTGAAAAAGAGAAATTTGCAGGAGCAGAGTATACATTAACAATTGAAGCATTAATGCAAAATGGCATTAGTTTACAGTCAGGTACTTCTCATTATTTTGGTCAAAAATTTTCTAAAGCATATGATATTAAGTTTATAAATAAAAATAATGAATTCGAATATTGTTATCAAACATCTTGGGGTGTTAGTAATAGAATGATTGGTGCATTAATTATGACACATTCTGATGATAGAGGACTTGTATTACCTCCTAAAATAGCACCTAAACAAGTAGTAATTGTTCCTATTAAAAATGAAGAAAATTTAATAAGTGTTTGTGAAAAAATAAATGAATCATTGCTGTCAAAAGGAATAACATCTTATATAGATTATAGTGATAAAAGTGCAGGATTTAAATTTGCTGAAGCAGAAGTTAATGGTATTCCAGTTAGAATAGAAGTTGGACCAAGAGATCTTGCTAATAATGAAGTTACTATAGTTAGAAGAGATACTTCTGAACGTGAGGTTATTAAGTTAAATGATGTTGTAAACAAAACTATTAATGATTTAGATAAAATGCAAGAGGATATGTATAATAAAGCATTAAATAACTTAAAAGAAAGAACATATGACGCAACTACATTAGAAGAAGTTAAAGATATAATGGAAAATAAACCTGGATTTGTAAATGCATATTGGTGTGGTAGTGAAGAGTGCGAACTCAAAATGAAAGAAATTAAAGGAACTAAATCTAGATGCATTGTTGAATCTAAGGAATATGAGCATGAAAAATGCATAGTATGTAATAAAAATGCAAAACATAAAGTTGTATGGGGAATACAATATTAAAAATACTTGACAAAAATATCTTATTAATATATAATCTTATTTGTTGAAAAAGAAAGAAAGAGAGCCACTCTTCACCAGATGTATAAATACATTGGTCAAAAAGCTTAATTTATTTTAAATTAGTTTTTTAAGTGGACTTTCTTGTCCACTTTTTTAAATTATATGGAGGTGTTAGCAATAGCTAAGCAAAACGAAGTTCAAATTAATGAACAAATAACTTTTGAAAACGTAATGGTAATTGGACCTAATGGTGAAAAAATGGGAATCAAAAAAATAGAAGATGCCCAAACACTTGCAAAATATGCTGGATTAGATTTAGTTTTATTAAATAGCGATCCCAAAAACCCTGTTTGTAAAATAATAGACTATAATAAGTATCGCTATGAAAAACAAAAACAAGTAAAAGAAGCAAAGAAAAAGCAAAGGGAACAAAATCTTGAAACTAAAGAGTATCGTTTAAGTGTTACTATTGATGTTGGAGATTTTGAAACGAAACTTAGAAATGCAAAAGCATATTTAGAAAAAGGTCACAAAATTAAAGTTGCAGTTAGATTTAAAGGTAGACAACTTGCTCATCCAGAACTTGGACGTGATGTAATAATGAGATTTGCAAACAGATTAGAAGATGTTGCAGATATCGAAATTATGCCTAAGATGGAAGGCAAGAGTATGCAGTTATTTTTAGCACCTAAAAAAGTAGAAAGGAAGAATTAATTATGCCAAAAATGAAATCACATGGTGGAATCAGTAAAAAAATAATAGTAAGAAATTCTGGTTCAGCAAAAATTGGACATGTTGGAGCAAACCATAATAGTGGTAAAAAACCAACAGACTTTAATAGAAAATCAAGAAAGGGTTCTGTATTAAGTAGCGGAGATGCTAAAAGATACAGAGGCCTAGTAAAGTAAGGGGGTAGTTTTAGATGACAAGAGTTAAAGGCGGAGTTGTTTCTAAAAATAGAAGAAGAAAAGTATTAAAAAGAGCTAAAGGATATTTTGGAAGTAAACATAGACTTTATAAGACAGCACAAGAACAATTATTCCATAGTGGAGCATATAGTTTCAATGATAGAAAGAAAAGAGCTAATGATTTTAGAAAATTATGGATTACAAGAATCAATGCTGCTTGTAGAAATAATGATATAGTATATTCTAAGTTTATTAATGGACTTAAGAAAGCTAATGTTGAAATTAATAGAAAAATGTTAAGTGAACTTGCTATTTTTGCTCCAGAAGAATTTACTAAATTAGTTAAACTTTCTAAAGATGCTTTAGAAGGTAAAGCACCTGCTAAAGAAAGTAAAGCTGTAGAAGAAAAAGTTGCTAAAACTGTTTCTGAAAAAGTAGATTATTCTAAATTAACAGTTGCTGAATTAAAAGATTTATGTGCTAAAAATAATATTGAAGTAACATCTTCAATGAAAAAAGCTGATTTAGTTGCTGTTTTAAGTAAGTAATTGAATTTTAACCTCATTATATGTATAATATGTAATGAGGTTTTTATATGAAAAGAATTGATCCATTTTTATATAATGCACCAACTATAGATATTCACGGATATGATAGATATGGTGCAGAAGCAATGATTAAAAATTTTATTGATAATTCGTGTAGAATAGAAAGTAAAGTAGTAGTCATTGTTCATGGAAAAGGTGAAGGAATACTAAAAAAGGCCACACATGATTATTTAAAAAAGGATAAAAGAGTGTTAGAATATAAAATTAATATATTTAACGATGGAGAAACTATAGTTACTCTAAAATAGGAGGGTTTATGCAACAATATTTTGGTGTTTCAAGAAACAAAGAAACAATAAATCTTAATAATAATGATTTAAATCATATTAAAAATGTTATGAGAATGCATGAGAATGATAAAATTATAATAGTATATGATGATAAAAGTTATATATGTTCTCTTAATAAAGATTTATTATCTGCTGATATATTAGAAGTATTTAAAGAAAACAAAAAGGCATCTAACATTAAAATATATGTGCCATTATTAAATGAAGAAAAAATGAGTTTTATACTTCAACATGGAACTGAACTTGGAGTAACTGAATTTGTGGTAGTAATGTATAGTCATTGTAAATATAAATTGAACAAAAAAGACTTTGACAAGAAATTGATTAGATGGAATAAAATACTAAAAGAAGCCTCAGAACAATCGTATAGAATTGATAAGCCACTACTCGAAAAAATAATAGATGTTAAAGAAATTGAACCAAGCGAAAGTGTAAATATAATGTGTACACTTGACAAAAGCAATGTAAAATTAATATCAAGTGTATTAACACATGACAATTGTAATGATACAATATCATTAGTATTTGGACCAGAAGGTGGATTATCAAAGGAAGAAGAAAAATACCTTACAGATAAAGGATTTTTAAGAACATCACTAGGTAGAGATATCTTGAGAACTGAAACAGTTCCTTTGATGATAGCATCTATTATCAAATACTTAAGGGATAGTGATTAATATGGAAAATTTTACTAGATTTTTGGAAGCTTTTGTTAATGAAGACGCATTTTTATTATTTCTAATATTTATGCTAGTAATTATATTATTATTAGTAGTTGCATTATTTAAAACTAGAAAAGAATATTTAGATTTAATGAATAAAGATGAGCATTTAGTTTTAGAAAGAAATGATAAGGATGATTATACCCTAGATTCTTTAAGAGCGACTAGTGCTGATGATGTTATAAAAGAAAATGAAACTTTTATTAAGAAAGTAGATATTCCAACAATAGAAACATATGATGATATAATTGAAAAATATGAAGCAAGTGAGGAAGAAAATGCTGTAATATCATCAGATGAACTCGAAAGAAAGAAACAAGAAAGAATGGATGAACTTGGTGTCAGTGATAATCAAGCTATTATTCAAAAGTATGAAGATGAACAGGAAAGAAAAGCAATTATTAGCTATGAACAATTAGTTAAGAATGCTTCTAATATTACATTAACATATGAAGAGGAAGAGCCTAAAACTTCATCTGCACCTAAAGTAAATAAAATAGTGGTAGAAGAAAAGGAGATAACTCCTTGTGAGAATTATATAAAAGAAGAAGAATTCTTAAAAATACTTAAGGAGTTTAGATTAAAATTAGAATGAAAACATTTTATATAAAAACACTTGGTTGTAAAGTAAATTCATATGAAAGTGAATTTATAAGAAATGTGTTATTAAATGAAGGATATCAAGAAGTATCTGAAAATGCAGATATTTGTATTATTAATTCATGTACTGTTACTAATACAGCAGATAATAAAAGTAAACAAGTAATAAATAATATTAAAAAAAATAATCCAAATGCTATTGTAGTGGCATGTGGATGTTTTTGTCAGTTTAGAAAAGATAATATAGATACTTTAATAAATGCTGATATTATTATTGGAAATAGAAATAAAAGTAAAATAATTGATTATATAAATAAATATGAAAAAAATCATGAAAAAATAATAGATTTTTATGATATGAGTACAGTAGATTTTGAAGATATGGAAATTAAGAAATTTATTACTCATCATAGAGCATTTGTAAAAATAGAAGATGGATGTAACAATTTTTGTAGTTATTGCATAATTCCTTATGTAAGAGGAAGAGTTAGAAGTAAAGAATTTAATAAATGTATTATGGAAGTAAATGATTTAGTAATTTCTGGACATAAAGAAGTTGTTCTTTCTGGAATACATACTGGAATGTATAATTCAAATAATAAAAGATTATCTGATCTTATAAACGAATTATCAAAAATAGAATTGTTAAAAAGAATAAGACTTTCATCAGTAGAAATAGTAGAATTAGATGAAGGTATGATGAAAATAATAAAAGATAATAATAAGTTTGTATCTCATTTACATATTCCGTTACAATCTGGATGTGATAAAATTCTAAAAAGTATGAATAGAAGATATGATACAGAATATTTCACAAATAAAGTTAATGAAATAAGAAGTTATAGAAATGATATTTCACTAACAACTGATGTAATAGTTGGTTTTCCTGGTGAAACAGAGGAAGATTTTAATGAGACTTATGAATATTGTAAAAAAATTGGATTTGCTAAAATACACGTTTTCCCATATTCAGATAGAAATGGTACAGTTGCTTCTAGAATGAATAATAAGGTTCCAAGAAATATTTCAAAAGAAAGAGCAAGAAAACTTATAGAACTTTCTAATCAATTGGAAAAGGATTATTTTAATAAGTTTATTAATAAAGAAGTAGAAGTGTTAATAGAAGAAGAAAAAGATAATGTATTTTATGGATTTACTGATAATTATATACCATTAAAACTAACTGGGAATTATAAAATAAATGAAATTTATAAAATTAAATTACAAAAAAGTAATATAAATTTTGATTTAGAATAAAAATACTTGTAAAAATCAAGTAAATGTGTTAATATTAATTTACTTGATTTGAAATGGCGAGATAGCTCAGTTGGCTAGAGCACACGGTACCAAATAGATAATTACTCTGACACCACGTCAGAGTTTTTTATTGCCTTGGTACGAAATATAGGAGTATTCCGATTATCAAAAAGATGCCAGATTTTATGGTATAATTAAATAGACAGATAAATAGTAATTTGAATTGGAGAAAATAATGAAAAAGAAAATATTAGGAATTTTTTTAATGGGAGTTTTAGTTTTAAGTTTAACGGGGTGTGGTATTAAATATCCGGATTTGGAAAAAGATGCTATTGGATTTCAAACAGGTAATTATATTGATGAAAATGATGATGGTGCAGGATATTTGACTATTGAATATAATGGAAGAACTTATATGCCTTATGGAACGCTAAAAGGATCATTAAAAGAAAAAGATATTGATAAATGCATTGGATATATAATTCAAAATGAAAATAGTTCATCAATAATTGATAAAGATAATAAAGACACTAGAATATATACACTTATTGATGATAAGGAAAATAACTTTCTTATGGAATATTATATAGGAACAGATTTGATGAATCAGCCAAGTTTTTATAGAGCAATTGATACAAAAAATAAGGATATAAATATTCCAAAATTTATTGATAGTTTAGATTACAATTATTGGAAGTAATAAATTACAATTTATCAAATTATCGGAAAATTAAGATATTAGGAGAATGAAAAAATTCTCCTTTTTCATGATATAATATTTATTGAAAGATTGGAGTTGAAGTATGGTTTTTGATTATAAGAAAGAATATAAAGAATTTTATATGCCTAAAAATAAACCGAGTATTGTTGAGATACCTAAAATGAATTATATAGCAATAAGAGGAACAGGAAATCCTAATGAAGAAAATGGAGATTATCAAAATACAATTGGTTTATTATATGGTGTTGCTTATACAATTAAAATGAGTTATAAAGGAACACATAAAATAGATGGTTTCTTTGAGTATGTAGTTCCACCACTTGAAGGATTTTGGTGGCAAGATGGATTAAAAGGAAGCATTGATTATAATAATAAAGGTGCTATGCATTTTATTTCAATTATTAGACTTCCAGATTTTGTAACTAAAGCAGATTTTGATTGGGCTATTGAAGAAGCTACTAAAAAGAAAAAACAAGATTTCTCTAGAGTTGAATTTTTAACTTATGATGAGGGACTATGTGTTCAATGCATGCATAATGGATCTTATGATGATGAACCTGCTACAGTAGAACTAATGCATAATTATATGGAAGAAAACGGATATGAATTAGATATAGCTGATAAAAGATATCACCATGAAATATATTTAAGTGATCCTAGAAAATGTGATGTAAGTAAATTAAAGACCGTAATAAGACACCCAATTAAAAAGAAATAAAAGCATTGGAAGATTAAGATATTACGATTTTGACTTTTTAGAAATTTGTGCTATTATGATGACGGAATCGAATTCCTTTTTATGTGACACCTAGTCAAATAGGGCATTTCCTGGCATACCAATTTATAAATAACTCCTTTATGGAGTTTTTTGTGGTATAATACTATTTAGTTAATTGAGGTGATTTGTATGAAAGTATCTACTAAGGGAAGATATGCTTTAAGAATAATGATTGATATAGCAAAGAATAGTAAAGATGATTATGTATCAATTCATAGTATCTCAGAGAGACAAGATATTTCAAATAAATATATTGAACAAATAGTATCTAAATTAACAAAAGCTAATCTTTTAACTACTTTAAGAGGACATACTGGTGGATATAAACTATCTAGAAAACCTAGCGAATATAAAGTTGGTGAAATATTAAGAGCAGCAGAAGGAGATTTAAATGTTATTGATTGTGTAAAAGATAATAGTTGTCCACGAAAAAGTATATGTAATACTTATTTCTTTTGGGAAGGGCTTGATAAAGTAATTAATGAATATGCTGATTCATATACATTAGAGGAATTAATAAACTAATTCTTTTTTAATACTTTTAATTCCTATTGAAATGGTATGAATTAAATGATAAAATTATTTAGTAATGGAGGAAATATGAAAAATATATATTTTGATAATGCAGCTACTACTAGAATAGATGATAAAGTATTAGAAAAAATGCTTCCATATTTAAAAGAAAATTATGGTAATGCATCTGCTATATATAAATTAGGAAAAGAATCACATAAAGCAATTGAAGAAGTAAGAAATTTTATTGCCGAAACATTTAATTGCAATAAAGATGAAATATATTTTACTTCTGGGGGAAGCGAAAGTGATAATACTGCTTTAAAAGGAATTGCTTATGCTAATAAAGACAAAGGTAAACATATTATTACATCTAAAATAGAGCATCCAGCAATACTTGAAACTTGTAAACAATTATCTAAAGATGGATTTGATATTACATATTTAAATGTTGATGAAAATGGTATTGTTGATTTAGAAGAATTAAAGAGTTCTATTAGAGAAGATACTATATTAATATCAGTTATGTTTGCTAATAATGAAATAGGTACTATTGAACCAATTAAAGAAATAGGTAAGATTGCTCATGAACATGGAATAATCTTCCATACTGATGCAGTACAAGCAGTAGGAACTATTAAAATAGATGTAGAAAAAATGAATATTGATAGTTTTTCAGCTTCAGCACATAAATTTCATGGACCTAAAGGAATTGGAATACTTTATATGAAAAAAGGAATTAAATTTAATCCTTTAATTGCAGGTGGACACCAAGAAAAAAGTAAAAGAGCTGGTACTGAAAATGTTGCTAGTATAGTAGGACTTGGTGAAGCATTAAAAATAGCTTATGAAAATCTTGAAGAAAAAAATAAAAAGATTAAAGAATTAAGAGATTATTATTTTAAAGAAGTAGAGAAAAGGATTCCTTATATTAAAATGAATGGAGATCTAAAAAATAGACTTCCTGGAAATGCAAATATATCATTTAGATTTATTGAAGGTGAGGGACTTTTATTAAATCTTGATAATATTGGAATATGTGCATCTAGTGGTAGTGCATGTACATCGGGTTCACTAGATCCATCTCATGTGCTTTTAGCAATTGGATTACCACATGAAATAGCGCATGGATCACTTAGAATATCAATAGGAAAATATAATACAAAAGAAGAAGTTGACTATTTAATAGATAATTTAGTTGAAATAGTAGAAAGACTTAGAAATATGTCACCTTTATATGAAGAATTTTTAGAGGAGGAAAAATAATGGATTATTCAGAAAAAGTTATAGATCATTATACACATCCAAGAAATGTAGGGGAAATAGAGGATGCTTCAGGTATAGGAAAAGTTGGAAATCCTGTGTGTGGAGATATAATGAAAATCTATATCAAAGTAGAAGATAATATAATAACAGATGTTAAATTTAAAACATTTGGGTGTGGAGCTGCTATTGCAACTAGTAGTATATCTACAGAATTAATTAAAGGCTTAACATTAGAAAAAGCGTTAGAACTTAAAAATGGAGATGTTGTTGATAAATTAGATGGGCTACCACCTGTTAAAATACATTGTTCACTTTTAGCAGAAGAAGCAATTCATGAAGCAATTGCTGATTATTACAGAAAAGAAGGAAAAATGACTGAAGAAGAAATAGTAAAAAAGTGCAATCTTAAACCACATCATGATGCTTGTCCACATAAAATAAAGGAGTAGAAATGAATAAAAGAATTGTATTAGGAATATTATTAATATTATTTATAGGAATATTATATGGATGCAAAAAAGACAATAAATATGCTTTAGAGTTTAAAGAAGAATACGAAGCATTAAATGGAGTAGTAAATAAAAATGGAAAAGAACATAGAACTATTACAATAAGTGAAGATAATCCATATATAAAAACAACTCCAGAAGAAATAATAAAAAAGATTGAAAATAAAGAAACGTTTTACTTATATGTAGGGGATTCATTATGCCCATGGTGTAGAAGCGTTCTTGAAAAGTCAATTGAAATTGCCAAGAAAAAAGGCGTAGAAAAAATATACTATATTGAAATATGGGATGATGAAGGAAACGAAATACTTAGAGATAAGTATGAACTTCAAGAAGGAAAAGTGGTTAAAACTATTGAAGGAACAGATACATATAAAAAGTTACTTGAATCTTTTGATTCAGTGTTAAGTGAATACAATTTAACAAACGAAAAAGAAGAAAAAATATCTACTGGTGAAAAAAGAATTTACGCACCTAACTATTTCTATATAGAAAAGGGTATTGTTAAAAACATGGTAGAAGGTATTTCAGACAAACAAAAAGATTCTAGAGAAGAATTAACTGAAGAAATGCTTGAAGACGAAGAAAAAATATTTAATGATTTTTTTGTAGATTATTGTAGTACTGAAGGATGTTAATTGATTTTGACTTTTTATCAAAATGTGTTATATTGAGTGTGGAATCAGATCCCTTTTTATGTGACACCTAGTCAAACTGCATGATTTTCAATGTACCAATGTGATAAGAAGCTCGAACTTTTTGTTTCGAGAGTAATAGATTACTAACTAGAAATAGTTAGTTTTTTTGTGCTTTTGAAGAAAGGATGAGTGATTATTATGTACAAGAATATAACTAAGCCTTTACTTATAAGTAAAGAATTAAAACAAAAGATAGACTTTATATGTAAGTTTGCCTCGGTTAAATATGAACTAATACCAGGAAGTATAATATCTATAACTGATACAAATATAGGGTATGTAAGACCTCATATACTTAAAGTTAAAGGAAATGATTATCTTATATTTGAAAACTCTGATATTGTCTTTAAAAATGGCTATAATGAGAAAATTAGATTAATTGATTTAGAAACTGAATTAAAAAGCATTGACTAATCAAAATAAATGTATATAATAAAGACTCATAAAGAAGAAAGTATCTTCGATGAAAAGGAGGTACATGATGAATAAGCGAATACACATTTATTTTAAAAATTTTATTAATAAGAAATTAAGAGGAGTCAATGCCTATATAGGTTATTGACCCTCTTTTTTAGTTTAAAAAGGAGTGAGTTATGGAAGAGAAGATTAGAATTGCTGGTATTTATATCAGAGTATCAACTGAAGATCAAGCAAGGGAAGGATTTAGCCTTCCAGAGCAAGAAAAAAGATTAAGAGAGTTTTGTGATTTTAAAAGATATAAATTATTTAAAGTATATAAAGATGCTGGAATAAGTGCTAAAAATGATAAAAGACCTGCATATCAAGAAATGTTAAGAGATATGAAAGAAGGAAAAATAAATGTCATTGTTGCATTTAAACTTGATAGATTAACAAGAAGTGTATATGATGTAGAAAAACTAATGAAGCAAGTAAATGATTCAGAATGTGAAATAGATTGTTTAGCTGATGAATCAAATACAGTTACTTCAAATGGAAGAATGATAATGAGAATAATAACATCAGTATCTCAGAATGAAATAGAAAAATGTTCTGAAAGAACTAAAGTTGGTATGGCTGGAGCAATTAAGCAAGGCCATATTCCAGCAATTTGTCCAATTGGATATAAAAGAGATAATAAAAAAATAGTTCCCGACCCACTTACTAAAGATGTTGTAATTAGAGTATTCAATTTATATGTTGAAGGACTATCACATCAAAAGATAGCAAATTTATTTAATAAAGAAAAAGTATTAGGAAAAACTAATTGGAGAGATTCATCTATTCATAGAATACTTGGAAATGAAATATATATTGGAGATTATGTTCATGGAAAAAGACAAAAACATCCAACATATTATGAAAATGTAGTAGAACCCATTATTTCTAAAGAAGTATGGGATGTATGTCAAAACCAAAGTAAAAGAAATGCAAGACACTATGAAAGAACTGCTGAATATCTTTTCTTAAACAAATTAAAATGTCATAAATGTGGATGTTTTCTAGCAGGTGCTGTTACTACAAAAACAAATGGAAATAAATACTTTTATTATAAATGTGAAAAATGTGGAACTTATTTCAAAGAAGATACTATTGAAGAAGAATTATTAGATACATTTATTAAATTACAAGAAAAAGAACAACTATTAAATGATTACTACACACCATTTATTAAATCTAAATTAGAAGATCACACAGAAGATTATAAGAAAGAACTTAAAGAATTAGATAAGCAAATGGATAGAATCAAAGCTGTTTATATAAAAGGAATATTAAAAGTTGAAGACTTTGAGCAAGAGATAAAACAAATAGAGTATAGAAAAAAAGAATTAAATAATAATATTAAAAATCAAAAGCAATATGATGATATGAATTTTACAACTGATGACTTAATGATTTTTGAAGATAAACAACAAGTTGATTATTATACAAATCCAAGTACATATTTATCTCTAATAACAAATTGGATTATGTTAAATAAAAAAGATAAACATAAATTAATATCTCTTTATATTGATAATATAGAACTTGAAAGACATGGGGATAAAATAAAAATAATAAATATAAATATGTTAAAGTCATACCTTTCAGCTCAGTTAAAAAATCATAAAGAATATGGAACACCTAATAGTTTAGAATTATTTGAAACAGATGATGGAGTAGTTGCATTAAATACAGAATTAAGGACTAGTGCTAGTGCTATAAAGTATTATTCAAAATTAAAAGCATATATGAAACAATTCACTGATTGTGAGTTTAATTATATTGAGGATTATATTGATTTAAATAATGAAGAATATTCAATAATGATTAAAGAAACTGAAAGAGTATTAAGAATTATTGCTCTTAAAGGTGATAAAAGAATAGATAAAGTAAAACTTGGTTTTATAACTATAGATTTAAACAATGTTAAAGATTTATATAGTAAAGAATATAAAGACTTTATAAATGAGTTTTCTAATGAATATAAAGACTTGGTTAGAAAGGAATTTAATAGAAAATTTAGTTTAGTTTAATTAATGGTTCCTAAGGTAACCTTAGCCACCGAAATCTTGTATGGACTTGTCCGTACAAGATATCTAGAGGGTTATATATCTTGGATGCCATGATATATATCAAAAGAAAGGGGGAATAATATATGTCAGAACTACCTTATTCATTTCATATTGGAAGTAATAAAAATAGAAAAGCAACATCAAGAAATAATGCTAAAAATAACTTGAGTAATACTACATCACTATCTAATAATGGAATACAAAATTATCAACAATTATCTAAAGTAAATAATCATGATTTTAGAAAATATGAAAATAATACTAAAGATATTTATACTCTAAAAGGAACAAATGATATTGTAAAAGATGTTAAAGATTTCTATCAAAAAGAATTTGAAGACGCAAGACTTGAATATAATAATAAACAATCAAGACCTAGTAGAAGAATTGAAGATTATTTTGAAAATGTTAATAAAGATGAAAAAAGAGATCTTGCATGTGAAATAATACTAGAACTTGGTAATAAAGAATATTGGGATACTAAAGATTCTGATTTTAAAAAAGAAATGGTTGATGTTTATAAAGAACAATTAGAAGATTTAGAAAAGTTAGTTCCAGAGTTTAAAATAACAAATGCAGTAGTTCATTTAGATGAAATCAGTCCTCATATGCATATTGTAGGTGTACCGGTAAAAGAGAATTGTAAAACTGGTCTTTCAAAACAAGTAAATAAATCTTATGTGTTCACTAAAGAAAGACTTGAACATATACAAAATGTAATGAGAGAAAAGTGTATAGAATCATTTAATAAAAAGTACAAATTAAATGCAACTCTTAAGACAAAAGAAAAGGGAAGAAATAAAGATATCCATGTTAATGATATGAAGAACTATCAAGCAGTAAAAAAACAACTTGAAGCAAATAAAAAAAGTATTGAAAAGAATAATGAAAAATTTAAAAATGTGAATATTAAATCTAAAGAAATTAGAGAAGTATTAGAAAATCTAGAATCAAATAAATTTGGTGGATATAAAATGAATGCTTTACAAAAATCTAGATTAATTGATTTAGTTAAAGAGGTTGAAAAGTCATCTGCTTATTTTGATAATTTTAAAGATGTAATAGATAATCTATCAATAATTAATGATAATTTAAAAGACCAAAGAGATGAGAATATAAAACTAGAAGCTAGAAATATAGATTTAATAAGAGAAAGCAATGGTCAAAGAAGTAGAATTAATGAGTTAACTGATGAAAATAATCAAATCTATGAAAACTTAAGAAATAATAAAATATCTCATATAAAATTGATTACTTATCTAGCAAATGGAGTTAATAGTAAAGATGAAAAGAAAGCTAAAACATTTATGAGAATTGCTACTGATCTAAATGATAAAAGAGTTATTAAAAATAATGAATATAAAGTAGTATTAAATCCACCTAAAATTATTAATGAAGGAGAAGTATTACAAGCACTTAAACATATTAATGAAGAGAATGAAAAAGCAGCAGAAGAGTTTTATAAAATGAATAAAGATTATGATATGAACTAATAGTTGCCAAAAAGTTGCTGATTGTGACCGAAAAGCGACCGAAAAGCGACCGAAAAGCGACCGATTGAGTTGATTCTTATATTAAATAATTATATAATTTAGATAGGGTGATAAAAATGTATAAGGAGTCTGAAACAATTGAATTAAAACAAGAACTTAATAAAAATATAAAAAAAGAAATTGTGGCATTTGCTAATTCAAAAGGTGGAACGATTTATATAGGAATTACAGATGATGGTAAAATAAAAGGCTTAGATAATATAGATGATGACATAGAATCCTTAAGTGGAATGATTAGAGATGGAATTGTTAGAAATTTAACCACATATACAAATATAGAACCTAAAAATGTTGATGGAAAAGATATAATCGAATTGCATATAACATCTGCTCCTGAAAAGCCTTATTATTTAGCTGATAAAGGATTAAAACCAAGTGGAGTATATATTAGACATGGTTCTTCATCAATTCAAGCAAGTGATGAAATAATAAGAAAAATGATGATTGAATCATCTGAAAGAAATTTTGAAGAAGAAATAAGTAAAGAACAAAATTTAACATTTAATTATGCTAAAACTATTTTTGATAGTAAAAAGATTGAGTTTTCAGAAAACAAATATAAAAGTTTAAAAATGATAACTGATGGAAAATATAATAACTTGGCATTATTATTATCAGATCAGAATCCATATACAATTAAGTGTGCTATATTTCAAGGAACAAACAAAACAATATTCATAGATAGAAAAGAAATGACTGGTTCATACTTAAAAATAATTGAAGATACTGAACATTATATGGAATTATCAAATAGAATTAGATCTGATTTTAAAGGGTTTCAAAGAGTAGATAAAAAAGATTATCCTAGTTATTCATTAAGAGAAGCTTTACTTAATGCAATTATGCATAGAGATTATAATTTTTCTGGAAGTATTTTATTATCAATATTTGATGATAGAATCGAAATAAATTCAACAGGTGGATTATTAAGTACATTATCACTAAATGATGTTTATAATGGTGTATCTGAATCTAGAAATCCTAATTTAGCAGAATTATTTCATAGATTAGATTATGTTGAAAATTATGGTACAGGAATAGGAAGAATTTTAGAAGAATATAATGATTTTGATATAAAGCCAAAAATCGAATTATCAGAGAATGTATTTAAAATTGTCTTACCAAATAAGAATTATGTTAAACCGAATGAAATAACAAATTGTGAAAAAGAAAAAACTCAGGAAGAAAAGATTATTGAATACTTAAAAATAAACAATTCAATTACTCGTGCTGAAGTTGAAAAATTATTAAATATAGCTGGAACTCGTTCTAAGGAAATATTAAGTAAATTGTTGAATAGTAATGATATTGTTAAAGAGGGATCTGGTAAAAGTACATATTATATTTTAAATAAATAATTTATAGGTCGGATTTTTGTAAAAATTCAACCTATAAAAAAATATAGGTTTAAAAAAATAAAAAAAGCGACTTATAGATTATAAGTTTAATTATCAAATTGGTTAAATTGATATGGGAATTTTATTCCCTATCTTTTTTATTACAATAATTATATAATTTAATTGCAAGGAGATATTATGAGAAAAGATGAAATTACAAGATTCTTAAAAGATTTAAGATTAAAGAAAAATATTAGTCAAGAAGAACTTGCAAATGATTTACATGTTGATAGATCTTTAATTAGTAAATGGGAAAGAGGAATATGCTTACCTGATATTACTATGTTAAAAGAGTTGTCTAATTATTATAATTTAGATATTTCTGAAATAATTAAAGGTAAAAAATCGATTAATAAAAAATATATTATTATTCCAGTATGTTTAGTAATCATTATTTTATTAATTATAGTTTTTAAAAATATTTATTTAGGATATAAAATAATTAATATTGATTATAATTATGATTATGGTAATCAAAAAATTAAACTTGGTGTTCCTAAAATGTCCTTTATGATGAGAAATAATGATAGAAGTTTTTCTTTTAAAAATTTAAGGGGTAGTAATGTTTTAGAATCTGAAATAAAAAAATATTTAAAAACATTAAAATATTCTACTTGTAATGATACTATTTATTATTTTGATGAGAAAAGTAATATTTCTATTATCAATTATAAAGTTAAAGATAAAATATTATATAGCAGTATTGATTATCAAATATCTATTGGAGATTACTGCTATATTAGTAAATTAGAAGATTATTCTAAATATATAATACTAGGACATGAATATACTAATAATAAAAACAATCTAAAAAATATAGATTTAAATGAAGTTAAAATATCATTACTTGATGGTGGACTTGGAACAAGTTTAGCTACAAAGAGTGAATATGATTTTCTAATAAAATTTATGGTATTGAAGCCTGCTAAAGATAGAAAGGTATGGTATGTAATTGAAGATTCAGAAGGAACATATGAAATAAAAGATGATAAGTTAATTTATTATAGAGTTAATATGAAGGATTGTATTGACAAATCTATCATTCCTAAAGTTTCTACATTTACAATAAAAGATAAAAAGTTAATATTAGATGATAATTATTTATCAAAATATGAAAAAAATGTAATTTTGGAGTAAGCATGAAAAAGAAGATTATAATTATTTTGATAATATTTATATTGTTAACTAGTGTTGTTATTTTTCTAATCAATATTAATCATAAAAAAGAAATAGAAAGATATAATCAGATTAAAAGTGATGTAAAAGAAGAAGCAATTACATATTTAACAATAACAAGAGTTCCTGAAAATGGTAAAAAAGCATACTTATATGAAGATGATATTGTAAATCCACTTCATAGAGGTGCAGATAAAAAAATAATACTAGATGTAGATAAAAAATCATATTGTAGAGTATCAATTGAAGGATTTGCCAAAGATAATTAGTGGGATGCTAATGTTTATCTTAAATGTAAAAAATATGAAGATAAATTATATGAAGAAATATTACTTCATGTTTTATGTGAGCGTGGTATAGAAACTAAAAAAGATTATGAAGAATATTATGATAAATATGGATGGTTTTATGATTCATTTAATTGTCCCGAAAGAATAAAGAATGAAATGAACTGATTTTAATAT
Source organism: uncultured Erysipelotrichaceae bacterium (assembly GCA_902778125.1). Taxonomy (GTDB): domain Bacteria; phylum Bacillota_I; class Bacilli_A; order RF39; family UBA660; genus CAG-1000. The sequence continues at coordinate 62,010 of CACYWH010000002.1, read as the reverse complement.
CAGTTTTTAATTATACAAAAATATGGTAAAGTTATTACAACAGAAGAATATGAATTTATATGTGATGAAATAATTCATTATATAATATATAAGAAAATAAATATGAATAATAATAATGCTATAAATAATTTAAATTGTGATATAATTAATACGTAATTAAGTTATATATAAAATAGACTTATTTAGTCAGAAAGGAAGTGATATTGATAACTATATATACCTTAATAGAAAGGGAAAAATATGAAAAAAAGAAAAATTATAATTTTTATATTCATTTTTATTTTTGTTTTTTCAAGTTTTATAAGTGTTTCTGCTAAAGAAAATGAGAATGAAAAGACTTTTTACACAAATGTTAATGGAGTTCAATTTACTAAAAAGCAATATGATAATCTAATAAGAGTTTTTAATGAGGATACTATTGCTACATTTACACAAGAAATGGCAGATGTTCTTGCAGATGATGAAACATTATTTGGTAATAAGGGGAAAGTAACTTATATTAGAACAGATACTATACTTGATCCTTTAGGAAATATATTGTTTCAATATGACACTGAAGTATCTAAAGAGGAGGCAGAAAGTAACTCTCAAAATCCAGTTGTTTTGAGAGGATATCCAACACATCAAACAACATATAAAAAAATTACAATTGACATTACCGCTTCTTGGTCAACAACTAGAACAATAACTGTTACTCTTGAATGGTTAACTATGCCTGCTACTCGTTCACATGATGTTATTGCAATAAAACCAAATAAGAGTTATACAATTAATATAAATAATATTTCAGGATATTTAAAGAAAGATGGAACAATAGTTCAAAGTTATACTGGAAGCAGTAGTAATGTAAGAAATATTTCTGGAAATGGTGGCGTAGGATTAAGTATGCCTTTACCTACTGGTGGCACATCAATGTCAAGTGGCTTAACATTAGTTGTTAATACAAGTTTGGATCCATTTGATGCATACGGAAGTTATCAACATGCTCAACAATCAGTAACATTGGCACAATCTAAAGTATATAATTTAACAGTTAATGGAACTACAAATATTATACAGTTTACTAATTCAACAACAGCTGGTAAATATGATAATATGCGTTCTGTTAATTGTTCAATTGATGTCGCAAATCTTATCCCATGCAGTTAATAATAAGGAGGAAAGAATGAAAAAAACAGTATTAATAACATTAACCTTATTAGTTATATTAACTGGTTGCACAAATAAAAATAGTGTTTTATCATGTTCATATACTGATAGTTATGATACAACATATAAAACTAATTACACTTTTAAAGATGGAGTTGTATCTACTATAGAGCAAATTATAAAAACTCCAACATCAATGGTTCAAAATCCAGAACTATTTAAAAGTGATTATGAAAATCTAAATAAAAATACAGACGGTTGTGAAGGATCTTATAAAGAAGAAAATGGATATTATGTAGCAACATACATTTGTGATGTAAACTTAATTTCAGAAGAATATGCTCAAAAAATATTTGTTAAAAGTAAAGAAGATTTAAAAAAACTTACAAGAAAAGAAATAACAAATTTTCATAAAGCTGAAGAACCTGGAGAAAATGGTGAAAAAACAATTTGCAAGTAATAGAAATGTCAAAATAGTAAAAGAATAATTAATCTTTTACTATTTTTATTTAAAAGACTAATCATTCGTTTATTATTCTTTTGTTATAAATTATGATATAATTAGCAAAACTCAAGCAGTATTTCGTGTTATATATTTCTAAAATAGGTTAATATGAATGCGAAAGGAGAAGTATAATGAATCAAGAGAAAATAGGAAAATATATTTCAGAAAAAAGAAAGCAAAAGAAAATCACTCAAGAAGAATTGGCTGAAAGATTGGGAGTATCTGACAGAGCTATATCAAATTGGGAGAATGGCAAAAATATGCCGGACTTATCATTATTTAAGCCACTATGTAGTGAACTTGGAATTACAATAAATGATTTAATGAGTGGGGAAGATGTTGAAGATAACAAATATATAGAATCACTAGAAAATAATATTATTGACATTGTTAATGTATCTAATAAATCCAAAAAGAAAAAATTAATAAAGATTATTAGTATATTTACATTGATTATATTTTTTTTGTTTTCTATTTTACTATTCAATAATTATTATGAATTTGATGTTAAATATGATTCTAGGGTAATGACTTGTGAAATAAATGATGAAGACGTGATATTTCTTGCTAAAGGGCAAAGTATATTAAATGCATATCATATATGCAGGGAAAATAATGATGAAAGCATTTGTTTTATTCATACAACAGTAAATGTATATAATAAACAAAGAAGTCGCTGGGAATATTTTGAATCTATGGCTAGACAATTAGAAGGGAAAAAAGTACCATTTGCAACTGGAGATACTATACAAGTCTCAGCATCAAAAATAAAAGTATATTATACTGACTATTCAATTAAAAAGGTTGAAAAAGCAACAAAAAATGAACTTGAGAATATAATAAAAAAATCATATTTAATGTGTGAATCTAAATAAAATTTTAAAGACTTGCAGATTATAATTAAATATGATATATTCTTATCAGTTAGTAAAATATTACTACTTATTATTTTGTGAATCTTGGTTGTTCTACACAATGCAGATTCGTACCATAAGGAATTTTGCTCGAACTTATTTGTTCGAGTTTTTATTATTAATAAAAATGTAAATAAATAATAAAAAATAAACATTTGTAATATAATAAATAATTAAAAAGAACTAAGTTATTGTATAGTGATGATTTATATAGTTATATAATAATTCTTGAAAGAAACAAAAATGATATGTATATTATAAGTTCATATTTAATTGATGAACCTTGATATCTACAAAATGTATTAAAAGAATATAATAAATACAAAAAAGTCTCTTAAATCAAAATTAAGAGGCTTTTCATTTTAGTATAAACGGATAACGCAACTAATAAAAGTTACGTCTCCAGGACTCATATAACCCTTGGTCATTGAGTAATTAAATAGTAGCACATATTCTATTTAAAGTTAATCCATGGACATTTGCACTACATTACATAGTATTCCCATTAATAATTAATTATGTGTAATAATAAATTATTTTTATATTATTTTTTTAACTTCTTTTTTGGTACATCTTCAACAAAACTTAAATCTTGAGGTATTGCATGCAACCAAAATGTTGATTCATCTAATTCTTCTCTTATTGAACGGTATTCTGATACAGATAATTTTTCAGTTAAACTTGCATATTTTTCTAGTTGAGGATATGCTTCTAAAATATAACTCATTATATCTTTTTTATTTATATTTTTATTGCCTGATGTAAGGTAATTTCTTAATTCATCTTTTTTATCATCAGATAAAAGCCCTAAATCACTACTATTTATTTCAGTTAATATTTGTGTTAAATCAAATCCTTTTTTACATATTAACATGAATTCAAGCAATTCTTTAATTCTTTCATTTTTCATATTGAGTAATCTTTTATTCTTAATACTATATGCTGCTTCAACAGTAAGTGGAATTTGATTTACCATACAACCTCTCGAATATGCAACCACATAATTATCATCATAAACCCATTTATTCCAAAAATAATCATCTGTTTCAATATCAGATAGTAATACTTCTTTATCTCCATCAATCACAGAAATAATAGTTCTATTTTTTCTATTATCTTCTTTTACACTAAGACTATCGTTAATTTTTGTAATCTTTTCCATATTATTTCCCCCTAGGTGCTTACTATTATAGCATTTATATTAAAAATATCAATAGGTATCAATTAAAAACAGAAAAATATTGAAACAATACTATTTTTATGCTACTATTATTTTAGTGATTAGTTGTTTATCAACTATTCCTAAGGTTTCGGATATACTATCCCATCGTACCAATATTGAAGTTAATGCGGACAAATGACTAGTTTGTCCGTTTTTATAAGGAATAATTCGATTCCAGAAAAGAGTCGATTTTTTTGCTAAAAGTTCAAAAAACTAAAATTGATAAAGAAGATTTATACAAAAACATTTGATAGCGTTGAGTTTCAAAAATTTTTAAATTAAATCGAATTTAAAAAAGTAAGTGAATAAATAATTGAAATATTTTATATAATAAAATTTAATAATTATATTTAGGCATTTTAGCTATTTTATAAATAAAAAAAAGCATAAAATGCTTTTTATATTTTTTCCGGTATCAATTTATTAATATATTCCAATAATTCTTCTTTAGTATATTTTTCTTTTTGTGTTAGCCATGATAAACAAATATTTATTAAACCACCTGCATAGAACCTTATTATTATTTCTAATGGTAATTGTGACTTAACAATATCTTCATTATTCTTAAGCCTTATAGCAGATTCTCTTTCAGTAACATCTATTAAAAAATCAATAAGAAATCCATTTCTATTATTTAATAATATAGCACTATATATATCTTTTTTTTCATCTATGTGATCAATTAATATGCTTAATAATCTCATTATATATTCCTTAGATGAAATATTATTTTCATAATTTTCTAAATCTTTTAATAATGATACTTTTAAATCTTCTACTAAATCATCTAGTAGTTCATATTTATCTTGATAATGTGCATAGAAAGTTGAACGATTTATTAATGCTTCTTCACATATATCAGATATTTTTATTTTGTCAAAATTTTTATGTTTCATAAGTTTTAATAGTGTTTCAAATAATATCTTTTTTGTTTTAATAATTCTCAAATCAGTTTTTTCATTCATAAATTCCACCTCGATAGAAATTATAGAATTAATTATACAAAAAGTCAAATATCAAACAAAATGTATTATAAATATACATATATATTTATAAAAATGTTGGATATCATTCATTATTACTATTATGTTGTGGTATTTAAAAGAATTTGGTAATAGAATATATTACCGAGGTGGGACTATGAAATCATTTTCTAGTTTTGTTGTTAATCATAAGAAATTAATTGTGATTATTGGTTTATTATTAATAATACCAGCTTTAATTGGTTTTGAATTAACTAAAACAAATTATGATATTTTAGTATACTTACCTAATGATATTGAAACTTTAAAAGGACAAAACATATTAAAAGATGATTTTAATTTAGGATCATTTTCTATTTCTTTAGTAGATAATAAAATAAGTAATAATGATTTAATTAATCTAGAAAATGAAATTAGAAATATTGATTGTGTTAATGAAGTAGTTAGTATAAATGATATAACTGGATTAACAATTCCACTTGAGGTATTACCAAAGAATATACTTAATCGTGTTTCTAGTAATGATTCGAAATTATTATTTATAACATTTAAAACTGGAACTACTGATGATGAAACAGAAGTTGCTATAAATGAAATAAAAAAACTATCAGATAGTATTAAAGTAGGTGGTATGAGTGCTATGTCTTTGGATACTAGAAAACTAGTAGAAAGTCAAACTTTTATATATGTACTTATAGCAGTTATTTGTTGTTTATTTATATTAATGATATTTTTAGATTCATATATAGTACCATTACTTTTACTTGGTAATATTGGATTATCTATTTTATTTAATATGGGTACAAATGTATTTTTAGGACAAATATCTTATATAACAAAGGCAATAGCAGCAGTTTTACAATTAGGTGTAACAACAGATTTTTCTATATTTTTATATCATAAATATGAAGCTGCTAAAAAGAGTAAAAAAACTAACGATGAAGCTATGATAGATGCAATTAATGAAACAATGACATCTGTAGTTGGTTCATCTTTAACAACAATTGCTGGTTTCCTAGCACTTTGTAGTATGAAATTTAGTTTGGGTACTGATATTGGTCTTGTAATGGCTAAAGGAGTAGTGTTTGGAGTTTTAACTGTATTAACTATATATCCTTCAATAATACTATTATTTGATAAGATAATAAGAAAAACGAAACATAAACCATTAATTCCTAAATTCAGATTTATTAAACCCATTGTGACTAAGGGATATAAATGGATATTTGCAGTTTTTATATTGTTATTAATACCTGTATATTTATCTCAAAGAAAAACAGAAGTTTATTATAATTTAGATAAAAGTATACCTGATAATTATGATTATTCAATTGTAAGCAAGAAGTTAAAAGATGAGTATGGATTAATTACTCAGTCAATAGTTTTAGTTGATTCAAATATTGAAAATAATGATATGAATAATATGATTGATGAACTACAAAATCTAGATGGAGTAGATAATATTATATCTTCTAATATACTATCTAAATATGGAATATCTAATAATATAATTCCTTTAAAAATAAGAAATTTTTTAGAAACTGATAAATATAAATTAATATTAATAAATTCAAATTATGAGCTGGCCACTGATGAATTAAATGTACGAATAAAAGAAATAAATAAAATAATAAAAAAATATGACAAAAATGCTATTCTTGCTGGAGAAGGACCTTTGATGAATGATTTAGTAGAAATAACTGCAATTGATTTAAGAAACGTTAATTATGTATCAATAGGTATTATTTTCTTAATAATGTTTTTTGTACTTAAATCATTTAGTTTACCGATATTACTTGTTATTTCTATTGAGTTTGCAATATTTATAAATATGGGTATACCTTATTGGCAAGATAATAGTATTCCATTTGTTTCATCAATTGTTATTGGTACTATACAACTTGGAGCTACAATTGATTATGCTATATTACTTACTACAAAATATTTAGAAGAAAGAAAAAGTGGTAAGGATAAAATATCTTCTATGAATGTGGCATTAGAATCATCGGTATCATCTATCTTTGTTAGTGCAATGTGCTTTTTTGCAGCTACATTTAGTGTATTTGCAGTTTCAAAAATAGATATGATTGGTTCACTTTGCTTGCTTATGTCAAGAGGAGCAATTATTAGTATGGGAGTTGTTATGTTAATTGTTCCAAGCATATTATTAGTATTTGATAAATTGATAACAAAAACAACAATAGGTTTTATGAAAGGAAAGGGTAAAATGAAAACGAATGTTAAAAAAGGATTAGCGTGTTTATTAGTTTTTAACTTATTATTTATTACAAAAGTAAGTGCAACTACTAAAGAAGAAAGTGTATATGCAAAGCTTGATAGTAATGGTTCAGTTAATAATGTAATTGTATCAGAGCGTTTATATGATATAACAAAAGATAAAATTAATGATAAAACAGAATTATTTGATATTAAAAACTTGAATGGTAATAACAATTTTAAACAAAATGGAAATAATTTAATTTGGGAAACTAATGGTGAGGATGTTTATTATCAAGGAACATATAAAAAAGATTTACCTATTAGTATTAATGTTAAATACTATTTAAATGGAGAAGAAAAGAATGTTAATGATATTTTAGGTAAAAAAGGTAAAATAAAAATTGAGTTAAAATATAACAATATTAATTTTAAAAAAATGAAAATTAATGGTAAAGAAGAAAATATTTATGTACCATATATGATTGTTACTACATCAATACTAAATAATGCAGATAATAAAAATATTAAAGTTAGTAATGGTAGGATAGTAGACAATGGAGTTAGTTCAATAATTATTGCCTTATCTTCTCCAGGATTATATGAATCATTAAATTTTGATAATCTAAAAGATATGGATAAAGTTGAAATTAGTTATGAAACAAATAATTTTGAATTAAATTCTATTTATTCAGTAGCAACAACAGATGTAATTGATAGTAAGAATTTAGGTTTATTTGATGAAGTTAATGATTTATATAAAAAAATTGATGAATTACAAAGTAATATGGATCAAATAGTTAAAGCATCTAAACAATTAAGTGATGGAACAACCGCGATTGATAATGGTATTACTAAATTAAATAGTAATTTAAAATTACTTGTTAAAAAGTATGAATATTATCGTAATCAAAACCAGGATACATTAAAAGAAGAATTAATTAAAATAGTAAAAGATAATATTAAAATAATTACACCTGCATTAGAAGAAGAGGTAACTACTGAAACTAGTAAAGTATTAAAAAGTCATAAAGAAGAACTTCAAAAAGCTATGATTGAATCATTAAAGAAAAATACTCAAGTTATAGTAGAAGAAGAATTAAAAAGTATTATTAATAGCTTAGATATAAATGATATTGTTGATAATATCATTAAAAAAGATATTACTAATTTATTAAATAATGATGATGAAATAAATAATTTAACTAAAGTCTTAAAAGATAAAATTAATAATAAATTAAATAGTATTATAAATGAAGAGTTTAATAAGATTAATGGTAGTATTAACAATAATATGTCAGATGAATACATTAATTATTTAGCAGAAACATATAATGTAGATTATGATACTGCTTTAAGAATTGCAAATGATGTAAAAAATAATACACTAAATCAAGTTAAAGAAAACATAAGTAATGCTAATATTCCAGATAAAATAATTGAAAGCTTAAATGAAGAAAATTATGTTAATAATTTGGTAAAGGAATACATAAAAAAATTAAACAGTATAATAAATGAATATTTAAATAATGATGCTCTTATTAATGAATATGAAGAAAAAGTAAAAGAAATAATAATTAAAACAATTGAAGAAAGACTATCTGATGATAATGCTTATATTAATGTTGATATTAAGAAATATATAGATGGCGTTGTAGATAAAATAATTGACAAAACTGTTAGTGATTTAGCAGATACTTATACGGAAGAATATACAGGTGAAGTAGTACGAAACGTTATTGAAAAAGAATTTAGTGAAGAAAATGTTGATAGTAAACTAAGACAAATACTAAATAAATATGAGGATGATGTTAAAGATAAAGTTAATATTTTAGATGATACAATTACAACATTAACAACATCTATGGATACACTTAATAATGGTTCTAATTTAGTTGCTAAAGGAACAAAAGAATTATCTAAAGGACTTGAAAAATATAATAAATTAGGAATAAATAAAATAAGTAAATTAGTAAATGGACCAGTTAAATCCACTGAACAAAGATTAAAATCAATTGTTAAATTAAATAATCAAAATGAATTATTAGATGAAAAAGAAGAATCAACTGAAGGAAAATCAAAAATAATATTTATGATAGATTCTGTTACTCAAAAACAAAATAATAAAGAAAAAAAAGTTCCTAAAGAAGAAAAAGAAAAAAGAACATTTTGGGAAAAAGTGAAGGGCTTATTTAAATAATAAATAATTCATATTTAATGTGTGGGTCATATTAAAAATAAATATTGTAATTACATTGATTTTGACTTTTTATAAAAATGTGCTATATTGAGTGTGGAATTGAATTATTTTTTTAGACACCTAGTCAGATATAATCATACTTGATGTACCATTAGGGAGAATACTCGGACAAATTGTTCGAGTTTTTTAATGTTGAAATTTCATTTATTAATTGAATCCTACGATTCATAGGTTGAATTATTCCTAGCAGATAGTATAATTTTTTGTGAAAGAGGGATGAAGTATGGATATAGAAAAAATCTCAAATCTTATCAAAATAAAAAGAAAAGAAAAAGGTCTAACACAAGATGAACTAGCCAAAAAAATTAATGTTACCGAAAAAGCAATTTCTAGATGGGAAACTGGTAGAGGAACACCAGACATTTCATTATTAATTCCATTATCTGAAACATTAGGTATTTCAGTTTCTGAATTATTAAATGGAAAAGAAGATAAACAAGAAGAAAAAAATATAAAAGATATAATAAAATACATTGATACAACAAATAAAAAGAAGAATAAATTCATTATTCCTATATGTATAGTTGTTTATATTATTTTATTAGTATTATATTTAAACTATTTAAGAGTTGAATATTCAAGTGTAACTTTTCATTTTGATTATATGGGTGAAATAGTTGTATTTTTATTCTTTGCTTTAATTATTGGTTTTAATAATAATCTACTTTCAAATTATTATTATGATAAAGTTGAAGATAAAAATAAAATGAAAAAGATCACATATATTATAGCTTTAGTTTTATATACAATTACTTTGATAAATCTTACTAATTATGGAAGAAGATTAATTGGTTATACTACATACAATTTAATTCCATTTAAAACATTATTTGGTTATTGGGCTAATTTTGATAGTAGACAATTCTTAGTAAATGTTGTAGGAAATATAATTATATTAATGCCAATGCAATATTTAATATTGAGAGTATTTAATATAAAAAAAATTAGTATCAATGTTTTAATAAGTATAATGATAGGATTCTTTTTAGAACTATTTCAATTTATTACAAAAAGAGGAGTATTTGATGTGGATGATATAATTCTTTATGTAATAGGAACGAGTATAATGTATTTCTTATATGATATAGTTATTAATAAAAAGAAAGTAAACATAAATACAAAGCACTTAATAATTGGTTTTATATCAGTAATAATAACATTTGTATCATTTGAAGCATTAAGCTGGTATGTTTTTGGAGATATTCCAACTATAAGAGTATTTTTAAGATTAATTATATTCTTTTCAATATTATATTTAATCATATTAAAAAGTTATAATTTTATTATTAGAAGGAATAAAAAATAAGGCAGATAAAAAATCTGCTTTTTTTGTTCATAAAATAGTAAACTTACGATTATTTAAAACTCTACTAATACTGTGGCAACAATTAGTAATTTTTATATTATAATTAATTGTGAACAGAGGAGGTATAATTATGAATCAAGAAAAAATAGGAAAATTTATTGCTAAGGTAAGAAAAGAAAAAAATATGACTCAACAAGAATTAGCTAAAAAACTAAATATTACTGATAGGGCTATTTCAAATTATGTTAGAATTATGTAAGTTACTTGATATTAATGTCAATGAACTATTATCAGCAAAAAAAATTATAAAAGAATCTTATAATGAACAAGCAGAGGAAAACCTTTTAGAGATGAGGCGCGAAATAGAAAGTCAAAACAAGAAAATTCTCACTTTAAATAGAATTATAACATTTCTAGGTGTTGTTATATATGTATTAATACTTCTTGCTGTGATATTTATTGAAATTCCTATGGTAATTAGAAATATAATTATTGCACTTGCTTTAGTAATGTTGCTTTTATTTGGAGTTTTTAATCTAAATATCATACGAAAAACCGGATATTATGAATGTCAAGAATGTAAGCACCAATATATTCCTACTTTTAATCAAATGTTTTTTGGTATGAGTGGAATAACTAAAGGTGGAATATGGCAAATAAAATGTCCGAATTGTAACAAAAAATGTTGGCATAAAAAAGTCTTAACAAAGATTAATGAAAAATAAACAATTGGAAGATTAAGATATTAGGAGAATATAAAAATTCTCTTTTTCATGGTATAATGGATATGAGGTGTGAACTATGAATGAGTATATTAATTTAGATGAAAATAATATTGATGCTGAACATATTTGTTGTGCAATTGGAGATCCTAAACATCAAGATGGTGTTGATAAAAAGAAAGAGTGGATTAAAAGCAAACTAAAAGATGGTCATGTATTTAGAAAGTTAAATGCAAGAGGTAAAATCTTTATTGAATATGAACCAATAGAAACAGCATGGGTTCCTATTAACGGAAAAAACTATATGCATATTTATTGTTTATGGGTTGCTGGTAGTTTTAAAGGAAAAGGAATAGGTAAAGAATTATTAGAATATGCTATTGAAGATGCTAAATCTAAAAAAATGAGTGGTATTTGTACATTAGTATCACAAAAGAAAAAACCATTTATTGGAGATAAAAAATTCTTTGAACATTATGGATTTAAAGTTGTAGACACAATCAATGATTATGAATTAATGGCACTTTCTTTTGATGATAAAGATACACCTAAATTTAGTGATACTGCTCGCAAGATGGAAATTGATAGCCAAGATTTTACTATTTATTATTCTAATGAATGTCCTTATGTAGAATATGAAGTAAAAGAATTATCTGATTATGCAAAAGATAAAGGTATTAAATTAAAATTCGTAAAAATAGATTCATTAGAGAAAGCAAAAAATGCACCATGTATATTCAATAACTGGGCAAACTTTTATAAAGGGAAATTTGTTTCAAATACAATATTAAATGCAAATGCTTTTGAGAAGTTATTAAAATAAATAATATTTGACAAAGAGTATGATACTTCTCTATGGTATATAGTAAAAGCGGATATAAAAAAGGAAAAGAATTAGTATGAAAGATATTAATTATAAATATAAAAAAACTCAAACTAAGTTTGAGCTTTTTTATATGGGTTTTAAAAATAATTAAAATTTTAAGTTTAATTTAAGGTTTAAGTTATATTATTAATTATGTAAAGGAGGAATACAAAGGAACATATAAAAAATTAATAAATAATAGAAAGGAGATTAATATGAAAGAAAAAATAATTATATTTATTATAGGAGTTCTATTTGGAGCCGTTTTATCTACAGGCGCTTTCTATTTGTACACAATTAATAGTGATTCTTACAATAGTAATAATCAGAGTATGCAAATGAAGGAAGGTAATAGACCAGAAAAACCTGGTGAAAAAAACGGTCAACCACCTGAGAAACCTAGTAGTGGAAGCAGTAATCATTCTAAAAAATCAGGTACTGATAATACTAGTGAGAATAAAAAAGTAAAAAAGTCAAATGATAATAAAAGTGAAAGTAATTAATAGGGAGGATTAAATGAAAAATAAGAAAAACATAATATATATAATCACCATACTTGTTTTAATTCTATTTTTAGGATTATTTTGGATTTTAATTATCAAAAATAATACAACAGTCAATAACAAAGGTGATTCTTCAAATGAAAAACCAGAAATAAACAAGAATTCTTCTGTATCTTATTCATCAGCAAAAGAGATAACTACAAGCGAAGATATAAGCAGTGGTGCTTATAAATCAAGTAATGCTGATGAAAATGCAATAATGCTATCAGGTAAAATAACATCTAATTTATCAAATTTAACTATTGAAAAGACTGGAGATTCTAATGGAGGAGACAATACAAGCTTTTACGGAACAAATTCAGCTATTCTTGCAAAAGGGGGAGCAGTAGTTACAATAAAGAATGCTAATATTACCACTGATGCTACTGGTGCTAATGGAGTGTTTAGTTATGGTGGTAGTGCTAAAACGAATAATTCAAGTAGTGATGGAACAACTATTAATATAAGTGATTCAACTATAACTACATATAAAGGAAACTCTGGTGGAATTATGACTACTGGTGGAGGAACTACTAATGCTAAGAATTTAACTATCACTACAAGCGGTCAATCAAGTGCTGCTATTAGATCTGATAGAGGAGGAGGAACTGTAAATGTTGATGGTGGAACATATACATCAAACGGTGTTGGTTCTCCTGCAATATATTCTACTGCTGACATTACAGTAAAGAATGCTAAATTAATATCCACAACTAGTGAAGGAGTAATTATTGAAGGCAAAAATTCAATTACGTTAGAAAATGTAGAATTAACAGATACTCATACTAAAAATGTAAAATCAAAAACATATAAAAATATATTCATATATCAATCTATGAGCGGAGATGCTGCAGAAGGAGTTGCTACATTTACAGCAAAAGACAGTACTATTACAACAAATAATGGAGATTCTTTCTATGTTTCAAATACTAGTGCAGTTATCAATTTAACAAATAATAAAATAATAAATAATGATTCAAATGGATATTTCTTAAGAGCACAAAAAGATTCTTGGGGAAAAGAAGGAATTAATGGTGGAATAGTAACATTAAGTTTAACAAATCAAAAAGTTAATGGAAATATTGGAGTTGATTCAATATCTAAGTTAACAATGAAATTAACTTCTAATTCTTCATTTGTTGGTGCAATTAATAGTAACAATGAGGGAGAAGTTAATTTAACGATCGATAAGACAAGCTCTATAACATTAACTGGAAATACATATGTTAAATCATTTACTAATGATGATACAACAAATTCTAATATAAATTTAAATGGATATAAATTATATATTAATGGTACTGAATTTAGTAAATATTAATTGATAGAAAAACACTTTTTATGTTATTATTAATTAGTAAATAATGGAGTTCAAATGAAAAAAATATACTTAATATTAATGCATACAAATACAATACCATCTAAATTAGTTAAATTTTTTACTAGATATAAATATAGTCATGTAGCAATATCTCTAGATAAAAATTGTGATACTATATATAGCTTTGGTAGAAGAAAGGTTAATTCAATATTGAATGGCGGATTTGTTATACAAAAAAAACAAGGTGAGTTTTTTAAAAAATTTGATAAAACAACGTGTAGAATATATGAATTAGATGTTAATGAAGAACAGTATAAAGATGTTAAGAATATTTTAGATAATATGCAATTAAATCCTTCAAAATATAAATATGATTTTATTGGAATTATTCCAAGATTTTTGGGAACTCCTTTTACTATAAAAAATAGATATGTTTGTAGTTATTTTATTGCAGATATTCTTGAAAAAGCAAAAATATACAAATTTAATAAAAAAGCATATTTTGTTAAACCAAAGGATTTTGAAACTATACATGATAGTAAACAAATATATAGTGGACTTTATATGACATATATGGTAAATGAAATAATATAAAAGCTCAGTAACTGAGCTTTTATAATGTGAAAATTCATGTTAAAAATAGATTAATTATGATATAATTTTATCGGATGTGCATTACACATTTATGTGGAGGAAAAATGAAGGTATCATTTATTATTAGTTTAATTATTATATTATTAATTACAATTATATATTTTTTGTTTCTTAGAAAGAAAAAAAGTATTAAAACAAATATTTTTGTTGCAATTATCACATGTATAATTGCTATTTCTATTTTAATATTTCCATTACTAGATTATGATAATCTTTATACAAGATCTTTTGCATCTTTTGTATATGCTACCAAATGTATAGGGATGGGTCAAAATTTGGATATATTATCAAGAATAAATCTTGAAACTACATTTGGTTATTTATATTTTATATTAATAAATTTTTTGTTTTTAATATTACCATCATTAACTGTAGGATTTATATTATCATATTTAGAAAAAATAATAGCTTATATAAAATTAAAAATATTTCATAATAAAAAAATATGTATATTTTCAGAAATTAATGATAAGTCATTAAAGATAGCTAAAAATTTAAAGAACAATTGTACTATTATTTTTACTGGTGATTTTTCTAAAACAGATATAAGTGTTAAATCAATAATACTTAATAAAAAAATTACAGACATAAAAATTAATCCTAAAAGTAATGTTAACTTTTATATGATTTCACAAAATGAAGAAAAAAATTTAAATGATACATTAGAGTTAATAGCTAAATATAAGAAAAGAGATAATACTAAAATTTATGTTATTAACAAGAGCAAAGAAACTCCAACAATTTTAGATTCAACTGATAATGGTAAAATTGATGTTGAAATTGTTAATGAAACTGAAAGAGCAATATTTAATCTTTTAAATAACAAGCCCTTATTTTTAAATACAGTTAACAATACTATTTCTATTTTAATAGTGGGTTGTGGAAATATTGGTACTGAATTTTTAAAAGATTCTATATGGTGTGGAATGCTTCCTAATTATAAATTAGAAGTACTTGTAGTAGATAAAAATGCTGATATTATCAAAGATAAATTAAATGTTGAAATGCCTGAATTATTATCAAATTATGACATTACTTTTGTGAATGGAGATATAAAATCTAATAAAGTAATGAATATAATAAAAAAAAGAAGCAATATAAATTATGTTTTAGTCTCAATGGAAACTGATGATAAAAACATAGATACCGCAATAATGCTAAGAAGATTGTTCATAAAGGAATTTGATAGAAATCCGGTAATTAATCTTAATATTCAAAATGAATATAAACAAAAACAAGTTTTAGGTTTATCAAATGAAAAAGGGCAATCATATGATTTGAATGCTTTTGGTAGTTTAAATGATTTATATAGTCATAATAATATTATAGATTCTGATTTAGAAAAATTAGCTATACAAGTTCATTTATCATATGATCCAGAAGATAAAAACCTATATAGATATAATTTGAGAGAATATAACAAACGTTCATCTAGGGCATGTGCATTACATATTAAATATAAAATTTACTCTGTTTTAGGTGATAAATTCACAAAAGATATGAAAGAAAATCAAAAGTTGTTTAAAGAAATATATTCAAGTGAAATTGAGGAATTACTTGCTAAAAATGAACATAATAGATGGAATGCTTATATGAGAAGTATAGGGTATGTATTTGTTTCAACAAATGATGTTGCAAAATATTACAAAAAAACCAATCATTATATACATTATTTAGCTAAAATGCATCCTGCTATAACGGAATATGATAAACTGGATGATATTTCAAAAGAACTAAGTAATATAACATCTAAAAAAATAAATCTTAAAGATAGCGATAGATGTATAGTGAAAAGTATCTACGATAAAATAAATTTGTAGTAGAAATAATATAATATTATTTGCTATAATATACTTGGTGATAATATGAAAAGAGTGTTAAATATAATCGCTATGTTTATAATCATGATAATGTTAAGTGGGTGTGGAAACAAAGGTAAATATTCTATAGAATGTGGTATGCAAAATGTAGATTATAGTGCTGATTATAGTGACAAAATAGATATAACTCAAAATGCTTTAGGAAAATTTGATAAAAATGGATATTTAACTTATGCAGAATTCAAAACAATTGAAGAAGCCATGGATGAAATTACATATAAAGATAGAAAAGAATCATCTGACGATGAAGGGTCTGCAGATGAAGAGGGAATAATATATAAAGTAGAGTATGACGATAAAAATAGAAAAATTACTATTGTTACAGAAATACAACCCAATTATAAAGATATGACAGAAGAAGAAAAAGATGCTTTATATATTGCTAATTATGTAAAAGATTTAGAAATGTCAGGATATTCGTGTAAAATCAATGGTACTAGTCGTGAAAAAATTGGTTTAGAAGATTAAACTATCTTACACAATATTTTCACTTGATTTAGATAAATCTTTTATAATTGTTTGTTAACATGATTTTGTTAGGAGGAAAATATGAAGAAAAAAATATTTTTAGGTATATTTATATTATTGATGTGTTTTACTTTGATTGGATGTGGAAATACTGAAGAAGAAGTAGTAGATGATATTGACTATACAGAAGAGGAAGAATATTATGAATATCCTGAAGGAGAATATGACTATGAAGATTATTATGAAGAAGGATATTATGTTGATAATGAATAATAATTTTTGATATAATAGTCTAGGTGATATAAATGATAAAATTAGTTTTAGTTAGACATGGTCAAAGTGAGTGGAATTTAGAAAATAAATTTACTGGTTGGACAGATGTTGCTTTATCAGAAAATGGTATTATTGAGGCTAAGGAAGCAGGGCAAGTATTAAAGAAAGAGGGATATACTTTTGATATTGCTTATACTTCTGTATTGAAAAGAGCGAATGATACATTATCATATATATTAGAAGAATTAAATGAAGAAAACATTCCAATATGTAAAAGCTGGAGACTAAATGAAAGACATTATGGTGCATTACAAGGGTTAAATAAAAAAGAAACTGCTGATAAATATGGAGAGGAACAAGTTCATATATGGAGACGTAGTTATGATGTTCAACCTCCTGCATTAGAAGAAAACGATCCTAGGTATTTAGATATGGTAAATAAATATAAAGAATATTTACCTCATACAGAATGTTTAAAAGATACTATTACTAGAGTTATTCCTTATTGGGAATCTGATATTAAGAAATCATTATTAGATAATAAAAAAGTAATAATTGTTGCACATGGTAATAGTTTAAGAGGACTTATAAAATATCTAGATAACATATCGGATGAAGAAATAGTAGGGCTTGAAATTCCTACAGGTAATCCTCTTGTTTATGAACTTGATGATAATTTAAAACCAATTAATCATTATTATTTAAAATAAAAAAGTAACTATTAAGTTACTTCAGAGTGTTGACAAAGTTCAATACTCTGAGGAAGCCATACAAATGGCTTCCTTATAATTTTTAAAACTT
Organism: uncultured Erysipelotrichaceae bacterium; assembly: GCA_902778125.1. Lineage (GTDB taxonomy): Bacteria > Bacillota_I > Bacilli_A > RF39 > UBA660 > CAG-1000. The sequence continues at coordinate 43,928 of CACYWH010000002.1, read as the reverse complement.
TATGAAAAGTTAAAACTTAGGTGAGAATATCTCACACACCACTTGTACATAATTATTAAAAATAAATTTTCTTGAATTTGTAATCATTGTTTTCATATTCTCACTCCTTTCATCTTCAAATTCAATTGAATAATATCATAATATCAAAAAGATGTCAACCTTTTTTGGTTGACATCAATAACTAATCATTGTTATAAATTATTAAGTGATGTTGACTTCTTGTACATGAAACATAATATAGATATCTCTCATCATATGTATATTTATTGTTTATGTCAGTATAAATTATTGTTGCATCAAATTCTAATCCTTTTGCCATATATGAAGGAAGTACTACTAGTTTTCTTGAGAATGTTTTAGAATTGTTATTAATTATAGTTAAGTCTTCTAAATCTTTATTTAATAGTTTATATATTTTATTTGTTTCAATATCATTCTTAGTTATAATAGCAATACTTTTATTATTTTTTAATAGTTTATTAATATCTTCAATTAATTGTTCTTTTAAATTGTTTTCTGTTTTAAATTCAACTGGTATTTTTGTTTCTCTTCTAATTGCAGATACTAAATTAAGCCCTAGTATTTTATTAGCATGTTCTATTATTTCTGGACTAGATCTATACGTTTTATTAAGTTCTACATAATTACTATTATCTTTGAAGACACTTTCTAATTCTTCTAATGATTTATATTGATAATACGGATTAATTGTTTGATTTATATCTCCTAAAATAGTCCATTTGCTTTTTTTTAGTATTTTTTTAAGAAGTATGTATTGTAATAGACTATAATCTTGAGCTTCGTCAACAATTGTTTGTTCTATTGTATAATCATTTCCTAAAAACATAAGTAAACTTTTCATATATACGAATAAGCAAGCATCTTCATATGATATATTTTTATCATTAAGTTTATTTATATAGTTTTCTGGTATATCTTTATTATAAAATTTTTTAAATTCTTCACTTTTATAAAATCCTTTGTATATTTCTTTTAAATCTAGTGAAATATTTAATCTTTCTTTTAACCATTTTCTAATTTGCTTTGTTTTAGATTTATTTCCATTAAATTCCATTTCGGATATTTTATTAGCAATCTCATCAATTTTTTCAAATAGTGGAATAGAGGAGTACCTATTTTTTAAATAGTAGTTAAGTTTATCTTTTTCAATATATAAATCATGATTCAATATTTCATCGGTGAAACTTGCTTTCTTAGAATAGTTATCTATATATTCATCCATAACTTTTATTATCTCATTTGATTGTTTTATTTTTATTAAATCAACAAATCCTTCTTCATATTTATAATATCTTTCTATGAAAGATGTAAATGATTCTACTGATTTATATTCTGTAATATATGTTTCTAAAAAGTCACTAAATGTTGTTTCTTTTGTGTTTTCTTCACCAAGTTCTGGAAGTACATTTGAAATATATTCACTAAAAACTTTATTAGGCGCAAATATTAATACTTTATCACTTGTTAAATTTTTGATTTTATAAAGTAAAAATGCAATTCTATGTAGAGCAACTGATGTTTTACCAGAACCTGCAATACCTTGTACGATTAATACTTTATCATCTACATTTCTTATTATTGCATTTTGTTCAGTTTGTATAGTATTAACTATATTTTTCATATACTCATCAGTTTTATTGGCAAGTACTTCTTGTAAAAGCTCATCTTGTACATTTAATTTTGAATCAAATACTCTCTTGATTTTTGCATCTTCAATTGTAAATTGTCTTTTGTTATGTAGAAATCCTTTAATTATTCCTCCGGGTGCTTCATATGATGCATCACCACTTTCATAGTCATAGAAAATACTTGAAATAGGTGCTCTCCAATCATAAATAATATTATCATTGTCTTTTGTTAGATATGTTAGACCGATGTAGATATCATTTTTTCCATCTTCTTTAGTTTCAAAAACTATTTTTGCAAAATATGGTGAATTTTGAATTTTGTAAAGTTTTCTATAATATTTTGCTTTCATTTCTAAATTATCAATTTCCTGATTATTATTTGAAAGTATAGTTTTCATTTCAGTTGGATCAAGTTCAGCTTTAGTATCCCATACAAACCGTTTAAATTCTTGTTGTTTTTCTTCACTATCATATAAGTCTTGTGCTAGTGCGGATATTTGCTCCCTTAAAAGTTTAGTAGTTAATTCTAGATGCTTTTTTTCTTTTTGAAATTCTTCTTCACTTAAATTCATTAACCCTCCTATAAATATAAGTGCACATTCTAGATAAAATTAACAGCATTAAAAGCATAGTATCAAATTAATTGTTTTTTGTCAATATATTTTGTATAATGGTCTTGGTGATAATATGAAAATTATAGAAAAGAAATGCCCTAATTGTGGAGCTAAATTAAATTTTGATTCTGAAGATACAGAAACTAAATGTAATTATTGTGGTCAAGAATTTATAATTGAAAATGATCATAAAGAAAAAGAAAACCCAATTGCTGGTGATTTTACTTTACAAAAGAAACTACTTAAAACATTTGGTGTAACCCATTTATTTGTAAGTGGATTTATAATTTTAGTAGCAGTTATTATTTTTGCTTTTGTTTTCTTTAGTATATTTAAACAAATTTCAGGCAATAAAATTGATATATCATTAGTAGAAAACGATACACTTGAAATGATTAATTCAAGCTCAATAGACTTTTTAACAAAAATGAATAGTTTTAACACATTTCAAAATATAAATGTTAAATATGAACCAGTAGGTATATATTTATATGAAGATTCATTTGGTAACAATATTGTCGATGTTATTAAATGCACATATAATGTTTCAGGTGAGGAAAACATTGTTTATGGAGTTGTTAAATATAGAAATGTTAAAATTAAAGATGATACCGTTACTCTAAATTATAATGGTACGGTTGATAACAATACAATATTACTTAATGATAACATTATGACAACTGCGTTTGGATATAGAACTTTAGAAGAAGTGTATAATAAAGCTGTATTAAATTTTGCAAAAGGGAAAATTCAATCAAAAGGTAGTGTTTATAATCCAGAATAAGTTGCATTTTCTAAAAAAATGTGATAAGATATCAGTCCTGTTGAAAGGGGAGGAAAATATGAAAATAATTAAAGATGGTCATTGTTATATACAAATAGAAGATATGATGCATTTATTTAGAAACGATAATGCATTTCCAAGAAGTATGTATTATGATTTTTTAAATGTCTATGCTGCTGAGCAAAACAAAAGAGCATATTTTGAAGTAGAAACTGAATTATATAGCGATTATATTAAAAATAGTCCATTAATATATTCATTTGACTATTTAATGTCTAGAAGTTTAGAAGAAATAGATAAAATGTGCTATGAGATTAAAAAGAAATGCAGAATTAATAGTTCTAGAATTGTATTAAGAGAAGTAGGCAAACCAAGACCAGATAATAAAAAAATAAAGGATGACTTTTTAGTAAAGTTAGAATTAGATAATGAAAGAAGAAACAAAAGATATCTTTTATCACAAATTGAACAATCTTTATTATATAGAAAGAGTAATATTGAGGCTAAAGATTTAATTGGTGATGCCATAACAATGAGAAAAGCATTATAAGAATTAAGGTTAATCCTTAATTTTTTTTATTACTTTTTTTCTAAAATACTATAAAAAAATTAATTATTGTGATAAAATGTTATAAGGAGGATATTATGAATAAGACAACATTAATAATTATTATAGTATTTATAATCCTAATGGCTTTAATATTTGTATTAAGCTTAGTAATAAAGAATAATAAAAAGAAAAGAATAATTAACAATATTGATAGATTAAATACAGAAAAGAATTTGATAATTTCTTCTTCATTAATTACAGAGTTAGATAAGGCAGAAAAGCTTGCTAATAACAAGAAATTAGCATCTGATGTTGAATCTTGGAAGAAGAGATTTGAAGATATTGAAAAAAAAGATATGCCAATGCTTACAGATGAACTTGTTGAAGCAGAAACTTTATGTGTAGATAAAAACTATGAACAAGCACAAAATACATTGTTAAATATAGAAAAAGATATTTTTCATGTTAAAGCAAAATCTATTAAATTACTTGGTGAAATTAAAGATTTAACTGAAAGTGAATATAGAAATAGAGAAGCTATAACAAAATTAAAGAGTACATATAGAGAAGTAGTATTCAAGTATAACAAGAATAAAAATGATTATACGGGTGTTAACTCACCAATTGAATTGCAATTTGAAAATATAGATAAATTATTTAGTGCATTTGAAGTTGCTGTTCAAAATAAGAATTATGAAGAATATGGTAAAATTGTAAAAGCACTAGATGACATGATTAATAACATTAGTATCGTAGTTGAAGAAGCTCCAACTATACTTTTAATATCTAATATGATTTTACCTAAAAAGATGAAAGATATTGAAAATATTGCTAATAGAATGAAAAGAGAAGGATACAATATTGAATATCTTAATCTTGAATACAATATAGAAGAAACTAATAAAAAAATTAATGAAATATTGGATAAATTAAAAGTATTAAATCTTCAAGATTCTGTTTTTGATTTAAAAACTTTAGTTGATTATTATGAAAAAATATATACTGATTTTGATAATGAAAAACGTGGTAAAAGAGAATATGAACGAGGAATAATTAATGTTAGTGAAAGAATTAGTAAAGTTAGTTCCATTGTTAAAAATTTGTATTCTGAAATAGGTAATATTAAAGATACTTACGATTTATCAGATGAAGAAATATTAGTTGTTGATGAAATAAACAAAGAATTAATATCAGTTAAAGATAGTTTTAAACTTATAAATGATAGGACATTATCTAAAGTTATGCCATATTCTAAATTAAATAATGAATGTGAGTTAGTAGCAGTTAATTTATCTAAAGTTGAAGATAAGTTAGAAATGACTCTTAAAAATTTAGGTAGTTTAAAAGAAGATGAAGCAAGAGCACGTGAACAACTATATGAAATAAAAAATATTATAAATAATTCTAAATATAAAATAAAGGATTATAATTTACCAATTATTCCTGATAAATTTTATGTTGAGCTTAAGGAAGCATATGATGCGATTGGCGAAATAAACAAAGAAATAGAAAAGAAGCCAATATCTATTAAGACATTAAATTTAAGAGTTGATACAGCACAAGATTTGTCATTAAAGTTATATCAGACTGCATCTTCTACTGTTAAGACTGCCGCAATGGCTGAAATGGCTATTGTATATGGAAACAGATATAGATCATCAAATAAAGAAGTTGAAAATGGCCTTATAGCTTCCGAAAAAGCATTTAATAAGGGTAATTATAAAGAATCATTAGAAATAGTTTTGAATACCTTAAATATTGTTGAACCTGGTATTCATAAAAAACTTTTAAACAAGATGGAAAGTTAGGTGCAATATGGCAAAGAAAAAAAAGCAATCTTCAGATGGTAAAAAGGGATTTAGATATTCAAAAGAAATCCAAGGTTTAATTCTAGTACTATTTTCTATAGTTGGCCTTGGAGATTTTGGTGTAGTTGGTGGCTTGGTTAAAAAGTTTGGAATATTCCTTTTTGGTACTTGGTATATTCTTGTTATGATAGTTTCATTATGCTTAGGAGTATACTTAATTGCTAAAAGAAGTAAACCTGATTACTTTACTGGTAGACTAGTAGGCATATATTCATTAATCTTAGCATTATTATTATTTGCTCATGTTAATTATATTAGAGATAATGGAGTTCGTGGAAAAGAAATATTTACCAGTACATATGAAAATATAACAAATGCATTTCAAAATGAAAGTGAAATAAGAAATACTGGTGGAGGAATTATAGGAGCTTCTGCCTCTTGGTTATTTGTTTCATTATTTGCTGTAGAAGGAACATCTGTTGTTATGGTTGTAATTGCTGGATTTGGTTTAATAATGGTATTTGATTTAACAATAGCTGATATATTTAGGTCTATAGGAAATGCCTTCAAAAAGATATTTACTAAAGAAGAAGATGATGAAGAAGAAATTGAATCAAAACATAGTAAATCTCGTGGAAAATATATAGAAGATGATGAAGAGGCTGAATCTTCAGTTGATAAGAGACTTGTAATTACGAGTGTTGAAGATTTAGAAACTAAAAAAACTGATACTGTTGGTACTATTGAGAAAACACCTGAGCATGTTGAATCAAGTGAAGATGTTTCTGATGAAATATATGTAAAACCTCCAGTAACATTATTAAATTTGAGTAAAAATACTGGAAAAGTTAATTCCACTGAATTCATTGCATCAAATACTAAAACATTAGAAAGAGTATTCCAAGATTTTGGTATGCGTGCTAAGGTAATTGAAGTTCATGTTGGACCTGCAGTTACGCAATATGAAATGGATTTAGAACGTGGAACAAAAGTAAATAAAGTATTAAGCATATCAAGAGAAATTGCGCTTGCACTTGCTGCCAAGGAAGTTAGAATTGAAGCGCCAATTCCTGGTAAAAACACAGTTGGTGTAGAAATTCCTAATCAAACTGTAGTGCCTGTTTCTATGCGTGAAATTATGGAAGCAATGAGACAAGAAAAGAAACTAGAAAATTCTGTTTTAGCTGCTCCTCTTGGTAGAGATATAATGGGAAATGTTAAGTATGTCGAAATTAATAAAACACCACATATGTTAGTAGCGGGTGCTACTGGAGCTGGTAAAAGTGTTTGTATTAATAATATCATAGTCTCTATTCTCATGAGATCTACTCCAGATGAAGTTAAAATGGTACTTGTTGACCCTAAAAAGGTAGAATTTAATGTTTATGAAGGTATTCCTCATTTGTTAATGCCTGTTGTAACTGATCCTAAAAAAGCAAGTGCTGCTTTACAAAAGATTGTAGTTGAAATGGATGATAGATATGAAACGTTTAAGAATAGTGGAACTAAAAATATTCAAACATACAATGAATATATTGAAAAGGAATTAAAAAAGCATCCTGATTGTGGTCTTAAAAAGATGCCATTTATTCTAGTTATTATAGATGAACTTGCTGACTTAATGCTAGTTGCTGCTAAAGAAGTAGAAGAGTCAATAATGAGAATTACTCAGTTAGCAAGAGCTGCAGGTATTCATTTAATAGTTGCAACTCAAAGACCTTCAACAGATATTATTACAGGTGTTGTTAAATCTAATATACCAACCCGTATTTCATTTGCTGTATCTTCATCAATAGACTCAAGAACTATCTTAGATATGATTGGTGCAGAGAAACTTTTAGGAAAAGGTGATATGTTATATAAACCAATGGATGACAATACACCTACAAGAATTCAAGGAAGTTTTGTATCAGATGATGAAATTAAAAAAGTTGTTGACTTTGTTAAGGAAAGAAGTCATGGACCTAGATATAGTGATAAATTCACAAATTTAGAAAGTAATGGTGAATCTAGTGGAAGTGTTTCAGGAGGAGGATCTTCTTCTGAACAAAAAGATGTGTTATATGATGAAATATTAAATTATGCTATTAGAATGGGACAAATAAGTGCCTCATTAATTCAAAGAAAATATAGTATAGGTTATAATAGAGCAGCTCGTATAATGGATATGTTTGAAGAAAAAGGTATTGTTGGTCCTGCAAAAGGAAGCAAACCACGTGACGTATTAGTAAAATTAGAAGAGCCAAAGGAGTAATAAAATATGGGAACAGTTCATATTGAAGCAGAGGAAAAAGATATTGCAAAAAAAGTATTAATGCCAGGAGATCCTAATAGAGCAACTTTTATTGCAAATAAATATTTAGAAAACCCTAAATTAGTTAATAAATTAAGAGGTGAACTTGCTTATACTGGAACATATAAAGGTGTGCCAGTAACAGTTTTTTCAAGTGGTATGGGAATTGCCAGTATGGGCATTTATAGTCATGAATTATTTGATCATTATAATGTTGATGAAATAATTAGAATAGGTACAGCTGGCAGTTATTATGAGAATCTCAAAGTTTATGATATATTAGTCGCTGATTCTGCATATTCTAGTACGCACTTTGATGAGGATTCTGGTAGAGAAGATATTGAAATAATAAACTCTTCTCAAGAATTAAATGGAGTAATTATGAATACAGCAAGAATAAAAGGTATTCATACTACTATCGGAAGAGTACATACTAGTGATGCATTTTATACTGAAAGCAGTGATTATACAAAGTATACTTCACTTGGATGTAAGGCTGTAGAAATGGAAACTTATGCATTATTATATAATGCTAAGAAGTTTTATAAAAAAGCAACAGCCATATTAACTATAAGCGATAACTTGATTACTCATGAAGAAATAGATGCATTAGAAAGAGAACAAAAGTTAGATCAAATGATATATTTGGCATTAGAATCTATTATAAAAAATTAATTAATGTAAATAATAAAAAAGAAGATATTAGGTTATCTTCTTTTTAAAATATTTTATGTTATAATATTACACGAGGAAGGGGATGTTTATGAATTATAAAAAAATAGAAGAAAAAGAATGGAATTTACATATAATTAATAATGATAGATTTAAAAGCATTAGTGTAGTTGTATTTTTAACTAAAAAGTTTGATAAAAATGATATTGCCTATGCAAATTTATTAACACAAAACTTAACTTATACTTCAAAAAAATATAATACTAAAAATAAAATGGCAACAATTTATGAGAATTTATATGGTGCTCATATAGCGGGTTCTTTTGGTACTACAGGTGCTCTTGAATCTTTTACATTTTCACTTGATTTTTTAAATCCAAAATATACTGATATAACATATTTAAAAAAATCATTAAGTTATTTTAAGGAATTATTATTTAATCCTAACATAGTTAATTGTGAATTTGAGAATACTTATTTTAATTTACTTAAAAATGATTTAATATCAAGTATAAAAGCTATAAAAGATGATTCTAGAAGATATGGTTCAATTGAATATGCTAAATTAATGTATAAAGGAACACCTAGTGCATATAGTATGTATCCAACACTTAAAGAACTTGAAAAAGTTACACCTAAAACTCTTTATGATTTTTATAAAACTTTATTTAACGGCAGTTATAAAATAGACATTGTTGTTCATGGTGAAATAGATTTTGATATTTATAAATATATTAAAGATATTTTTAAAAATATTAAAGGTAATAAAAATGAAAAGTTATCTTTTAATATTAAACATAAATATGATAATAAATTAAATGAAAAAATAGATAGTCTACCATTTAATCAATCGAGATTATATGTAGGATATAGATTAAATAATCTTACTCATGATGAACTTGAATATACTCTTCGTGTATATAATACTATTTTAGGTACTATGAATGATTCAATACTATTTAATATAGTACGTGAAGAAAATTCACTTTGTTACACAATAGGATCATATTATTCTAAATACAATCCATCTCTTACTATATATGCAGGAATAAATAAAAAGAACTATGATAAAACAGTTAAATTAATTAAGGAATGTGTTGAATCAATGAAGGATAAAAAAGTAGTTGAAAGACTATTTGATTCAGCTAAAAAGACAATTAATACATATCTAAACAATTATTATGACGATTTATCAATGCAAGTAAATGAATATTGGATAAAGGAATTTGAAGATGTTGATAGTATTGAAACAATAAGAGAAAAAATAAATAAAGTTACTATTGAAGATGTTATTAAATTAAATGAAAAACTATCTTTATCAACAATTTATCTATTGAAAGGAGATAACTAATGACAGAAAAAGTATTTGAGAAGGTTAATGAAAAACTTTTAATAGAAAAATTAGAAAATGGAGTAGAAGTTTATTTATATAAAACAGATAAAACTAAAAATTTTTATTTATCAATATCTGTTAAATATGGTGCTAATGTCACAAAATATAAAGTTAATAATGAAATAATTGATGTAATACCTGGAAGCGCACATTTTTTAGAACATAAAGTTATGGCATTATCTGAAAATAAAGAAATATCAAAAAGAATAAACGATTTAGGAAGTCTTGCCAATGCATGGACTAGTTATTATGGAACAAATTATAATATATTTGGTAGTAAAGATATTAAAGAAAACTTAAGAATTTTATTGGACTTATTTTACAATACAGATATTAATGAAAAGAATGTAGAAGAAGAAAAAGGAATAATTGGTGAGGAAATAGATATGTATAAAGATAAGATAGATTATTTAATATCTTATCATTTATATGATAATTTATTTACTAACTCATATTCAAAAAAAGCCGTTGTTGGTGAAAGAGAAGATATAGAAAAAATAACCGCTAAATTATTGAATAAAATATATAATGATTATTATTCTTCTAATAATACTTTTATTATTGTAACCGGTAATTTTGATGAAGAAGAAATAATGGATTTAATTAAAAATTATATGAATAAATTGAAATTAAAACCTAGAACTTTACCCGAAAGAATAAAAGAAAAAGAAAGTATTAATGTAAGAGTAAATTATGAGGAAATAAAAAAAGATCTTGAAAACGATAGAGTAAAGTATGCTATTAAAATGGATAAAAGAATATTCAATATAGAAGAGAGTATCTTAAGAGATTATCTTGGAATAATATTATCAAATAATTTTTCTCAATCATCAAAATTATATGAAAAATATAAATTAAAAGGTATTGCATTAAGTCTTAGTTCTGGAATTAATATAGTAGATGATTACTTAATTATAACAATAAGTGCTGTTAGTAAGAATCCTGATTTATTTATTAAAAATATTAAAAAAGATATTAAGAAATTAAAACTAACAGAAAAAGAATTTGAAAGAAAGAAAAAAATATATTTAAAGAATTATATTGAAGATTTTGAAAATATTGAGGATATAGAATACTTAATATGTGTTTCACTTATGAAATATAATAGAATAGACTTTGATGATTATTCTAAAACAATAAATATGAGTTATAAAGAGGCTAAAAGGATATTATCTTTAATCAATTTTGATAATATTTCAATTATAAAAACAATAAAATAGAAACTTTATGTTTCTATTTTTAATTTAATATGATATAATTTTTTATAGAATAATAAGGAGTTAATATGTTTGGAAATATAATTTCAATTGTTGATGAATGTATTAAAATAGATAATGCCGCTAAAAGAGTAGAAGCATCCTTAATCGGAATGCATTTAGTATTTGAAGATAACCATAAAGTTGTTTGTGAAGTGAGTTCTATTAGTAGAGATGAAATAAGCTGCGTTATGGTTGGAGAATTCATGGATAATGTATTTTATAGTGGTGTTATTCACAAACCCACATATGGCTCTAAAATTAGATTAATTACTAGGGAAGAAGTAGTTTCATTACTTGGAAATCAAAAAGTTGATTCGGAAGGTTCATTATATATAGGAAAATCTTTAGCATATGATGGATATAATGTTTCAGCTAATATAGATAATTTCTTTTCAAATCATTTTGCAATAATTGGTAATACTGGAAGTGGTAAAAGTTGTAGTGTTGCAAGATTATTTCAAAACTTGTTTTATAGAAAAGAATATGTACCAGTTAATTCAAATATAATATTATTTGATGTTTATGGTGAATATAAACCAGCATTAGATATGATAAATAAAACTCAAAGTTGTAGATGTAAACAATTGACGACCAATACTGTTAATACAGATATAGAAATAATAAAAATGCCAATATATTTCTTAGATGTAGATGATTTGGCATTGTTACTTAATGCTGATTCATCATCTCAATTACCAATAATAGAAAAAGCATTGATGTATGTTTATTTATTTACTGAAAAAGAAGAAGATGTTATAACACATAAAAATAATATAATTGCTAAAGCAATTATGGATATATTAACAAGTGGAAAAGCATCAACTCAAATAAGAGATCAAATAGTTGCAGTCTTATCTTCCTTTTATACTAAAGATATAAATTTAGAAAGTAAAATTGTTCAACCAGGGTATATTAGAACATTAAGACAATGTTTAAATGTTGATCAAACAGGTAAAATAAATACAATGCAATTAGTAATAGAATTTTTAGAACCTTTTATAAATGAAGATTTACATTTAAATTCTTCTATGAAGGCAAAAAAATATACACTTAAAGATTTATATAGCGCATTTGAGTTTGCTTTAATTAGTGAAGGTGTACTTAAGAGTGATAAAGTATATGACGAGAATAATGTTTTAAAGGTAAGATTAGATGCTATTATTAATAGTCCTTCTGCTAAATATTTTGAGATGGATGAATACATTACTAAAGAAGAATATATAAGAAGATTATTTACAACTATAACAGGTGAAAAGGCACAAATTGTTAATTTTAATTTAAACTATGTAGATGAAAGATTTGCTAAAGTATTAACAAAAATATTTTCAAAACTATTTCTTGATTATTCTATTTTACTTAAGGATAGGGGAGAATTTCCAATTCAAATAGTATTAGAAGAAGCACATAGATATGTTCAAAATGATAATGATATTAATGTCATTGGCTATAATATATTTGACAGAATTACTAAAGAAGGTCGTAAATATGGAGTTGTTCTTGGATTAATAACTCAAAGACCTAGTGAGTTATCTAATACTGCATTAAGTCAATGTTCTAATTATTTAATACTTAGAATGTTCCATCCTGAAGATTTAAAGATAATAAAGAGTATTTCTCATAGTGTAGCTGTAGCTGATATAGAAAAATTAAAGACTTTGCGTCCAGGTGTTGCATTTTGTTTTGGTAATGCATTTAATATTCCAACATTTGCTAGAATAGATAAGCCAAATCCTACACCTGATTCAAATAATGCACATATTCAAAATATATGGTTTAATAAAAAATAAAAACGATTGATATCAATCGTTTTTTAATTTATCTAACAGTGTAAGGATCTTCAAGAGTACCACTACCACTATTGAATAATACTTTATCACTTAAGTGTGTTGTTAGATATAAATAGTTTGAACTAGATGTTCTTTTATAATCAAATGTATTACCATCAAATGCATATACTTGATAACTTGATTCTGTACTTGGAGTAACCAACCATTCTACTTGTTGACTAGTTGCTAAATAATTATAATTTGCACATGAACGGCTTAAAGTGTTTTTACAATTTTCATCTAAGCTAGCTCTCATAAATTCATAAGGAGCAATAACTCCAAAATTATATTCTTTTTCTGATAGAGTAGCACATTCTGTAGAACCATCTTTTGTTGTATCATCAGTTTTTCTAGGAGCAATACATAATTTCTTTGCAACTATTTTATTTCTATATTCTTTTGTTAAAACATAACCACTAGTTTCTAATTTCTCAAAAATATCTTTTATTTTACTAAGTTCAAATTTATTATATCCATAAGCTCTACTAGCTTCTTCATTATATCTATCATCCCATACATAACTTGAGTTTGTTGGATATACCTTTCTAATTTTTATAGTATTATCAGATTCAATACCCATTATTCTCCAAATGTTATCAACTTCTTCTTTGTTGTAAGAGGTTCTACCAAGTTTAATGTAATTGTTGCTAACATCTCCTCTAAAATAATATTCTCCATTTTCATCCTTGTATAATCCTTTTCCAGATGTAACAATATTATCTTCAGCAGTTAATACTTTATATAATTCTACTGTTTTATATCCATTCTCACAATTTAAATATGGCGTATAAGTATAAAAATTTGATTTATTAGTTACAATAATATGAGCATTACATGTATTTCCATCTACTAGTAATTCATTTAATGGATTAATTAAATTTGCGCTTACTAGAGTTTCATAAGACAATATATAATCACCATCTTCAACAGGTAATTTGTCATTATTACGATCATAGTACTTAGCAGCTGCTCTTTGCATTGTATCTATAGCTTTATCATAACTAACATACGTTGGCTTCCTTTTTGAAAGGAACCAAACTACTAACAATATTACTATTAGTATTCCAACAATTATACTTCCTACTATAATTAATCTTTTTCCACCAGATGATTCTGACATTTAAATCACTTCCTTAAAATAATTATACAATATAAGGTTCTATTTAACAATTATTAATTTAAATTAAGTGTCAAAGTTAACATTATTTATTACATTTATTATATTCTATAAAAATAATAATGAGTATATTATATTAGGGTGATAAAGATGGAAGATGGAAATAAATTTCCAATGAAAGAAAAGAATATTATATATTTTGATAATGCAGCTACTACATTTAAGCCTTATAGAGTTATAAATAAAATGAATGATTATTATTTAGAATATAATGCCAACTCCCATAGGGGAGATTATGATATAAGTTTTAAGGTAGATGATGAAATAGATTATACAAGAGATTTAGTTAAAATGTTTATTAATGCTAAAAGAAAAGAAGAAATTATATTTACAAAGAATACAACTGATTCACTTAATATGGTTGTATTTGGATACTTTTTAAATCATCTTAAAAAAGATGATGAAGTAATACTATCAAGTAGTGAACATGCTTCTAATATTTTGCCATGGTTAATACTATCTGTTAAAAAAGGAATAAAAGTTGTTTTTGTTGATTCTACTTTAGAAAAATTATCCATAAGAGATATTGAAGAAAAAATAAGTAATAATACTAAAGTAATTGAGTTAGCACATAAAAAAGGAATTTTAGTTGTAGTTGATGCAGCTCAAAGTGCTCCGCATATAAAAATAGATGTAACAGATTTAGATGTGGATTTTTTAGCTTTTTCAGCTCACAAAATGTGTGGCCCTACAGGAGTGGGTATATTATATGGAAAATATTCACTGTTAAATAAAATGATACCATTTGAATTTGGTGGCGGAATGAATTTAACATATAATGATTCTTCATTAAAATTATTAGATGTTCCTTATAGATTTGAAGCAGGTACAAGTAATTTAGCAGGAATAATAGGTTTTAGTGAAACAATAAATTTTTTAAATGAAATTGGTATGGATAATATTGAAAAACATGAAAAATATCTTAGAAAATATTTAATAAAAGAGTTAGAAAAAATTCCTTATATAAAAATATACAATAAAAATTGTGAAGGTAGTATAGTTATTATAAATATGGATGGAATATTATCCGGAGATTTAGGATTATATTTAAACACCAAAAATATATGTGTAAGAAGTGGCAAACATTGTGCTAAGATGGGTGATAATAAAGAAGATACTGTTAGAATCAGTTTATATTTTTATAATACATATGAAGAAATAGATTATCTAATAAAAGTATTAAAAAATAAAAAAGAAATCGAAGAATTTTCAAAATAATTAAATTTGTTAAAAAATTAAAAATAGCATAAAATAATAATTCATAATAAATGATTATGAAAAAAAATCTGAATATTTGATGTAAAAACATATAAGATAATTAAATTTTATCGATTTGTTTTACAAAAAAGTATGTGTTATATTCCTTCATACGAAAGGAGGAATATTTATGTTAAACCAAGTTGTAATAGCAGGTAGACTTGTTAGTGATCCTGAAATAATAGTAACTGAAAATAACAAAAAAAGAACATTAATAACAGTTGCAGTTCCTAGATCATATAAAAATATGGAAGGAAATTATGAAACGGATTTTATTCGTTGTACATTATGGAATGTTATTGCAGAAAACACTTGTGAATATTGTAAAAAAGGAGATGTAATTGGTGTTAAAGGAAGAATTCAAACATCTAATTATGAAGTAGAAGGAGAAAAAAAATATTCAATGGATATTATAGCTGAAAAAGTTTCATTCTTATCTAGTAAAAAACAAGAAGCAGAGTAATAATCTGCTTTTATGCATCATTGAAAAATAGCACAAAATAATATACAATTATATATGGTTTAAAATGGTGATGTAGATGAAAAATAAATATACTGGAAGACAAATAGCAATTTTTACTGATGTACATGGTTTACTTGAACCAACTGTAGCAGTTTTAAATGATATAAAATTAAGAGGAATTAAAGAGATATATTCTCTTGGAGATAATATTGGTGTTGGTCCAAATCCTAAAGAAGTCTTAGATATCTTAAATGAAAATAATGTTAATATTATAAATGGTAATAGTGAGGATTATAGTGCTCTTGGAATTGAACCATTTAAGTCATACTTTGATAGCAAAAAAATTGCAAGCCAAAATTGGACATATTCTAAGTTATCAGATTTGCAAATAGAAAAATTAAAAACAAACAAACATAGTTATGATTTGATAGTTGGTGGCAAAAAGATAGGTTTATGTCATTTTGCTAATGATGTAAGAATTGATTATATTAAGGGGCATAATGCTTGGTCATATCAAGATGCTATTAGAAACAAGGAAAAAGTTCCACAAAAACAATTTTATTATACAAATAGTTATGAACAGGAAAGAGAAATATTAGAAAAGAGTAAAATAAAAATACCTGAGAATTTAGGATATATGTCTGCTTTAAAGGATAGACTTTTCGATGGTAAAAAAATTTCTTATTATGATGAGATAATACAAGGACATATTCATTTTAAAATGTTTAGTCAAGATGATAATGTAAAAGTTAGAACTTTAAGAGCACTTGCAATGGCATATGAAGAAGATCCATTGGATTCGGCATTTTATATTATTATAAATGAAAAAAATATTGGTTATGATATAACGGAAGTATACGTTCCTTATGATAGACAATCTATGCTAAGTAGTATCGATAATAGTGATATGCCTGATAAAGAACGCGTTAACAAATTTGTAGGTAGATGATTGAAAAAAAATGGTTATTAATGTAAAATTATAATAGGTGGTCTAGTGAAAGCGTTAGAAATAATATATAAAAAGAATACAAAAGAAAAATTAACTTATTCTGAAATTGAATACATGGTAAATAGTTATGTAAAAAATAAAATATCCGATCATACTATGAGTGAATTTTTATGGGCTATTTATTATAATGGCCTTAGTATGGATGAAACATACTATCTTACTGATGTAATGATTAAAAGTGGAGAAACTATAGATTTATCATCTATTGATAAAAAAGTGGTAGATAAACATTCTACAGGAGGAGTTGGAGATAAAATAACATTAATAGTATCTCCAATTGTTGCTTCGGCTGGTGTTTGTGTACCTAAGATGAGCGGTAGAAGTTTAGGACTTACTGGTGGTACTGTAGATAAACTTGAAAGTATTACTGGATATAAATTAAAAATAACTAAAAAAGAATTTTTAAATGAATTAGAAACAGTTGGTTGTGCAGTTATTAGTCAAAGTGATAAAATCGCTGTTGCTGATAAAAAAATATATGCTTTAAGGGATGAAATAGGAGCAGTAGATTCAATTCCTTTAATAGCAAGTTCAATTATGTCCAAAAAAATAGCAAGTGGTAGTGATGTAATAGTTATTGATTTAAAAGTAGGAAAAGGCGCTTTTATGAAAAATATAAAAGATGCTACAAAACTTGCTAAAACAATGGTTAATATTGGTAAATATTATAATAAAAAAGTTATATGCACATTAAGTGATATGAATACACCTCTTGGAAGAAATATTGGTAATTCTCTTGAAGTAAAAGAGGCTATAGATTTCTTTAAGGGCAAATATGATAAAAGACTTTATGAACTTGTAGTATATATATCTAGTTTAATGATTAGTGCTGCTAAGGGAATTTCACAACGCAAAGCAAAAAATTTAGTTATCAATTTAATAGAAAGTGGACATGCTAGAAATAAATTTGTTGAGTGGATTAAATATCAAGGTGGAGATTTAAATAAACTAAAAGATAATGCAAAAAAATATATTGTTGTATCTCCTAAAGCCGGATATGTAAATGAAATAGATTCTTTATCCATTGCTAAATTAGTACATGATCTCGGAGCTGGTAGACATAAAAAAACAGATAAAATAGATTATGCGGTAGGTGTAGTTTTAAATAAAACAATTGGAGAGAAAGTTAATAAGGGTGATATCCTTGGTGTCATTTTCTATAATAAAAAATTAGATAACATGGAAGAATTATTTATAAACTCTTTCAAAATAGACAAAAAGAAAAGAAATGTTAAAAAAATAATTATTAAAACTATTAAATAGAATAGAAATCTAATAAAAGTAAATAATATAAGTATGAAAAAAATATTATTTGCTTTTTTTATGTTATTAATACATTTTAATGTAAATGCTTCCATATATATTAAGATTGATAACGATGAATTAATACCATATTTTAATGAGGATATTAAAAAATACAATTATTATACAGATAAGGATAATATAAATATTGTAGTTGTTAATGAAGATGATGACATGATTTTTGGAGAAGGCATGCATAATTTAGAAGAGGGGATAAATAAGTTTATAGTTTCTTCTTCAAAATATGGTGATTATGAAATAAATGTGTATAAAAACTATATAAAAAAAGAACTAGAAAAGGGTATATTAACCAAACTAGAAATAGCGAATTATAATATTAATTTTAATAAAGATATTTATGAATATAATGTAGCAGTTTCCAATGATAGTCCGCTTGATATTAATTATGAAGTTAATAATCCTTCTTCTTATGTAGAAATAATTGGGAATGGAAACTTTAATAAAACTAAGAACATTATAACTATTAATGTAGATAATATTAATACATATAAAATAAATGTTTATAAAACAAACTTGGTTTCACATAATATTTATGCTAATGATAATGAAGAAGTTGAAATGAGTTATACAAAAAAAGAGATAGCTAAATTATTAATTATAACTATCTCTTGTTCATTAGTTTTTTCTTTATATTATATATTATTTATTAAGAAACTATTTTGAATGCTTAATTAAATATTCTTCGTAAGTACTTCCATCAATATAAACATTAGTAGCAAGTTCAACTCCTAAATATCTATAGTGCCATGGTTCAAATCCATATCCAGTTATAAATTCTTTACCTTTAGGATATCTTTCTATAAAACCAAATTTATAAGAATTTGCTTTTAACCAAGCGTACTCTTTGGAATCCTCAAAGTGTGCTTTTGAATTGGCTAGATTTAAATCAACAGCAAGTCCTAATTGATGCTCTGAATGTCCAGGTTTAGCAGAATACAATAATGCATGTTCAAGGCCATCTTTGTTTTTAGAATTATTAAATAAACTTGTTTGTGTACTTTCAGTTCTATATGCAGATACTACCCATAAGTCTATGCCATCTTTTTTAGCAGCATCAATCATACTATATAATGGTTCTACTGCAACTTGTCTCAATGTATAATCATAATTTGATTTCTTATATTTTGCATCAATACTAACTAAATCATTTGGAGTAAAATTACTTGGTAATTTATAATATTTATTAACTATAGCATCTATTTCATCGTGGTTAGTTATTTCAGTGATATCTGTATAGAATTCTTTATCTAATCCTATTTCAACATATATTACAATATTATCAAAAGAATATTCATTATTTTTAGTATAATAACTTTCATATCTTTCAATATTTTCTGCTTTAAAATAAGGAGATGTAGCAAATTTAGTTAGATTATCATATTTTTTTTCTAGTAAATAATTTTTTACATCTGTATTACTTATTTTATTTTCTATTATTTTTATTTCATCAACACTATATCCTAATAATAATAAATCTTCTTTGTAAATATATTCTTCTTTTGTTTTATCTTTGCCATCTTTAACAATAGTAGGACTATCATCAGTATGAATAATATGGTCTATATAAATATAAATTCCAAAAATCATAAGAAGACTTAACATTGCAATACCAAACCAAATTAAATATTTTTTCATATAACCACCTTTTTCTAATTAAATTATACTATAGAGTTCAAGTATTTAATATTAAATTTTACTTTATTTTACAGAAAAAATTCATATTTTTTACACAAAAAAACTATTAAATCTTTAATAGTCTTTTTACATAATTATTTTTTTTATAAAAATATTTAACAGAATAATATGAAATTAATGCTAGTAAATTACCACTTATAAAATCTACAAATACATGTTGTTTTACAAACATAGTTGAGGCCATTATTAAAATGGAAATTATAACAATAGATATTTTTGTATATTTATTATACTTTTTACTTTCTAATATATATGTTATAAATAACATGCTAATAGCGCAGTGTAGGGAAGGAAAACAATTAAGTATTGGTGTATCTATTTTGAATATTATATCTGCAATGAATGTTAATATACCTGTAACTTCTATGTCTGGTCTTAAAACAGTGGTTGGAAAACATATAAATATTATATTAGCAATAATAGTACATATTCCATAACTATATATATATCTTATAAAAGATTCTTTGTCTTTCTTATATAGAAGATAAGGTACTGCAAATATAAGGACATACCATATGCAATATGGAATTATAAATCCAATTTCAAATGGAATTAATTCATCAATTTCATTACCAATTAAATAAGGACTTCCTTGTAATAATTTTGATATCAAGTAGCAAATTGATTGAAGTGCTATTAAAACTATTGTAGTTATTAAAGGTTTAAATTCTATTTTTTTCATATACATCACTTATACATTATACAATTTAAATTATAAAAATACTAGAAAAAAAGAAGATAATAGTTTATAATGTATGCGAGGTGAAATCTATGGCAAAGCAAACTATATGTCTAGTTGGTAGACCAAACACTGGTAAAAGCACACTTTTCAATAGAATAGTTGGTAAAAAAGTAGCTATTATAGAAGATGCTCCTGGAGTAACTAGAGATAGAATTTATAGTCAAGCATTATATAAAGATATACCATTTTATTTAATAGATACAGGTGGTATAGATTTGTCTGATGGAGATTTTAATGATGAAATTCGTATGCAAGTTAGTATTGGTATTGATGAAGCAGATACCATAATTTTTGTCGTAGATGCTAAAGAAGGGCTTACTACAAGTGATTTACTAATTCGTGACATGTTAAAAAAACAAAATAAAAGAGTTATAGTGGCTATTAATAAAGTTGATAGCAATTTATCAAATGAAAACATATATGAGTTTTATTCATTAGGCTTTGATGATTATGTAAATATTTCAGCTGAACATGGAAGAGGTGTAAATGAATTATTAAAACTGGCAACAGAGAACTATGAAGAAGGTTATGAAGAATTTGATAATAATATTAAAATCTCAGTAATAGGAAGACCCAATGTAGGTAAAAGCAGTTTAGTAAATGCTTTATTAAACGAAGAAAGAGTAATAGTTAGTCCTGTTGCAGGTACAACAAGAGATGCGATAGATACTAAGTTTATTTATAATAAAGAAGAGTATACTTTAATTGATACAGCAGGGCTTCGTAAAAAAGGAAAAATATTTGAAGCCGTTGAAAAATATAGTTTATTAAGAAGCATGAAGGCTATTGATAGAAGTGATGTTTGTCTTTTAGTACTTGATGCTACTACTGGAATAGTTGAGCATGACAAACATATTGCTGGTTATGCACTTGAAGCTGGTAAGCCAATAGTAATAGTAGTAAATAAATGGGATACAATTGAAAATAAAGATGAAGACATGAAAGAATGGAAAAAAGATATTAAAAATAATTTTCAATTTATGGACTATGCAAAAGTTGTTTTCTTAAGTGCACAAACAAAAAAAAGGATTCACACACTTATGCCTGAAGTTTTAACATCATATAACAATTCTATTAAAGAAGTTAAAACAAATATAATAAATGATATTATTAGAGATGCATTTATT
Organism: uncultured Erysipelotrichaceae bacterium; assembly: GCA_902778125.1. Taxonomy (GTDB): domain Bacteria; phylum Bacillota_I; class Bacilli_A; order RF39; family UBA660; genus CAG-1000. Next base: position 22,287 of record CACYWH010000002.1, on the reverse strand, counting down.
GAAACACCACCTGCATCATTTAAAGGTAAAAAATTAAAAGTATACTTTACTCATCAATCAGGTACAAAACCACCAAGATTTGATATAGAAGTAAACTCTAAAGGACTTGTTCATTTTAGTTATTATAGATATTTAGAAAATAAAATACGTGAGAATATTGATTTTAGTGGAACACCAATAATATTACAATTTAAAAATAAGGGTGAACAAGAATTATAATTATCAAGAAAAGCATTTAAGTTTGTTCAAATCTTAAATGCTTTTAAATTGACTTAAATTATCGCATATGATATTATATGCCTTATAGAAAGTGGGGGTATTTATGGATTTATCTAGACTTATTAATGATAATGGTGTTTATTTATATCAAGATGATAATTTTAATACAATAAATATTCAATTAAGCTTTAATGGAAAAGTGGGAAATAGAGAAGATGCTGTAAATTACGTATTATGTAAATATATGATGCAGTCAAATGAAATTTATCCATCAATAAATCAAAAAATGAAAGAATTATATGCAATGGATTTATACTTTTTTCCTCAAAAAATCGGTAAAACAAGTAGTATAATCGTTAGTGCAGATTTGGTTTCACCAAGTATAGTTGAAGATGATTATTTAGCTGGTGCATTTGATTTTATAAAAAACATTATATTACATCCTAAGTTTACTGATGCTAATCTTCTAGAAACAATTAAAAGATCTTATATATCTACTCTAGCACATAAATTATCTAATTCTAACAATAAAGCTAAGAGATTATTTTTAGATAATGTTTTTGATGATGAAAATAATAAATATGGTTGTTCAATAGATTTAGAATATATATCAAGTATTATTAATTCTATTACACTAGATGATATAAAAGAAGCATATAAGAATTCTATCAATGAACAAACATTTTATAGAGGAATGGTTTTTGGTAATATTTCTAAAGAACAATTTGATTTATTTAGAAAATATATACCATATAAAAATAATGGCGATGTACTAGATTATGCTTCTAAATGCAAAATAGTTGAAGATGATAGTGAAGTATTAGATCATGATGCAAATGAGTCAATATTATATGTAACTTATGAAACTGATAAAATTGATGAAGGATTATCCAAAGTATTAAGCTCAATATTTAATGGTGGTAATGGTTTATGCCATCAAATACTAAGGGAAAAATATGGCCTTGTTTATTCGTCATATATTTCAATCTATTGTTATAAAAAAGCGTTCGTTTTTACCACAAAAATCGATAAGAATAACAAGCAAAAAGCAATGGAAGCTATTAAGGAAATTATTTCTATTGCACAAGATAAAAACAAATTAATAGAACTATTAAAGTTTGCAAAAGAGTATATTAAAAATGAAGATTATCTATTAAGTGAAAAAAAGGATTATATTTTAGATTACTTAGATGATTATATTCGTGGCATTCCTGATAATTTTAATTATAATGATTTTATTAAAAATATAGATAGTTATACTGAAGAAGAAATAGCACAGCATATGGGAACATTAAAATTAAAAAATGTGTTTATGTATAAGGGGGATAAAAATGCATAATTATAAAAAAATTGTTTTAAATAATGGTATACCTTTATATTTATATAATGATAAGTCATTAAAGCAAACATTTGTAAGTTATATTGTTAAATATGGTTCTAGTGGTAGATGGTTTAATTTTAATCTTGATGGAAAGGAACATAACGTAAGTTCTGGGTATGCGCATTATTTGGAGCATTTACTTGGAGAACATTCAAAACATGGTAATATATATACTAATTTTGATTCTAGATGTTTAAATGCTAATGCATATACCGCTCTTGATCATACTTGCTATCATTTTGTGGGCGCTGGTAATATAAAAAAATCAATTAAAGAATTAATTGAAGCAATTGACTGTCCTGTTTTTGATGATAAAGATGTTAATCAAAGTAGACATGCAATTTGTGAAGAAGCATCAACTTGGCAAGATAACTATGATGTTCAAGCTGTTAATTTGGTTGAAAAGAATTTGTTTTCTACATATGACGAATATGATTATACATTGTCTCCAATAGGAAATAGACAAATTACAAAAGAAATAACTACGCAAAGTCTTTATGATTGTTATAATGCATTCTATACAGATGATAATAAAGTATTAGTAATAGCTGGTAATGTAAATGAGGAAGAATTGGTTGATTATTTAAATAACATATATGCTAATATAAGTAGTCATCAAAGAAGAGTGATTTTGCCTAACTTTGATTTAGAACCTATGAGAACTAAAGAGGAAGAGATAGTAAGAAAAGTTGATGTAGATATTAATAGTTTAGGAATAAAGATAAAAAAGCCAACAAACGTTTCTAAAGAGGAACTAGTTATTTGTATGAATTTTTTAATAAATTATCTAATAAGTAGTGATAGTGATTTTTATCTATATTTGAAAAGCAAAAATTTACTTGATTTTATATATTATGGTTATACAAAAATAACTGATAATTATATACAATTAATCCATAGTTATGTTTCTAATAATCCAAAAGAATATTTAAAGACTGCAAGAGATAAATTATATAGAAAAGATATGAGTTTCTCTGAATTTGAAGGAATTAGAAGATCTTTAATAGCAGAAGAGGTTAGGGATTGTGATGATAAATATAGTGCACCTTCTAAATTTGGCGATAGATTACAATATACTGAAAATTATTCTGATTTAGATATTTATAAAAAAATAACTTACGAAAGATTTATGGAAATATTAAATATGCTAAGATTTGATAACTATACAATGGGCAAGGTAAAGCAATTAAAAAAATAAAAAGAATAATGTTTTTTTAAAAAAATAAACTTAATGTGAAGAAAAAGATTGACATTAAGTTTTTTTAATGTTATTATTAACTAGATTTGAGGTTTTCCCTAGGGAAAACTTATAAAAATAATGATTTTGATACACCTGGAAATGTGTATTAAGAAAGGAGAAAAAATATGCCTACAATTAATCAATTAGTTAGAAAATCAAGAGGACAAAAAACTAAGAAGAGTAAAAGCCCAGTATTAAATATTGGATATAACTCAAAAGATAAAAAGAAAACTAACAATACATCACCACAAAAACGTGGAGTATGTACTCGTGTTTCTACTAAGACACCTAAGAAACCAAACTCAGCTTTAAGAAAAATTGCCAGAGTTAAATTAAGTAATGGATATGAAGTTACTTGTTACATTGGTGGAGAAGGACATAACTTACAAGAACATAGTGTTGTTCTAATTAGAGGTGGACGTGTTAAAGACCTTATCGGTGTTCGTTATCATATTGTTCGTGGTACTTTAGATACTGCAGGTATTGATAAGAGAAGACAAGGTAGAAGTAAATACGGAACTAAGAAACCTAAAAAATAAAATAAATATCTTAATGAAAGGAGAATAATAACATGCGTAAAAGACAAGCAATTAAAAGAGATGTTTTAGCAGATCCTATATATAATTCTAAAATGATTACTAAATTAATCAATGGAATCATGATTGGTGGTAAAAAAGGAACTGCTCAAAAAATATTATATAGTGCACTTGATATAGTTAAAGAAAAAACTAAACAAGATCCTATAGAAGTCTTAAATAAAGCATTTGAAAATGTTAAACCAGCTTTAGAAATAAAGAGTAGACGTATTGGTGGTAGTAACTATTCTGTACCTATGGAAGTTAGAGAAGATAGAGCTAATGCATTAACATTACGTTGGTTAATTCAATATGCTAAATCTAGAAATGGAAAAGGTATGGCAGAAAACTTAGCTGCTGAAATAATAGACGCTTCAAACGGAGTTGGTGGAGCAGTTAAAAAACGTGAAGATACTCATAAAATGGCAGAAGCTAATAAAGCATATGCTCATTATAGATGGTAAGAAGGGAGAAAACTTATGGCGCGTGATGTATCAATAGATAAAACTCGTAATATAGGAATTATGGCACATATTGATGCCGGAAAAACTACATTTACTGAACGTGTTTTGTTCCATACAGGTAGAATCCATAAAATTGGTGAAACTCACGATGGTGAATCACAAATGGACTGGATGGAACAAGAAAAAGAAAGAGGTATAACTATTACTAGTGCTGCAACTACTGCACACTGGAAGGGTTATAGATTCAATATCATAGATACTCCGGGACACGTAGACTTTACAATTGAAGTTGCACGTAGTTTAAGAGTTCTTGATGGTGCTATCGCACTTTTAGATTCACAAGCTGGTCCTGAAACTCAAACTGAACAAGTTTGGAGACAAGCTAATGATTATTTAGTTCCAAGAATGATATTCTGTAATAAAATGGATAAAATGGGAGCTGATTTTGATTTCAGTTTAAGAGCTGCTAAAGAAAGATTAAGTGAACATGCTGTTGCTATAGAGTATCCAATTGGAGCAGAAGATAATTTTAAAGGTGTAATTGATTTAGTCACTATGAAAGCTTACGAATATGATGGTGAGCAAATGGAAGAAGCTAAAGAAATTGCAATTCCATCTGAATTACAAAGTAAAGCAGAAGAAATGAGAGAACAATTAATTGAAGCTGCTTCTGAATTTTCAGATGAACTTATGGAAGCATATTTAGAAGGAAAAGAAATTCCTGTTGATATGTTAAAATCTGCAATTAGAAAAGGAACATTAGCAGTTAAATTATTCCCAGTTATGTGTGGAACTGCACTAGGAAATATGGGAGTAAAATTAGCTTTAGATGCTGTTATTGATTATTTACCAGCACCTACAGATATTCCTTCAATCAAAGGTGTAGATTTAAATGATAATCCAATTGAAAGACATGCAAGTGATTCAGAACCATTCTCAGCTTTAGCATTTAAAGTTATGAATGACCCATTTGTTGGAAACTTAACATTCTTCCGTGTATACTCTGGTGTATTAAAATCTGGAAGCTATGTTATGAACTCTACAAATGGTGAAAAAGAAAGAATTGGTCGTATTCTTCAAATGCATGCTAATCAAAGAAAAGAAATTTCTGAAGTATATGCTGGTGAAATAGCTGCTGCTGTAGGTCTTAAAGATACTACTACTGGAGATACTTTATGTGATGAAAAGAATCAAGTTATTTTAGAAAAAATGGTATTCCCAGAACCAGTTATTGAGCTTGCTATTGAGCCAAAATCAAAAGCTGATCAAGAAAAAATGAGTTTAGCTTTACAAAAATTAGCTAAAGAAGACCCATCATTTAGAGCAAAAACTGATCATGAAACTGGTCAAACAATTATTGCTGGTATGGGTGAACTTCACTTAGATGTTCTAGTAGATAGAATGAGAAGAGAATTTAATGTTGAAGCAAATGTTGGTAAACCACAAGTTGCTTATCGTGAAACATTAAAATCTGCTGCTGAATGTGAAGGTAAATATATTAAACAATCTGGTGGACGTGGACAATATGGACATGTTTGGGTTAAATTCGAACCAAATCCAGATAAAGGATATGAATTCGTTGATGAAGTTGTTGGTGGAGTTGTTCCTCGTGAATATATTCCAGTAGTTGACAAAGGACTTCAAGAAGCACTTGCTGGTGGTGTACTAGCAGGATATCCTATGATAGATGTTAAATGTACATTATTTGATGGATCTTATCATGATGTAGACTCAAACGAAATGGCATTTAAAATAGCTGCATCTATGGCATTAAAAGAAGCTAAAAATAAATGTAATCCATGTATTTTAGAACCTATCATGAATGTTGATGTTAGAGTTCCAGAAGAATTCATGGGAACTGTTATGGGTGACTTAACAAGTAGAAGAGGTAGACCTCTTGGAAATGAAGCTATTGGTAAAGATATTAGTATCAGAGCAATGGTACCACTTTCTGAAATGTTTGGTTACATGACAGTTTTAAGAAGTAATACTCAAGGACGTGGAACTTATCAAATGATTTTTGATCATTATGAAGAAGTACCAAAGGGTATTGCTGAAACAATAATTAAGAAAAATGGTGTACAATAAAAAGTATACTTTTGCCAAATTTGTTATTTATACTTGAAATATTATCAAGTATTAGATAAAATATAAAATGTATAAAAGGAGGAAATGAAAATGGCAAAACAAAAATTCGATCGTTCTAAAGAACATGTTAATATTGGTACTATTGGACACGTTGACCATGGTAAAACAACATTAACAGCTGCAATTACTAAATACTTCGGAGAATTCATGGCTTATGACCAAATTGATAAAGCTCCAGAAGAGAAAGCAAGAGGTATTACTATTAATACTGCTCACGTTGAATATAGTACTGACAAACGTCACTATGCTCACGTTGACTGTCCAGGACATGCTGATTATGTTAAAAACATGATTACAGGTGCTGCTCAAATGGATGGTGCTATTCTTGTTGTTAGTGCAACAGATGGACCAATGCCTCAAACTCGTGAACACATCTTATTATCACGTCAAGTTGGTGTACCAAAAATGGTTGTATTCATCAATAAATGTGATATGGTTGATGATGCTGAGTTATTAGACTTAGTTGAAATGGAAGTTCGTGAATTATTAAATGAATACGGATTTGATGGAGACAATACTCCAATTATTCGTGGTTCTGCTCTTAAAGCTCTTGAGGGTGATGAAAAATGGGTACAACCTATTAAAGATCTTATGGCTGCTGTTGATACATGGATTGATACACCAGTTCGTGATACAGAAAAACCATTCTTAATGAGTATTGAAGATGTATTTACTATCACAGGACGTGGAACTGTTGTTACAGGTCGTGTTGAAAGAGGTAAATTAAATCTTAATGACGAAGTTGAAATTGTAGGAATTAGAGATACAAGAAAAACAGTAGTTACTGGAATTGAAATGTTCAGAAAATCATTAGATTATGCTGAAGCTGGAGATAATGCTGGAGTTTTACTTCGTGGAATTAACAGAGAAGATGTTGAAAGAGGACAAGTTCTTTGCAAACCAGGAAGCATTACACCACATAAGAAATTTAAAGCTAGCGTTTATGTTCTTTCTAAAGAAGAAGGTGGACGTCATACTCCATTCTTTAGTAACTATAGACCTCAATTCTATTTCAGAACAACTGATGTTACTGGTGTAATTACTTTACCAGAAGGTACTGAAATGGTTATGCCTGGTGACAATGTTGATATGACTGTTGAATTAATCACTCCAATCGCACTTGAAAACGGAACAAGTTTCTCAATTCGTGAAGGTGGTAGAACAGTTGGTGCTGGAAAAGTTACTGAAATTTTAGGTTAATTTTCAAGCAAAAGACTTTGATGTAAATCAAAGTCTTTTTACTTTACATTAATAATAAAAATTTATTGACACATAAAATCAACAAATATTATAATTAATATAGATGATAAGGAGAGTAGAAAAATGAAAAGAATTATTATATCTACATTAATTATATTTACTTTATTTTTATTTGGTACCTTAACAACTTATGCTGATACAGCTGTTACAGATGTTGTCATATTACCAGCAGGTACTAGAATAATTGAAAAAGGAGAACAAAAACAATTAACTACTAGAATAATTCCAGAAGATGCAACTAATAAAAATGTTACATGGTCAATTGTACCAGAAAGTGTAGCGACTATTAATGCAGAAGGACTTGTTACTGGTGTAGAATATGGTAGTGCAACTGTAACAGTTACTACTGAAGATGGCCATTATACATACAATAAAACAATATTAGTATTACCAACACTTAAATATATGGCTAATGGTGGTAAAATAACATGTAATAATGTTTTATCAGGTGATGAAGTGGAAAATCGTTTAACACAATCATCTGATCAAACAAATGTAATTGCTAAAATGGAAAGTAACACTAAAGTATATGAAGTATTTGAAAGAACTTCTGGTAATCGTTGTAGTATTTCATATGAAAATCACACTTTTAAAGGATGGTATACTGCTGAAACTGGTGGTACTAAAATATCAGAAGATGCTACCTTTGTTGGTGTAAGAAATGACGATATAGAAACTGTTTATGCACAATGGACAGACAATACTGTAGCTGTAACTAATTTAGAATTAAGTACTAGTGATTTATCTATAACTGTAGGAAAAACAGCTAATATTGTTGTTAATATAACTCCAGAAAATGCAACACTTGGTGCAGGTGGTTTAGTACCAACTATAGTCGATACCACTGTAGCAGCTCTTGCTGATGAAACTAGTTGTACAAGTTCTGATATAGGTACTTCAAATGGGGTTAAAAAATTATGTTATACTATTTCCGGATTAAAAGTTGGAACTACAACAATTAAATTTGAAAAAGATGGAAAGAGTGCAACTGCTAATATTAAAGTTGTTGCTGAAAATAAACCAGTAACTGAGTTAACAACTTATCCTAAAAGTAAAACTGTTGTTGTTGGAGATACGTTAAGAGTTAATGTAACTACTAAACCAGGTAAAGCAACAAATAAGAATATAGTATATGAATCTAGTAATACACAAGTAATTTCATTAGAAACTTCAACTTGCCCTGATGAAAACGAAAATGATGAAATAGATCTTACATGTGCTACATTTAAAGCAAATAAAGCAGGAACTGCCACTATTACCGTAAAACTAGCTGATGGATCAAAAAGTTCTACAGTAAATGTTACTGTTGTAGATAAAGTTGCAGTAACAGATATAACTTCTGTACAAAGTTCATTAAATGTTCCACTTAGTGGTCATAGATTGGTTCAATTAACTATAAAACCAACTAATGCAACAAATAAAAGAGTTACTTGGACAAGTAGCGATGAAGCAGTTGCAAGAATAATGGAGGTTTATTCTAATTGTACAACATTAAAAAATAGTTCTACACTTGATATGGTTGAAAATTGTGTGAAAATTCAAGAAGATGAAGGAATTGATTTTGATACATATTATATAGAAGGATTAAAAGTGGGAACTGCTACATTAACTGCTAAAACCGTAGATGGTGAAAAAGTAGCTACTATAAATGTTACCGTATCTGAGAATGTTGATGAAAATACAATATCTTATGATTGTAATGGTGGAAGTGGAAGCCTTACAAGTGAAATAGTTAGTAAGAATGATAAAATAATGCTTAAAAAGAATGTATGTACTAAATCTGGATATACATTTAAAGGATGGAAACTTTATGCAAATAATGCAGTTTTAAAAGACAGTTCCTCTAAAGATTATGAATATGCTGATGAATCCATATTTACAAATTTATTTGGTTCTGAAAAAGGAAATTTAACACTTAAAGCTGTATGGGTTGATAAAACAGTTCCAAGCCCTAAGACAGGCATTTCCAAACCATTTATTGCACTATTTATGGTTGCAATAATAAGTTTAGTAGCATTCTTAGCTGTTAGAACAAAAAAAGTAGAATTATAGTTCTACTTTTTTTATTTTGTATATCTTTTTTATAAAATAAATGATATAATTTTAATAGTTAGGATGGGAGGCTTTAATGTGCAAAAGAATAAAAAGAAAAGTCATTTAATTATTTACATAGTGGTGGCAATTGTCGCATATAGTTTGATTAATAGTTTAATTGCTGATTTGAGACCGGATGATGACATTGATAATTATGAGTATGATAAAAATACTTTTAGTATTATATCTAGTAGCGATAATAAAGATATTGGAGAAAGTATAGCAAAATATGCTGATAAAAAAGGCTATAAAATTAGTGTGACTTATTTAGATACATTAGAAGTAGTAGATACGTTAAATAGTGGTAAAAAGTATGATGCTGTACTTGTATCAAATTCACTTTGGTTAAGGATGTTAGATTCAAATGTTGTTAAAACAAGTAGCCTAAGATCAACCAGTATTTCTCCGATAATATTTGGTATAAAAAAATCAAAGGCAGAAAGTCTAGGTTTTGTAAATAAAGATGTATATACAAAAGATATTTTAGATAAAATTAATAGTGGTGAATTATCATTTAGTATGGGTAATCCCATGACTACAAATAGTGGGGTATCTGCATATTTAGAAATATTATCTAATTTGGCTGGTAATCCCGAAGTGTTAAAGTCTGAACATTTGAAAAATCAAGCATTAAAAAATCAATTGAAAGAATTCTTTAAAGGAATAAAAAGAACTTCTGGAGATGAAGATTTTTTAGAGACATCCTTCATAAATGGAGATTATGATGCTGCCTTTACAAGTGAATCATCTATAATTAAGATAAATAAACAATTAGAGAAAGATGGAAAAGAAACGTTATATGCAATTTATCCAGTAGATGGAGTTGCTATATCCGATATTCCATTTGTATACATAGATAATAAAAGTGAATATAAAAAAGATGTTTTTGAAAGCATTCAAGAATTTTTGTTAAGTGGTGATGGACAAAAGCAATTATTAGAAAGTGGTAGAAGAACTTGGTATGGTGGAACAACAAATAATGCACCAAAAGATGTATTTAATTCAAAATGGGGAATTAATACAACTAAGTATATAACCCCTATAAAATATCCAAGTATTGCAGTAATAAATGAAGCACTTGCTTTGTATCAATCTGAACTTCGTAAACCCGTACATGTTGTATTTTGTTTAGATTATTCAGGCAGTATGTATGGTAGTGGAATGGAAGAGTTAGTTAATGCAATGGAGTATGTACTTACTGGAAATGATATAAGTGTTAGTTTCTCTGAACATGATAAAATTGATGTAGTACCATTTGGAAGCTATGTACTTGATACTTGGTCAACAACAAGTGGACTTACAAATGAAGATTTATTAAATAAAATTAAAAATAAAGATTTAGACGGAGCAACAGCATTATATGCAGCAGCATCTAAAGGATTAGAACTTTTAAACAAAGAAAATGATGATTATGTTTCATCAATTATCTTAATGACTGATGGTATGGCTAATGTTGGATACTTTAGCGATTTACAAAATTATTATAAAAAAGTAAATAAAGATATACCTATATATAGTATTACATTTGGAAATGCTGATGATAGTCAACTTAAAGAAATAGCTGAGCTTACAAATGGAAAAGTATTTAATGGTAGAAATGGTCTTGTACAAGCATTTAAAAAAGTAAGGGGCTACAATTAAAATGAAGAACAAAGAAGTGTTATCAGGAATTTTAGGCGGTTCATTCTTCGCGGCATCATTTTTAGCAGTTGGAATACCTATAATTCCTTCAATTGTAGTTGGAGCCTTTGCATTTTTAGGTAGTGAACTTGTCATGAGTAAAACACAGTTTGTTGTTTTTGATAAAATAGATGAAAAAAATGCAGAACAAGTATTAAATGATGCTAAAAACAAGAATAAATATATTTTAGATATGGTACCTAAAATTGATGATGAAGTGGTTCAAAGGTACTTAAGAAGTATTAATAGTACTACTGCCAAAATAATAAGTACTGTTTCAAAAAATAAAAATAAAATAAAACAAACTCAAAAGTTCTGGACATATTATTTACCAATAACAGTTGGTATAGTTCAAAAATATGATGAAATCGAGAATCAAAGGTTATCAAGTAAAGATGCAAAAGACTTTTTTGAGAAATCAAGAGAAACATTAGAAGAAATTGACAAATCATTTAAAAAGATATTAAATAATTTATATGAAAGTGATATTGAAAATGCAACTGCTGATATGAAGGTATTAAATACAATACTTAAAAGCGATGGATTTAGTGAATTAAATACTAAGGAGGATAATAATGAATAAAAAACAAATAATAGGTATTATAATATTTGTATTAATAATAGCTGGAGTAATTGGTTATAAGTTTTTCACAAGTGATACATTATCTGTATCAAATTTAACAACAATATATGTTGCTACTGGAGGTGGAAAAGAAGATTTTCTAGCTGATGAAAGAATTAATCAAATATTAAAGAAAAAATATAAATTAAATGTTGTTTATGATACGTGGAGTAATGGTAAAACAGTAGCGCTTCCTTTAATAAGAGAAAGTATAGGTATTGGTAATACTAATTATAGTGATTTAACTATTAGGAGTGAAGAAGCTTCTAAATACGATGTATTATTTACTTCTGATCAAAGATTTTATGATTATTATAAACTTCAACCAAATAAAGAATTAAATGAGGCAGATAGATATACAGTATTAGAAGGTGGTCTTACTTTAAATACACCAATTGTTATTTATAGTTGGGGTAAAATAGTAGATGCATTAATGAAAGAAAATATTGTTACTCAAACTGATGGTGTATATTATATAACTGATATGAATAAACTTATGAATTATATTTTATCAGGTAAAAAATGGAGTGATATTGGAATTTCAGAATTATATGGTACTATAAATATCGCATCAACTGATCCGGTTACATCTTCTCCAGGAGCTACTTATTATGGACTTTTATTATCAATACTAAGTGAAGCAAATATAAATAGTGATTCACTTGAAAAAAATCTTCCAAAATTAAAGGAGTTTTATAATAAATCTGGTTATATGAATAATACTCCTGCTGACTTGTTTGAAAGATATTTAAAGACTGGTATGGGTGGAGAACCTATGATAGTTGATTATGAAAAGAGTATTATAGATTTTGCAAATTCTAATCCAAATGGATTTAATGAAGTAAAAGATGATATAAGAATTTTATATCCAGCACCTACGATTTGGAATTCTCACTGCTTAGCAATTTTTACTGAGGAAGGTAAAAAATTATATAAAGCATTTGAAGATGAAGAAATTCAACAGATTGCTTGGTCAAAATATGGATTTAGAATGGGTATTACTGGCGGTGTTTATGATGTATCTGGTCTTGGAATTGCGGTTCCAAAATCTATTACTAGTACAGTAACTAGTTTGAAGATGGATACTTATAATAAATTAATTGATTATTTAAAATAATGGAGGGTAAATATGAATGAATTAAAAATCAATTTTGATGAAAAAAAGAATAAAAAAGTAGAAGAGTTAGTTGGTGAAAAGAAGGTTACTGAAGAAAAAATTGAAGACTCATTAAATTATGATTTGTTAACTAAAGAAGAAAAAGATGCGATAAAAGAATTTAATGATAAAATTGACGTTTTTGATAATACTCAAATTCTTCAATTTGGTGCCGCAGCGCAAAATAAAATTTCTAAATTCTCAGATGAAATACTAGAAAATGTAAGAACAAAAGATACTGGTGAAGTAGGAGAAGATTTAAGTAAATTAGTTGCAGAATTAAAATCTTTTGATAAAGCAGTAGCTGATACTGAAAGTATGAATGTGTTAGAAAAAATATTTTCAAGTGTTAAAAAAGAAGTTAACAAATTAATTGCCAGATATAATAAAGTAGAAAAGAATGTTGATTCTATTGAAAATTCTTTAGAAAAACAAAAATTACAAATGTTAAAAGATATAACTTTATTTGATAATATGTATGATAAGAATTTGGAATATTTTAAAGAAATATCATTATATATTATTGCTGGTGAAAAGAAACTTGAAGAATTAAGAGAAAAAGTTTTACCTGAATTACAAGAAAAAGCTAAATTATCAGGAGATCAACTAGATATTCAAAAAGTTAATGATATGGAAAATATTATTAATAGATTTGAGAAAAAGCTATATGATTTAAAAACTACAAGATTAATATCTATTCAAATGGCTCCTCAAATTAGATTGTTACAAAGTAATGAAGCAGAACTTGTAGAAAAAATACAAAGTTCTATTACAAATACAATTCCATTATGGAAAAATCAAATGGTTCTTGCTCTTGGTATCAATAGAGCTAAAGTTGCACTAGAAAGTCAAAAAGCAGTATCTGAATTAACAAATGATATGCTTAAGAAAAATAGCGAAACTTTAAAACAAGGTTCAATTAAAATTGCAGAAGAATCTGAAAGAGCAATTGTTGATATTGAAACGCTTAGAAAAACAAATCAAGATATTATTGATACATTAAATAAAGTTGTTGAAATCCATAAGAATGGACGTATTAAGAGACAAGAAAGTGAAAAAGAACTTGAAACTTTAGAAAAAGAATTAAAAGGTAAATTATTAGAAATTAATGTTAAGTAGGGTTACAAATGAATTCAGAAAAATATTTAAATGATATTTATAAAGATTTCTTTGGTGATTATGAGCAAAGAAAAAAAGAACTAGATAAAGAAGAAATAATTAATTTAGATTATGATGAAGAAATAAACAAATTATTTATTAGTGATGAATCCAAATTAATGTTTAAAAAAATTGTTAATTATATTGATAATTATACAGCTGATAAAAAATATATACCATTTAATATATGTATTGTAAGTTTAACTAATAGTACAGTTGAATCAATTGTAAAAATATTAAAATCAGTTGTTAATAAAAGTAAGTATTTAAGTGATACTAAAGAAACATATTTATCTTTATTTAAACTTGAAGAAAATATTTTTGATAAAGTATATAAAGATAATAATATTGTTGTTTTAAAAGATATAAATGGTTTAGAATTAGAAAGTACTACTGATAAGCAAAAATATATGCATAGTCTTGAAGATAATATTGAAAATAATAAAAACATCAGTATAATTACTTGTTCTAATGAAAATGAACTTAATAGTTTATTTAGTTATAATTTGGATTTAAAAAACAAATATTTTGTATTTAAATTAGTAGAAGAAAAGCAAGATAAATCTGTTCTATATAATGAAATATTAGAAAGCACTACTGCAGATGAAGAATTAAAAATAAAGTTACTTGATTATATATCTTTAACTTATGATAAGAGTGAACTAGATTCAGAAACTTATAAAAACAATTTAATAAATTATATATTACTTAATAATGATGTACCAGTTATTAAAGAAGAAAAATCTATTGATGAAATATTTGAAAGTTTAAATGAATTAGTTGGACTTTCAAAAGTTAAGAAGACTTTATACGATTTAGTAGATTTAATGAAATTAAAAGAAAAGAGTGATGGAACTTTAAAAATAGGTTCAGTAAATCTTCATATGATATTTTTAGGTAATCCAGGAACTGGTAAAACAACTATTGCTAGATTATTATGTGGAATACTTTATAATTTACACTATATTAAGGAAAATAAATTAATTGAAGTAACTAGTAAAGATTTAATAGCAGAATATGTTGGACAAACTGCTATTAAGACAAATGAAGTTATTAAGAAGGCTAAAGGTGGAGTTTTATTTATAGATGAAGCCTATATGCTTGGAGATAAAAATAATTCATATAATGATGATGCTATTGGAACTTTGATTGCTGAAATGGAAAACAATAGAGATAACTTAGTAGTAATATTTGCTGGTTATACAAAAGAAATGCAATCATTCTTAAATGCTAACTCAGGTATAGCATCAAGAATAGGTTATACATTAACATTTGATGATTATACAACAGATGAGTTAGTGGCCATATTTGATGGAATGATGAAAAAAGCTGGGTTTGAAGTTCTAGAAGAAGCTCACACTGAACTTAGAAGAATTATAGAAGAAAATAGAAATAGTGAAAACTTTGGAAATGCAAGATTTGTGAGAAATGTATATGAAAAAACAATTATTAAACATGCATCTAATACTAAAAATAATAAATCTAAAAAAGTATTAAAAACTATTACTAAAAAAGATATAAGTTCAGAAAACTTAATAAATTAATCTCAAGTAATTGAGATTTTTTTACATTCAAATTAGTAGAAAAATAATCTAGTGGAAAATTAATAATATTGTAAAATAGTTAAAAAAGGTTGATTTTATTTGAGTTTTATAGTATTATTAATTAGAAGTTTCTTCTTAGTTTAGATATTCCTCGTATCTTTACTCAGAATTAACGGATATTAGAAGAAGGAGGAAATTAAAATGGCATTATCTAAAGATACTAAAAGTTCTATTGTTAGTGAATTTAAGAGAAGTAAAAATGATACTGGAAGTGTTGAAGTTCAAGTAGCATTATTAACTGAAAGAATTAATAAATTGACTGAACATATGAAAGAACATAAACATGATTATCATACTAATCGTGGTTTACTACAAATGGTAGGTAAAAGAAAAAGTTTATTAGATTATCTTAAACGTGAAGATGTTCAAAGATATCGTGAACTTATAACAAAATTAAATTTAAGAAAGTAGGCACTTGTTTTAAGTGTCTTTTATTTTAGGAGGAGTAATGAAAAGAGTTTTTGAATATGATTTTCAAGGTAGGAAGATAGTAGTTGAGCATGGAGAACTTGCTAAACAAGCAAGAGGAGCTGTATTAGTTCGTTATGATGATACAGTTATTTTATCAACATGTGTTATGAGTAATAATGTATCTACAGCTGATTTTTTCCCATTAACAATTTTATATCAAGAAAAACTATATTCTGTTGGTAAAATACCTGGTGGATTTATTAAAAGAGAAGGTAGACCTACAGATGCAGCTACATTAACTGCAAGAGTAATTGATAGACCAATTAGACCAATGTTTAATGAGAATTTTAGAAATGAGGTACAAGTTGTTAATACAGTACTTAGTGTTGATCCTGATAGAACACCAGAAATGACTGCTTTATTTGGTACTTCATTATGTTTAGGTATATCTAATATACCATTTGAAGGTCCAGTTGCTGGTGTAATAGTTGGTAAAATTGATGGTGAATTAAAAATTAATCCAACTTGTGAAGAAATGGAAAGAAGTACTATTAATTTAACAGTAGCAGGTACAATAGATGCAATCAATATGGTTGAAAGTGGTTCTAAACAAGTTAGTGAAGAAGAAATGTTAGAAGCATTAATGTTTGGACACGAAGCTGTTAAAGAATTATGTGCTATTCAAAGTGATATTATTAGTGAAATTGGTGAAGAAAAAATAGAAGTTGTTCTTGCAAATATTCCAGATGAATTAAGAGAAGAAGTAAACAATGATATTAAAGAAGATATGATTGCTGCTATTCAAATTAAAGACAAATTAGAGAAATATGCAAGAATAGATGAAGTAAAAGAAGAAGCAATTACAAAATATACTGAAAGACATGAAGGAGAAGAAAATCTAGAAGAAAATCTTAAATTAGTTAAGAAAGTTGCAGATGAAATTGAAGGTGCTGAAGTTCGTAGATTAATTACTAATGAACATATAAGACCTGATGGACGTGGAATGGATGAAATCAGAGAATTATCAGCTGCAGTAGATTTACTTCCAAGAACACATGGTAGTGCATTATTTACTAGAGGTCAAACTCAAGCACTTGCTATTACAACATTAGGTGCTCAAAATGAAGAACAAATTTTAGATGGACTTAGCTTAGAAGATTCTAAGAAATTTATCTTCCATTATAATTTCCCTGCATTCAGTGTTGGTGAAACTGGAAGATATGGAAGTCCAGGAAGACGTGAAATTGGTCATGGTGCCTTAGCAGAACGTGCTTTATTACAAGTTATGCCTAGTCAAGAAGAATTTCCATATACAGTGCGTGTTGTATCTGAAGTATTAGAAAGTAATGGTTCATCTAGCCAAGCAAGTATTTGTGCAGGATGTATGTCATTAATGGCTGCTGGTGTACCAATTAAAGCTCCAGTAGCAGGTATTGCAATGGGACTTATTACAGAAGATGGTACATGTGATTCTAAATATACAATACTAACAGATATTCAAGGACTTGAGGATCATATGGGAGATATGGATTTTAAAGTTGCAGGTACTCGTGAAGGAATTACTGCTTTACAAATGGATATCAAAATTAAAGGTGTAACTCGTGAAGTATTAAAAGAAGCACTTGAAAAAGCTCATAATGCTAGAATGAAGATACTTGATGTTATGGAAGACACTATACCTGAAGTTAGACCAGAATTATCTGAATATGCTCCTAAGATTAGAACAATGAAGATTGCAGTTGATAAGATTAAAGATGTAATTGGAAAAGGCGGAGATACGATTACGAAGATTATTTTAGAATCAAGCAATGTTCCATCTGTAAATCATAAAGATGCAGTTAAAATTGATATAGATGATGATGGTAATGTAATTTGTTATCATATGAAGAAAGAAGTATTAGATAAAGCAATTTCTATGATAGAAGATATTGTTAAAGAAGTAGAAATTGGTGCAACTTATACTGTAAAAGTAGTTAAAATAGAAGACTTTGGTGCTTTTGTTGAATTATGGCCTGGATGTGAAGGATTAGTTCATGTAAGTCAACTAGATAATAAGAGAGTAAATCATCCAAGTGATATATTAAAAGTTGGTGATGAAATAGTTGTTAAAGCTATTGGATATGATAGAAAGGGTAAATTAAATTTATCTCGTAAAGAATTATTACCTAAAAAAGAAGTTAAAAAAGAAGAAATTAAAGAAGAAATTAAAGGAAAAAATACTGAAGAATAATTTTTCTTCTTTTTTTATTTACATATTTTACAAATATTATTGAACTTTATTCATAAAAATGCTAAAATGTATTTATATGATAGAAGGAGATTGATATGAAAAAACGTATTATAACATTAACTTTAATATTAAGTGTTTTCTTTGCTTTTATGTTTGGCATTAAGGCATTAGAAACGGCAAAAGCACCTAGTGAATCACCAGAACCTGGTACTATAATGTATGGTGCAACAGATGGAATTCTTGCTGAATCAGGTGAAGCTGATCATTTTGATTTTAGTAAGGTATCATTTAAGTCTGGAAACGATAGTTATCCAGCAAAGGATTGGATGGAAAAAATTAAAATTTCCACTAACTATAAGATTGATGATGAAACAGGAAAAATACATTTAACTGATAACTGGTTTACTGCTTATTGTTTAGATCCAAATGTACATTATCCAATACATGGTATTTCTGCAATGTCCAATATTGCTAATGTATTGGCTGCTGCAGGAAGTGGAGATATTGATAAAGAAATATTTGACGAAGTTATAATTGCTGCTTTATTAAATGCTGGTTTAGATAGTAGCAAATCTGATGGATATAATGCTGAATATTATGAATTATTAAAAAAATTAAAAGGTGAAGGAGATTATAGAGTTACTTATACTTTACCTGATGGATACAATACAAGTGATCCAACTGTTTATAGAACATTGTTAACTAAAATTTTATCTTATAAAGCTACCAATGGTGATCCAGAAATAAAAGTAGGAGTAACTGAATTTGCACTTAATCCTGATGGTGGTAATAATCACATTACTGGTGCTGATATTAATAGCGCTTTTGGAATTACTGGAGCTGGAAATGTTTATTCACTAAAATTATCTAATGAAAATATTCATTTTGATAAATATGTAACTGCTAACATGGAAAGCAATGCTGAAAATAATCATGTTTTATGGATAATTGAACATAGTTATCCTTCTATAGAACTTGATAAGTTATTTAAAGCTGCTGGTGTTATTGGATCTAACTTAAGAACAGAAGTTTTAAGTTTAGGTGGAAATGATGCTTTAACAGATGATGAAAAGGTTGAAAATTATGTTTATTCAACAATTCAATATGCAATATGGCACGCTCTTGACAAGAAGATTACTAATCATCCAATTGGAAATGAATTAGTTAGTACTGATGCTAGCAATTCTGATAAAGTAGTAGAATTAAACAAATTATATCAATATCTAATTAAAGATAGAGATGAATATAATGATTATAATGCTACAAATAATACTTTTGGAAAAACTTTAAAGATAAACAAACCTGGTTCTAAGGAAATTAAAGAAGAGAGTGATTCAACAATTCAATATGGTCCATATACTGTAACTAGTGATATGGTTACTGCAGGCGATATTAGTTTAAGCGTTAAAGGTAATGTTAATGGAATAAAAATTGTAAATGCTTCAATGACTGCAATTAGTTCTATTAAAGAAGGCGAAGAATTTTATGTACTTGTTGATAAAAAGATTAAATATTCTTCTGATAGAATATATATTGTAGCTAAAACTTCTGAGGGAATAACTTATGAATCTAATAGAGGTAGAATTTATCATTCAGTTAATCCTCTTACACAAAATGTTGCTAGCGGTGGAAAAGTAGAGGTTGTAACTGCTCAAGATGAATATAAGATTACTATGAATGTTCATACTGGTTTAATTAACATAGCTTCTTTATTCATTATGACTTTAATTGTATTCTCTTTAGGATATTTATTATTAAGTTATACTAATAAGAAAGTTGAATTATAATTATAAAAGAACTTTTAAAAAAGTTCTTTTTTTGTAGTGTTTTATTTATTACTTTCTAATTATTATAATAGGAGGTAATAAATATGAAAAAGATTATAGATAATATTTATAAATATATTATTAATAATTCACTAAGATTAATAATGTTTGTTGGATTAATTGCTTTATATGCAGGTCAGTTTTTGATAATCAATTACATTTTAGATAATAAACTGGTATGTGAAGAAAAAACTATAGAAAAAGATAATATAGAATTAGATAATTATATAGTTGAAGATAAGAAAGAGGAATACATATATGTAGATGTTAAAGGTGCAGTTAAAAATCCTAATGTTTATAAAATTATAGCTGGTTCTAGAGTTATGGATGTAATTAATGTAGCTGGTGGTCTATTAAAAAATGCTAATACGAGATTTATTAATTTATCTAAAGAGTTAAAAGATGGAGATGCTATTGTCGTATATACTAATGAAGAAATAGAAAAAGCAAATAAAAAAGATATTATTTATGTTGAAACACCTTGCGTATGTGAGGAAATTAAAAATGATGCGTGTTATAAAGAAAATGAAAATAATAATGGAAAAATTAATATTAATACAGCATCTGTAGAAGATTTAATGAAACTTAGTGGAATTGGAGAATCAAAAGCTAAATCAATAATTGAATATAGAAATAATAATGGATTATTTACAAACATTGATGATATTAAAAAGGTAAATGGAATAAGTGAGACACTTTTTAATAAAATTAAGGAAAATATTACTATATGATTCTTTATATTTAATATTATTGCTTTTTTCTATTATATATATTGTTGTTTATATTAATTTATATAAAAATGAGTCTAAATATAGTACAAATTGTACAAAGTTTAATTTAAAAATAAAAGATTATAAAATAGATGGGGATAAATTAAGTATCGATTTTTTTGATGAAATTATAGGAGTGTATTATTTTAAAAATATACTTGAAAAAGAATCCTTTAATTATTCAATAAATGATGAATTATCAATCGATGGTTCATTAAAAGTTCCCAGTAACAATACAATTCCTAATACATTTAATTATAAAAAATATCTTCAACATAATAAAAAAAATTATATATTAAATATAGATAGTATTAAATTAAAAAGAAAAAACAATAATATTTTGTATAAAATTAAAAATTACATTATTAATAGAATTAATAGCATAGATACGAATGGATACTTATATGCATTTATATTAGGAAAAACAAATTATTTAAACAATGACATATACAATAATTATCGTATTAATGGTATTACTCATTTATTTGCTTTATCTGGGTTACATGTATCAGTATTTTCAAGTATATTATTATATATATTTAATAAAATAAAATTAAGTGAAAATGCATCTTATTTAATTACAATTATTTTTTTAATTACATTTTCTTTTGTTGCATCTTTTACACCTTCAATTTTAAGAGCTACATTGTTTTTTATATTATCATCTATTAATAAGATATATTATTTTTATATTAAGCCTAAAAATATACTATATTTGGTATTTATGATTATGATATTTATAAATCCATTTTATATTTATAATACTGGTTTTCTATTATCATTTATAATCACATATTTTATATTGCTTTATAATGAAAATCATCAAATTAATAATAAAATTATAAGTATTTTAAAAATAAGTATATTATCAATGTTATCTAGTTTTCCAATTGTAATTAATATGTCATATGAAATTAATATAGTTGGTTTTTTTAATAATTTATTTTTTATACCATTTGTTAGTTATATTGTGTTTCCATTAACAATCCTTTGTACCATAATTAATAAATTAACTTTAATATTAAATTTTTTTATTAATATTATGGAATCGATTTCTATGATTAGCAGTAGTATTTTAAATATTACACTTATATTTAGTAAGCTTAGCATTATTGAAATAATTGTCTATTATATATTTTTAATTAGTATTATAAAGTATAAAAATAAGACATTTTACGTTTGTTTTTTAATCTATATGATTATTATATATTTTTATCCAGAATTTGATAAGAACACATACATATATTACTTGGATGTTGGGCAGGGTGATTCTGCGTTAATTGTAAATGGAAACCACAATTCAATTCTAATAGATACTGGCGGTAAAGTTACTTATGAAAAAGAGGAATGGAAAATGAGAAATAATGAATATAACAATATGAATTCATCATTGATTCCATTTTTTAAAAGTTTGGGTTTAACTAAAATCAACTATTTTATAATCACACA
>CACYWH010000001.1 GCA_902778125.1 uncultured Erysipelotrichaceae bacterium | reverse complement strand
CTTTTGATCTTCCCATAATATCATCTCCTTATTTAAATTATATCAAAATAAAAGTAAACACTTCTTTTTTTGTGTCTACTTTTATTTTATCAGTTCAATTATAAGTCATTCTTTTTTTCAAATCTATATTTTTGTTTAACATCTGGATACTTTACATGATCAACTTCGGATAAAAAATCTTCTTTTTTTCTTACCCATAATGTATGTTCGCCATATAATGCTCTGTAAACAACCACATCTTCTAAAGTTTCACAGTCTTTAGCAACATCAACAACCACGTAATATTTACCTTTAAAATGTTTATAAACACAATTTATTTCTAGTTCATTCATATTAATCCAATTCTATAAGTTCATAGTTAGTACTACCAAGTCCTAAACTTTCAGCATATGGAAGAATAGCTCTTCCTTCTTGTCTATCAACTCTTTCTTGTAATAAATGTGCCCCTGGATCTTTTGATGCCCAAACCATATCAATAAATGCTTGATCATTTGCAACCGGATCTAAAGAAGCAACTATACCTAAATCAGCCATTACTGGATCTCCTTGATTAGAATCGCAATCACAATCAACTGAAAGAGCATTCATAACCGTAATATAAACAATTGGTTTATTATTTTCCTTTAGATAATCTGCTACTGCAGTTGCAGCTTCAGCCATAGATTCTATAAAATCAATTTGTTCATGTTTACTTACCCAACACTCATCGGGATCTTCAGTTTTACCACAACTATGAATATATGCTTTTCCATTACGAGATGCAATACCGATAGATTGATTCTTTAAATTAGCACCAAAGCCACCCATCATATGACCTTTGCCATGAGCTAAATTTAATATTGAATCATAATTTTTAAAGTTCTCACCAATTAAATCATATTTTAAATGTTTACCATTATGAACAGGTATTCTAAACTCACCATTAGTGTCCATTATATCAACATCAGCAAACTCAGTAAATCCATGTTTCTTAGCAACCTCCATATGATTAACAGAATCAGTTCTCTTACCAGGATATGCAGTATTACATTCAATAATTGTTCCATTTAGTTTTTTTACTAGTGGGCCTATTAAATCTGCTTTTAAATACCCTTTTGCCCCATCTTCACCAGTAGATACTTTAACTCCAACTTTACCAGATAGTGTAACTCCTAATGATTCATAAATTTTAATTAAACTATCACTTGTAATTTCTTTTGTAAAATATACTTTTGATTTTTCCATTATATATCCTCCTTTACATAGTATATCATATTTATTTTAATTTAATAATAAAATTTGATATACTTATTAATGGAGAAAAATATGAAATATGATAAAGAGTTTTTAGAATATGTTGATGATATTTTAAAATCACCAGAATTTAAAAAAAGAATGAAATATGAACATCATGAAAATGAATCTGTATATGAACATTCAATGAAAGTTGCATATTCGTCATATTTATTTGCTAAAAAGCATAATTTAAATAAGAGAGATATTAGCATTGGTGGGCTTTTGCATGATTTTTATTATAAGCCGTGGAAAGAAGATATTACTAAAAAACCATTGTTTAAAAAACATGGATTTGTACACGCCAGAGAAGCACTTGAAAATTCTAAAAAGAATTTCCCAAATTTAATGAATAATAGAGTTGAAGACATAATATTGAGACACATGTTTCCACTTAATATTAAGCCTCCTAAGTATAAAGAATCATGGGTTGTTACTATGATGGATAAAAAGTGCTCATTAAACGTTCTGGCACATCCAAAAGCATGGTCTGCATATCTTGGATTAAAGAGAAAGAAGGTAAAAAAATGATTGATATAAAAATATTATTTCTATTATTTTTAACTTATTCGTTTTTGGGTTGGATAATGGAGATGATAGTAACACTAATTGGTGATAAAGAACTAGTTAATAGAGGTTTTTTAATTGGACCTTATTGCCCAATTTATGGAACATGCTCTGTTGCAATGATACTTTTACTTAGAAACGTTACTAATCCATTATTGTTGTTTATACTTTCTATTATTATTTGTAGTGTTGGTGAATACTTAACAAGTTATTTAATGGAAAGAATATTCAAAGCAAGATGGTGGGATTATTCAAATAAAAAATTTAATTTAAATGGAAGAATTTGTTTACAAAATTGTTTAGCATTTGGAATACTTGGCTTTCTAATGATAAAATATGTAAATACATTTATACTTAATATTTATTCTAAACTAAATCCAAACACATTAAATATTTTATTTTATATACTATTTGTGATATTTATTACTGATTTAATAGTATCATTTAATGTTATTTATAAAATTAAGAATATGTCTATCAAATTTGTACATTTAGATAATACAAAAGAAATAACAGAAAAAGTTAGAAGCATACTAAGTAAAAACATTTTACCAAGACGTTTATTTAATGCGTTCCCAAATGCTAAAATATTAATTAAGAACAAAATAAATGATATTAAAATAAAGCATAGTAAAAAGTAGGTGATTTTATGTTTGAAAACAAAAAAATATTTATCTTAGGAATGGCCAGAAGTGGCTATTGGGCTGCTAAGGTCCTTGCTAACATGAATAATGATATTGTCTTAAATGATGCCAATGAAAAACAGGATGAAAATAGAGTTAAAGAACTTAAGGATTTGGGAATCAAAGTAGTTCTTGGAAGTCATCCAGATGATATATTAGATGAATCTTTTGATTACATTATTAAGAATCCAGGTGTACACTTTGATCATAAATATTTACTATACGCTGAAAAACATAATATTAAAGTTATTAATGAAATTGAAATGGCATATCATTTATTACCAAAAGGAGTTAAATTAGTCGCAGTTACTGGTACAAATGGAAAAACCACTACTACATCTTTAATTTATGAAATAGTTAAAAGCGCATATAAAGATAAAGTTCATTTGGCTGGGAACATTGGATTTCCACTATGTGAAGTAATAAATGATATAAAAGAAAATGATTATTTAATTATGGAAATTGGAGTACCTCAATTACATGATTTCTATGATTTTAACCCTGATATTGCTGTACTAACAAATATATATGAAGCACACCTAGATATGTTTAAAACAAGAGAATATTACAATGAAAACAAGAAAAGAATTTTTATGAATCATAATAAAAATAATATAGCAATTATTAATAAAGGTAATAAAGATGCTTACGAATTAACTAAAGACATTAAAAGTACAATTAAATATTTCTCATCTAAAGAACAAATTAATGGTGCATACTTAAAAGATGATAAAATATATTATTATGATGAAGAAATAATAGATACTAAAGATATTAAATTACAAGGTATTCATAATTATGAAAATATAATGTGCGCTATTATGGTTGCACGTGAACTCAACATTTCAAATGATATAATAACTAATGTTATAAAAGAATTTAGTGGTGTAGAACATAGAATAGAATTTGTTAAAACAATTAATGGAGTTGATTATTATAATGATTCAAAAGCTACAAATGTAACCTCTACTCAAATAGCATTATCATCATTTAAAAAGCCAACAATTCTATTATTAGGAGGTTTAGATAGAGGGCATTCATTTGAAGGCTTAACTGAATATATGAAAAATGTAAAACTTGTATGCTCATTTGGACAAACTAACAATAGAATTAAAGAGTATTGTAATAAAATCAATGTTCCTTGTATTGTAAGTGAAACATTAAAAGAAGCAGTAAACAAAGCATATGAAAATTCAAGCTCAAATGATGTTGTTTTACTAAGTCCAGCATGTGCATCATGGGATCAATATAAATGTTTTGAAGATAGAGGAAATGAATTTAAAGAAATAGTAAAAAATATGGTTATTATTTAACCATATTTTTAATTGTTAATAATTTTTAGTATATCTTTTCCATATTTATCTATTTTAATATCGGAAAATCCATATATCCTTTTAAGTTCATCCTTATTAAAAGGTTTTTTATTAACTAATTCATTTAAGGATTTATCTGTAAATATGAAATAAGGTTTATAATTTAATTCCTTTGCTTTATTAAATCTATATTTCTTTAACTTGTTTTTCAAAATTACGTTTAGATTATAATCCTCTTCACTATAAGGAGTATCTGTTGTTATAATTTCATCCTTTATTTCATAATCAACATTTAATCTTAATATTTTATCTGCAAGGGCTTTTACCTCATCATAACTATCAGGTAAATTATGTGACTTTTTCTCTTCTTTTTTAATATAATCAACTATTTTATCTAATCTTACAACCTTATCTTTTACCTTTTTAGGAGCATATTTATCTTTAACTAACATTTTTTCATTAGTTAAAACAACAATTCCTTTATAATACTTGTCAAAAGCATAATTTGTTAATAATTTACCAATGATACCATTCTCATCATAAATATATTCCTTAATAATATCCATATGTCTATTTAATTGTGTAATAGGATTATATATTGCTTCTGTATTATTGTCATAAATTCTATAGAAATTACCATCTTCATTAATTAATAAATTACCATATAGATTTTTACACTCAAGAATATAAATATTTTTATTAGTGAACAAGATATAATCTATTTGAGCTTTATATTCCTTATAGTTAATATTTAAATCATGTAATATTAACATTGGAATATGACTATTTTTTAGTTCAAATAATAATTTACTCTCTCCCTTAATTCCATATTCATATTTTCTAATATCATTTTCAATGTATACTTTCTCTTCATCAGTAGAATGAATTAATTTCTTTTTTAAATATTCTATTTTTTTCTCCAATGTTTTACCATCATAATAAATAGTTGTTTCCTTCATAATTAACCTCTTATTCTTTTATTCCAGATAATTTATAGTACTCATTTGCTTTTTTACTATCCCTTTTAATATTAACACAATTATTACCATTTTCATAATAATATTTTGCTAAATTATAATAAGCATATAAACATATTTCATTAATTGGTGCATTTATTGCATTTTGATAATACATAAATGCAGTCTTATAATCATTATTTTTTCTATAATATTCACCAACTCTATTAAGTGCCCAACTTTCACCCATATCAGCACTAATTTTATAGTACTTTATTGCTTCTTCAATATCATTGTTATTTTCATATATTTTGCCAAGATTATTAAAAGCATAAACATATCCATATTCACTTGATATTGTAAAATATTTAATTGCTTTTTCTATATCAATTTCCTTATCAGGATTAATACCTCTTAAATAACAAAGCCCCAATGTGTTATACCCAGCAGCACTATCTAATTCTATAGATTTATTTAAATATTTCCACATAGTATCAAAATTAAACTCTATTTTATTTTTAAGTATTAGATTAGCAACCATAAAACAGGCTTTTGGATGATTCTTTTTAGCTGCTTTTAAATAGTATTCATATGACTTAACATAGTCCTTAACACCACTTACTAAACCATCAAATTCTAATGACCCTAACTCGGCACAAGCATACATATTATCATTTTTAGATAGTTCTATTAATGAATTAATATAACTTTGACCAAAATATAATTTAACTTTTAAATAATCAAACAATTCACTCTTATTAATTTTAATGTTAATATCTTGTTTATAAATAGGTTGAATATTTTCTAAAACAGCATAATTAAGTAAATTAATAAATGTTATATAATTACTAGAACCACTAAATCGTTTAATATAATTCTTTTTTATATTTGTATCATTTTTACATACTTTAAATAATTCTTCTATAACTAAATTTAATTTATTGTCAGTATTTATTATTTTTAATGATTCTTCATTTTTAATATAAACTTTATTCTCTAAAATATTTAAAATAGATAAAATTATATCAACATAAACATTTTCATCAGTAATATATTTATCTTTTAAATCGATATACTTTTTCTTAAGTTCAATTGGAATTGGTCTATATCCTATACAATAGTTATTAATTGTTGTTATATTTATATCGTTTAATCCAAAAAGAGTTAAAAATATTTCAGACTGCGTTGCTATCCTATTGTTAGCTACTTTTTTAATCACTTCTATAATATTTCCAACAGATAAATAATTACCATCATTCATTTTAATATAGTTTTTTTTCATAGTTTTATTATAACATATTTTTTACTTGTGGATAACTTGTGGATATAGAAATATTTATATTTAAAAAGTAAAACAATATAATTAAATTAGGAGGTATTCTTATGAAAGAATTTTTTAAAAATTATAAGGCAACACTTATATTAATTGGATCAATAATAATCGGAACTATACTAGGACTAATACTTAAGGATAAGGCAACTATATTAAGTCCTTTTGGAGATTTATTTCTAAACATGTTACTTGTTTCAATAATACCACTTATATTTTTAACGATAAGTGTATCCATTGGTAAAATGAAACAACCTAAAAGAATAGGGAAAATACTTTCAACAATAATATTAGTATTTGTAATTACATCATTAATCAGTGTGCTTGTAGGATTAATTACAACAAAATCATTTAGATTAGTTAATATCAAAGATGCAAATAATATTAAGGAAGTATTAAGTATTGAAGAAGAAGTAACAAGTGAAAAAGTAAATTTCTTAAAGAGAACAATTGATACAATAAGTGTCAATGATTTTAATAAGTTACTTACAAGAGATAACATGATTGCATTGATTATTTTTTCAATATTAATTGGTATTAGTATTAATTTATCAAAAGAAAAAGGAAAAAAATTGTTAGAAGTACTTGATAGTGCAAATGAAGTATTACAGAAATTTATTAAAATAATCATGTACTATGCTCCAATAGGGCTTGGTTGTTACTTTGCTGCTTTAGTTGGTACATTTGGAGGAGAAATTGCACTTGGATATGGTAAAACATTTATCATTTATACGATAGTAAGTATATTATATTATTTCATAGCCTATACACTATATGCATACATTGCAGCAGGAAAAGAAGGTGTTAAAAGTTATTGGAAAAATATTCTTCCAGCAACATTAACTTCTTTAGCAACATGCTCTTCAGCTGCATCTATACCAGTAAATACTGAATGTGCTAAAAAAATTGGTGTAAAAGATGATATAGCAGATACAACTATTCCCCTTGGAACAAGTTTTCATAAAGATGGTTCTATAATAGGTAGTGTATTTAAAATAATGTTCTTAGTATATCTGTTTAATGCAAATATTTCTACCACTAAAATATTAGGTGTTGCCCTACTTGCCACTTTATTAGTGACTGCAGTTCCTATCGGAGGAGGAACTATCTCAGAAATGCTAATAATAACCATATTGGGATTCCCAGTATCTGCATTACCAATATTAACAATAATAGCTACAATAATAGATCCACCTGCAACTATGCTCAATGTAGTTGGAGATAGTGCTTCAAGTATGTTGGTATCAAGAATAATTGATGGTAAAAATTGGTTAAAAACAAAAAATTCACTTTAGTGAATTTTTTATTTACTTGGTTCTAATTTTGGCTCTACCAAATACCTATTTTCATTATTAATTTTTATCCATTGTTCCTTACTATAATGTTTCTCTATTTTAGTATTACTCACAGGATCTATCATTACTCCAACTACAGGAACACTATATAATAATTGAATCTCATTTAATGATGTATTCCCTCTAAAATAACTTAACATATTGTTTTGAGTTATTAAAATGTTTTTACTATCACCTTTAGGTAAATCCCTTTCTTCAACCATTCTCAAAAATTTATCATTATCATAATAACTTAACATTATTAAGTCATTATCCATACTAATGCCAAATTTTGATTCATAATAAATGCCTATATCTTTTATTATTTCAGAATTTAATTCTGATAGGTATTCTATTTGTTTTTCATAGTTATAATATGTTGGAGATAATCTATCATAAGTCATTTTATAGTTTTCCATATTTGCTAGTAATCTTTTAGCATCTACTTTACTTCCTGTTATCTCACATAAAGCATCTATTATAGGATCCAAAGAAGAATATCCTTGATATTTTTTAAATGGTTCACTACCAATTATTTCCATTAACATTTTAGTATAATTATAATATAGATCATATGCAGAATTCTCATAAAAACTACTATATTCTTCGTTAAATATTGAATTTACAGTTTCCACTATATAGGAATTATAGTTCTTATATAATCTTTTCTGCATAGTATGAAATAATTCATGAGACCAGGTTGATTCTTTAACATCTTTAATACTTTTTGCCTTATAAAACGTTATTTTGTTTTCACTTGTGTTATATGATCCAGTAGTATAGTGATTATCATATGGAATTTTTTCTTCTTCCACATACTCTATTCTTAATGTACTTAAAACATCATAAAAATAATCTAAATCCAAATAATTCTTATTATCTGCAAAAACCCATAAATATTTTACTATATTTTCTTTTTCAGTATCAGTAATATTAGGATTTGATTTTATAGATTCATATAATTTAGTTTGAACTTCATCATTTGAATAATTAATAGAAGATTCAATTCTAGATAAAGTTTCTTCATGCAATTCTATATTTTTATTTATTATTACATCTGCTGCTAAAAGTTGAAAGCATAGTGAAGCAGATAATAATACGATTATTATTTTATTATTATGTTTTATAATTTTCTTAACAAAATTCTCCATACTAGCTTTTCCCTTTTCTAAATATACTTCTTCACTCATATTATTAAATATATTATTTAATATAACTAAATCATCATGAGGTGGTATGGGATCAAAAATTCTAAAATTTGTTTTTAAATCCAAATATATTTTATACTCTTTATCACCTAATTTATAATTACTCAAATAAATACTAGCAAAAGATGGGGTTATTTCATATAATATTTCATTAAATATATTTTTTTCTTCAGGAGTTAATTCTAAAGAAAGCTTTCCATTTTCTTCTTTATATTTAATAAATTTCCCATCTTCATTTTTTAAAATATACCATTTGTCATCATATTTAAATTTTAATATTTCATCCATACTACATCACTAAACTAATAAGTAATCTATAATAATCACTTTTAAATTCATCCTTTTCAATACCTATTTTATCATAAAATACATCAACATAGTTAATACCATAGTATTTTTCTATAGACATTTCACACATAACCAAATCATAATAGATATCACAAAGCCCAGAAAATCCAACATCAATTAATCCACTAAATTTATTGTCTATTGTTATTATATTATTTAAAGTTAATTTCCCATGAGTTAAACCTATTATTTGCTTAGGTTTATTACCCTTAATATATTTGATTAACGATTCTTTAGTATGAAAACGCTTAATTAGATCATCATTTAATTTAATATTTTTAGTTTCAATGTATTTGATTTTACTATCTATAGTTTCATCTAATATACAATCACTATAATCAATATTATATAAATGATTAAATACATCCACTAATATGTCTATTCCAAGCATTGGATTATTAATAAAATATTCATCTGATAATGGTATTCCTTTAACTTCTTTAGTCAAAATATATGACATACCATTATACTTTTCATAAAATACCTTTTCTGGAATATTAATTTTACCATTTAAATATTCAAGTCTTATTGATTCAGCGCTTAAATGATTTGACACTTTTAGATAAAATATTTTACTTTTTTTCCTTATTTTATATACATTAATGTTATTAGAAGAACTAATGTGTTCCACCTTAGTTGCATCGTTTAAGAATTCCTTTAATCTCTTACTACCTGTTATTTCAACTTTTTCTTCTTTAGTTTCTTGTATATTATTAGGTTCTTTTTTTTGCTTTATAGAATCATAATTACCATCATAAGTTACAAACTTTTTGTTTTCTATCCTAACTATTTTAGTAGCTATTTTATTAATAAAATATCTATCATGAGAAATAAATAAAATTGTTCCATCATATTCTAAAAGTGAAGACTCCAGTATTTCCCTTGTATCTATATCTATATGATTAGTAGGTTCATCTAAAATTAAAAAATTTGCTTTTTTAAGTATAAGTTCTAGTAATTTTATTCTTACTTTTTCACCACCACTTAAAGTTTTTAACTTTTTATCTATTGAATTAGTATCGAAATAAAATCTAAATAATTTACTTCTTAGTTCACTTTCACTCCCAACAAATATTCCCCTCATATATTCAAAAATAGTCAATTCTTCATTTTCAAATCTAATTTCTTGTGGAATGTATCCAATATCAGTATTTACACCTAATTTTATATTTTCATGTTCATTATTTAATATATTTTTGATTAAAGTTGTCTTTCCAGTACCATTTTTCCCCATTAAACATACACGTTCTTTATAGTTTACATCCATACTTGACGATTTAATTAACTCT
Source organism: uncultured Erysipelotrichaceae bacterium (assembly GCA_902778125.1). GTDB lineage: Bacteria > Bacillota_I > Bacilli_A > RF39 > UBA660 > CAG-1000. The sequence continues at coordinate 70,153 of CACYWH010000001.1, read as the reverse complement.
TTATTACCAATTGAAAGATTTAAATCTTTTATAGATAAAACGTGATTGGCACTTCTACTAGAAAAGGTTAGATTAATTCTTATATCACTTTTTTCTTGTGGCTTGTCTACTTTAACCATTCTGTCTAATCTTTTTTGCATAGCTTCAGCTCTTCTAAAAAACATTGGGTTATCACTCTTATTACCCCATTCTTTTAATCTGGCTATTGCTTCTTCAATTGCCTTAATTTGCTTTTGTTGATTTTTATATGCCTGAAATTGTAACATTAATCTTTTTTCTGATTCTTTTAAATAATAAGTATAATTACCATAATAAATATCTGCACGGCCATTTTCCATACATATTATTTTGTTAACTACCCTATCTAAAAAATATCTGTCATGACTTACTATTATTACGGTTCCTCTATATGTATTTAGATATTCCTCAAACCATTCTAATGTTTCAATATCTAGATGATTTGTAGGTTCATCAAGCAATAATACATCCGGATTTGATAATACTAATGATGCTAAATTAACAATTGTTTTCTCACCGCCACTTAAATTATTATAATTATTATTAAGTAAATCATCACTTAATTTAAAACCATTTCTAATTTTTTCTACCTTTTCATTTAACTGATATCCACCTAGAATTCTAAATTCTTCCTGCAATTTGTCTAATTCTTTAATACTCTTATTACTTGTATCCATTTTACCGACAAATTCATTTATTTTTTTATCAAGATCAATAATTTTTTGTACGCCTCTTAAATACACTTCTCTAGCTGTAATATTATCTTCTTCCTTATTTGGTATTTGTGTTAAGTAACCAATTGATGATCCAGTTCTAACACTAATAACACCGCTATCTACACTCTCTATCCCCATAATTAATCTAAGTGTAGTAGTTTTTCCACAACCATTACTTCCAATCAAAGCAATTCTTTCATTAGTTTTAACATCAAATGATAGATCATCTAACACTTTATTAAATCCATAACTTTTATTAACTTTATTCAAACTTATTTCTATCATGATTTCTCTCCATATAACTATTACTGGCAATATTATAACATAAATATGCATTATTAATAGGAAAATCTTGACTTTACGTCAAAAAAATAATATTATATATAACCGTTCAAAAAGGAGATATTATGAATAGCTTAAATAGCGATAATTCTAAAATCGCTGAAAATAAACAGTTAAAAAAAGAAAATTTATTATCATCTGCATATAATTTATTTATAAGAAAAGGAGTACAATTTACCTCAATAGATGAAATAACAGAAAACGCTGGAGTTGCTAAAGGTACATTTTATTTATATTTCGAAGATAAATGGGATATATATGAAAAAGTAATTATAGAGAGATCACATTTATTATTTGAAGAAGCATTAATATATGTTAACAATAAAAATATAAAAGATTTTAAAGATAGAATAATTAATATAATAGATTATATAATAGAATCTTTCATTAAAAATAAAGAATTATTAAAATTTATAGGTAAAAATTTGTCATTAGGAATATATAATAAAGCATTACTTGATGAATATGATAATTCATATACAGATATAAAAGAAATGTTAGAAACTGAATTTAAAGAATATAATAAAAAAGAAAAATATGTAAAAGAAAAATTATTTATGGTAATTGAACTTACAAGTAGTACAATATATGATTCAGTATTAAATGACTATCCTATTTCAATCAATGATTATAAAGAAATCTTATTTAACGAAATTCAATCAATAATAAAATAATCTCATGTGAGATTATTTTAATTTACTATAAATCATTTCATATTCATAATTAGATAAATTTTCCATTAATTTATTCAATGTTTCCTTAGGTATATCATAACTATCAACTACAGCTTTACTTTCTTTCTTAGTTAATTTTTGTTCATGCATTTTAGCAAATTCAATTAAAGCTTCCATTAAATTATTTTTTAATTTTTTATCTCTATGGAAAAACATTTCTCTAAATACAAATCTTTTAAAATTATTTTTAAATGATTCCCTACCTATTGGAATAAGTCTTATCATAGAAGACATTACTCTAGGCTTAGGATCAAATGCATCAGGAGATATATCCATTATTTTAGTCACTTCAAAGAAAGAGTTAGTAAGAAGTGATAATTTATTTAGTTCTTTATTGATAACAGAATCAGCAAACTTCTTACCAACAATCAATAAACACTCATCAAAATTACATCTTAATAATTTTTCAATAAATGGTTCAGTAATAGAATAAGGTAAAGCAGATATTATTTTATTACAATCTGGAATATATACATCTAATGCATTGCCATATATAATATCCACATTATCATATTTGTCTTTTAAAACATTCATAAAATGCTCTAAATTACTATCTATTTCTATACAAGTCAAATGACCACATCGTCTTGCTAGCGTATCACTAATTTGTCCTTTTCCTGGACCTATTTCAACAACGCTTTCTTCTACACTCAAATGTGCTTCATCAACAAAAGCATTTATTATACTTTTATTAATTAAAAAATGCTGATCCAAATAATTAATATCATTTTCAAATTCCATAATTTACACCCTTATTCTTTCTTATATAATTTTAACACATTATTTAAAAATATTAAATGGATATCTAGAAGGTAAATCAAGTTCAAATGTTAATAATTTCTTAGTAGTTGGATGAATAAATTCAATTCTTTTAGCAAATAAAGCAATTTGTTCTCCACTTTTAGCATTAGTATTATATTTATTATCTCCGTATAAAGGATATCCAAAATGAGAAAATTGGACTCTTATTTGATGAGATCTACCAGTTTCTAAATTTATATTTATTAAAGACATATTATCTTTATAATCTATCTTCTCAAATGATAATATTGCTTCTTTACCATTGTTATCTACTTTTACTATATTAGTTTTTGAATCTTTTAATAATTTATCTTTTAAAATCTTACTTTGACATATATTTCCTATAACAACAGCATTATATGTCTTTTTAAATGTTTTATTTCTTATCTGTTCACTTAGTCTAGATGATGCTTTACTTGTTTTTGCAAAAACCATGATTCCACCAACAGGTCTATCTAATCTATGAACTAAGCCTAAATATACATTACCTGGTTTATTATATTTTTCCTTAATATATTGTTTTAATATATTTAATAAATCCATATCCTTTGTATTATCTTCTTGAACAGGAATATTTATAGGTTTTTCAACCACTAACACATGATTATCTTCATAAATAATGTTAATCTTCATCTTTTTCCCATCTTCCATAAACACCACAAGGAAGTATTAAATGACTATTAGTTATTTTAAGCCCTATTTCATCGGTACTAATTTTCCCACACTTTAATTTAGAATCACAACTTGTAATCAAAACATTTTTAAGTATTTCAGGAGTGATACCTTTAGTATAAGAACTAATTAATAGGAATAATGGATCATCACTTAATATATCTATACATGAATCAATTAATTTATTTAAACTATCTTCAAATTTCCATAGTTCCTTAGAAGGACCTCTACCATATGTAGGAGGGTCCATTATTATGGCATCGTATTTATTTCCTCTTTTTTTCTCACGTTCTACAAATTTCAAGCAATCATCACATATATACCTAATTTTATTATTTTCAAGTCCTGATAATTTAGCATTTTCTTTTGCCCAATCATTCATTCCCTTAGATGCATCAACATGTACAACTTCAACTGCACCAGCATAAGATGCTGCAATAGTTGCACCACCAGTATATGCAAACAAATTAAGTACTTTCACTTTGCGATTTGATTTCTTAATCTTATTTATAATGAAATCCCAATTAGCAGCTTGTTCAGGAAAAAGCCCTGTATGTTTAAATCCTGTTGGGCTTACTTTAAATGTTAATTCCTTATATTTTATAGTCCAAAAATCAGGAAATTTTTTAATATTTTCCCAATATCCACCGCCTTTATCGCTTCTATGATATATAGCATGATAATTTTTCCATATATTATCGTTTTTATGAGTCCACAATGCCCATGGATCAGGTCTTCTTAAAACTATGTCTTTCCATCTTTCTAACTTTTCACCATTACCAGCATCAATGCATTCATAATCTTTCCAATCATTACTGATAAGCATAACGTTTCACCCAAAATAATTATATCATACTTTAATATTTTTCTTTAAAATAAAAAAGAGTTTTACTCTTTTTTAACCATGACGTCCACCGCCCCCATGTCCTATTCCACTTGAGCCACTAAAGGAATGACTAGAACCACCACCAAAACTACCTCCGCCAGAATCGCTAGGTGGAATATAACGACTTGTAGTATGAGTAGATACTAAATGACTTTCTTTTTTACTATATTTTATAGAATTAGCATCCAGATACTGATTAGCATCCTTTGCTTTATATACCATCTTATTTTTAGAAACAAGTACTCCTATAACAATACTAGTTATTACAAATGAAATAATACCCACAATTAAATAGGGAGGTTCATGATGCGCTTTAACAATTAAATTTCCATTTTCATCTAAGTAACTATCACTATATTCATTTGGTATACCTAAATTGTAATAATTAATTAACTCATCAACTACTATTCTAATACCTTCAACATAATTTTTAGATTTAAAGTATGGATATATATCATCAAGAATTGGATCATATCTTTCCACTGGGAAATATTGTTGTGCATACCCAGTAGTATATAGTCCATAATAAGGATCTGATTCATATGTATTTCTAAAAAGAATTACCCCACTATATTTATTATAATCAAGTCCAAAATCATTATAATCGTAAAAATCTACTGCATATTCAGCATTTCTTTCATCATATGAATATGGGACACTATCTGTAAGAACTACAAAATCCATCCCGGTTGCATTAATAAATTTATCAACATATTCTTTTATTTTAACTTCATCATCTTCAGATAATATAGAAGAAAAATCATATATTTTCTCATTAGCATTAACATACTTAGTATTTCTAATTATATTTAATCTTGTATCAGTTAATTCAATCCTTTTTCTAACACCCCAATTATTTTCTTCAGTTCTTTCAAGTAAATTTGTACTTGCACAAACATTTATAGAAAATAATATAATCAAAATTGTATAAAATAATTTAACTATTTTCCTCATCTTAAATCACCACACCTAAATAGTTTAATAGTAATCCTACGCATGCTATTAAGAAAAACAATCCAAAATACCATAAAATTACTTTTCCAACACTTAAAGGAATATTTCCAACAAATTCACCAGTTTGTCCATTCATGGCAAATGTATAATACTTATTGTTATATTTAACATTAACCATCCACACAGGAAGTAGTACATAATCTGTTTTTTGTATATTGGCAGCAAGTGTATTGTTTGTAATTACTTTACTACCAGGTACACTCATATCACTTAACATTTTATCTGTCGTACTTTTAACTGTCCTTTTCCTAGCATCTTCAAACGCAGTTGATGAATCAACATCATACTTTTCAGCAAGAAAGCCAGATAAATATGCGTGATTATATTCTTCTAGCTCACTATAATCAAATGGTTCAATAGCATTCATAATATCATTAGCAAATCTTGATGAACCATCAACTGGAACTTTTCCATATGACATTTCACCTATACTATCAGCAGCATAAATATCAGTTTTAGTATAAGCATAATCTCCACTTCTCCAAGAAGCTACACGCGTACTTTTAACATTTAGTTCACCATTTACCATAACATCGTATAGCCAAAAAGGAATATAAACTCCAGTAATTTTTTCAATATTTTTTTCATTCACAAAATCCTTAGGTACAAATGGTCTACCTTTTTTCAGCATTTTAAAGCCATTAATTGCATAATTTTTATCTTTTTTAAATGGAATTATTTTAGAAGGCGCAAATTCTCCAGATAATTTTTCTTTTAATATAGCAGTATTTCCACAATACACGCAAAACGTAGATGCTGTATTTTCATCAGCTATTATTTCGGCATTACAATTCTTACAAAAATATCTTACATAAGTAGTATTATCAGTTGTTTTTTTAATTACCTTTTTTATAGGTTCATTATTTTCTTTACTGCTGGCATTATTATATTTCTTCATTTCTTCTAAAGAAAATTTACTGTGACAATACTCACATACCCAGTTATGTGTGGTAGCATTATATAGTATTGGTGCTCCACAGCTGGGACATTTATTATCTAATGCTCTACTTCTATTGTCTGCCATATATTATCACCTACTCTAAAAACATTATATCATATTACAAAATAAAAATCTTGTAATATATACAAGATTTATACTTCTACACTATCAGCCCAAGTAAGAAATTGTTCTGACATTTTATCTTTATCTTCCGCTTTACAACCGAAATTTAATAACCAGAAACCATTATCACTTTTGTAAGCTGCACATAAATAATAAAAAGTATTATTATCGGTTGTAGATTCGAAATCGAAATATGCATAATTATTTCTAGTCTTTATATCTGCTTCCTTTTTATTAGCACTAGCGACTTCAGTTAAATAATCTTCTACAGTAGAAGCATTACTTAATCCTAAATATTCTAAAGTAGTCATTGGTTCATTTAAAGCAGTTACAAATGATATTAAAGATTGATAATAATATGTAAAATTTTCAAGATCCTTTTTTGCAAACTCATTAGTTAATGTAATCTTAAATCCTTCTTCTTCAAATGTTTTTTCACTTTTTCCACAAGCACATAACGCTAGAACTAATATTAATGATAAAAATAATTTCAAAAACTTATTTTTCATTTTTTACCTCCACATCTAATATACCATATTTTTAAACTAAAAGTATTAATTTATTAAAAAATATATTATAATTATGTCGGAGGTTTAACTTGAAAAAAATAATATATATTGTTTTCATTTTCACTATAATTGTTTCAACTTTAAAAATATTCAAATGGAATTACGATAATATTACTACTAAATCAGAATTAATTGATATAAAAAATGTTATTGATAATAGTATTAATGAAAATGAAAATTCAAACAAAAAAAGTAACATTATTAATATAACTGAATTAAAAGAAATAAATAAAGATACTGTCGGTTATTTAGAAGTTCCAAATACAAATGTTAATTATCCATTTGTAAAATATAAAGATAATAATTATTATTTAAAGCACTCTTTCTATAATAAAAAATCAAATGCTGGTTGGATATTTATGGATTATAGAAATAATATTAATAATTTAAATGATAATACTATTATTTATGGACATAATATGTCTAATAAAACTATGTTTGGTTCACTAAAAGATGTTTTAAATGATAACTGGATTAATAATGAAGACAATCATATAATTAAAATAACCACTGAAGAAAACATTTTTCAATTTAAAATCTTTAGTATATATATAATAGATTATACAAATGACTATCTTATTACTTCTTTTAATGATAAAATACAATATAATGAATTTTTACAAATGTTAAAAGGAAGAAGTGACTATTCATTCAAAACTGATATTAATAACACTGATAAAATACTAACACTATCAACTTGTAATGGAAAAAACAATAAAAGATTAGTAATACATGCTAAACTAATAAATATAGAAAATATATAATGGAGGAAATATGGATAAAACTTATGTTGAAATTAATTTAGACACTTTAAAAAATAATGTTAAAAGTATTATTAAAAAGTATAATGACTATAAATATTATTTTGGAGTAGTAAAATCTAATGCTTATGGACATGGAGAATATATTGTTAACTCATTAGTTGAAGGAGGTATTAATTATTTAGCTGTTTCTTACCTTCAAGAAGCAATAAATGTGCGTAAATATAATAAAGAGACACCATTACTATGTTTTGTTCCAATAGATATTGAAGATTTAGAAATAGCTATAAAAAATAATATTACTATAACAATAGCAAACTATGAATATTTAAATGAGTTATGCAAAAAATTAAATAATAATATTAAAGTACATATTAAATTAGATTGTGGAATGAACAGATTAGGTTTTAAAGATAAAGAAGAATTAGAAAAAGCATATGAATTAATAAGTAATAATAAATATATTCAACTTGAAGGAATATATACTCACTTATCCTCAGTAGGTATACATGATCAAAACTATGATAATCAAGTAAAAAAATTCAAAGAGTTAACCGAAAATATAAATATAGAAAACATACCAATAGTACATATAACTAGTAGTTCAAATTTAGTGGCACATGAAAAAATATCTTGGACTAATGGTGTAAGACTAGGAAGTATTATGTATGGATATAATCCTACAATTGTTATAAGTAACCATGGAATTTTTAACAAACTAAGAAATATAAGAAATAAATATATGCAAAAAAAATTAAATTTAAGTAAAATATTTACTAATGTTAGTTTAGATATTAAACCAGCATTCAGTATGTACACAAATATATTACAAATAAAAGACGTTAAGAAAGATGAAAATGTAGGATATGGTCTTTCATATAAAGCAAATGAAAATATAAGAATTGCAATAATACCAGTTGGATATAACAATGGAATTGGGTATGGAATTAACTCACATTATGTAATAATAAATAATAAAAAATACTATTCAGTAGGCCAAACATCAATGAATATGATGGCAATTAAAATAGATGAAACTGTTAACATAAAAGACAAAGTATATTTAATAAATGAAAAAATAACTCCTAAAATGTTAGCTAATATGACAAATAAATTAACAATAGAAATATTACTAATGGCCGGCAAATGTAATAAAAAAAGATATATTAAAGATAATAAAATAGTTGAGGAATTATAAACTCAGCTATTTTATTATCACAAAGTATACAGTAATTTATAACAATTTAAAACTAACCAAAATGGTTAGATTTAATACAATAATGGAGCGGTTAAGCAACAGCTTACGAACCATAACGCTCTATTTCTAAAAACATTATATATGAAACTTTATCATATTTCAATGGTCGTATGGTAAAAAATTGTATTTTATAATATAATATTATTGATTAGAATTTAAGATAGTGAAAAGGGAGTGTGCAATTATGCTAAAAAGTGCAATATATATTAATGTTTTTCTATTATTTATAATGTCAATATTCTTTTTAGTGAAAGTTTTTAATAAAAAAACAGAATTGAAAATGCCAAGAACAATTATTGTAGTGTATATGGTATTTAATATAATCAGTTTTATTATTTATAGTAGTGGGATAATTGAAGTAGATTGGGATTTTATATTTTTATTTCCAATTTCGTTGATTTCATTTATTTTATACATAATAGGAATTTGTAGTGTAAAATCAAATAATACTATCTCTAATAATTTTGTTTTTAAGAAATATATTATCTTGATTATCATTCCTATTTTAATTTTTATAATTCCATATATATATGAATTATATGTAATAAACAATTGCAATTATTTGTTGAAGTACAACTATCAAAATGGAATTATACAATCTGATGATACCTATATAGCTATTATAAATAATAAACCTGTAATTATAACTTTACAAAAAAATATATTTGATAGAAGAGGAGTTTCTACTAGTGTATTAAATTATGATCTTACATATACTAATGGTATTGAAATTTCAACCAGAGATTCAAGTTATAATAAAAAAATTATAGAAAATGAAGATATAAAGAAGATATCAACGGATGCAAAAGAAAGATGCCCTTCTGCTAAAGGAGCTTTTATATACTATTTTTCAGAAGGAAATTATGCCATTATTGTACTCATGTCTGAAGAAACATATGGAACACAATTGGGAGAATATTTTTATTATAATAATACGTATATTAAAAGTATAAATACTCATGGTAGTTTAGAATCTATAACATATTATAAATAATTTCAAATATAATTAACTATATTTCTTATATTTGGTTTGGGAAATATCCCACATAAGAATTTGTATGAGAGTATAAATTCAGTGCTGGATAGACAAGGACTTTACTCCCACATTCTAAAAAATATAAAAAGAGGATTAAATTATTTTGATAATTTTTTCCTCTTTTTAGTAAGTAAAATAAAAACTTACGAACTTTAATTAGTCCGTAAGTTGTCTTCAAATGGAGCAAGTAACCGGAATCGAACCGGCATCTTAGCCTTGGCAAGGCCACATTCTAACCGTTGAACTATACCTGCATTTCATATAAGTTATTATATGATTTTTTTATATATTTTTCAACTATTTTATTGTTTTTTTATTATTTTATCAATAAAATTTTTGTTGATAACTCTTATTATAAATATCTCACATAATATTCCCAATATAAATCCACCTATTACATCAGAAAAGAAATGTACTCCTAAGTATACACGCGATAAAGCAACAAAAAATATTAATGTAGTTATCAAAAAAAGTAATATCTTTCTTTTATAATCTTTTAAATTAATAGTTATTAAATAACATAGTGTTAAATAGAATACAATAGATGTTAGTGTATGTCCACTAGGAAAACTATAACTACTAGGTATTTTAGTTAATGCAACTAATGGTCTTGGTCTTGCTATTAAAAATTTAGTTATAAATGCTAACACTCCCGCAAAAGCATAACTTGTTGTCATTATATATGAATACCACTTGTTTTTAAAAGCTAGAAAAATACACACGATAATAAGAACTGGTATGTACCAATCACCAAAAAATGTTATTGTTTTCATAATATTTGTAAATTTATTTACATGTAGATATTTAAAAAATTCTATTACTTTATTATCAAAATCTATTATTTTATAAACACTATTACTATTTTTTAATACATAAAAGATAATAATAGTCATAGCTATTAACATTAGTATTAGATAATTTTCTTTTAATATCTTTTTTATCATAGAATAATTATAACACAATAAAAAACAAATAGATAATCTATTTGTTTCTTTGACTATGAAATAAATATTGTATTGCAAGACCAGTATAGTCACCATACTTCTCTTTTGCAAACCTTTCTATGGTTTTCTGATCATTTTTTATATTATAATTCTCTGAAATACTTTTTTTAACCCATGTATCTATTGGAAATGTATCCAATCTTCTATAGCCAAATAGAAGAATACATGAAGCAACTTTTAAACCTATACCCTTGATGCTCATTAATTTTTTAAATGCATCATTTGTACTTAAATTGTCAATATCTAATTCACTATATTTTTGAATATAATCAAATAAATATTTATCTCTAAACCCTACTTTTAATTTTGTAAAATCTTCTACTTTTAAATCCTTTAATTGTTCATAAGATGGAAACAAATGGTATTCTTGTCCTTCAAAATATACTTTATCGCCATATTTAGTACACAAATTATTAATTATTTTACTAATTCTTTTGACATTGTTACTTTGACTTATTATATATGATATTCCCATTTCAAATGAATCTTGATTAAGTATTCTATAATCTAAGCACTTATTCACAACATCTTTCATTATTTTATCTCTTGAAGATAAATATTTATTTATTGAATCATAATCTCTATTTAAATCAAAATAATCATATATTATTTCTTTTAAATTATCATTCTTAGATGCTTTAATAGTTAAAACATTTCCGTCTTGTTTAATATTGATTACTCTATCTTTTAATATATTTGTAAAACTTCCATCTTCATTTTCATGGGCACGAAAACAAGCACCACTAAGTAATATATCCTTCAAGCTAAAATTATTTACTTCTATCTTCATTATAATCCTAGTCTATCATAGTAATCATAATCCAATATCAATGAAGACATTGTAAATTTTTGACTTACTATTTGATTCATTTTATCTATATAATCATTTGGTACATCTTCAGATACTTTTTTAGTGAATTTTTTACTAACGCTATTGTATGTTCCTTTATCACTAACCCAACTTCTATCGGATAATATTGCTAATCCTTCAGTATCGCTAAATATATCTTTACCCATAAATAATCTTGAATCATATTCAATATCAAATAAATTATATATTGTTGGTAGTAAATCAATACCACTAACAACTTTATCTATAACAGTTTTTTCTATTGAAGGATTATACATAATTAGAGTAGAATGATAATTTTCAAATTTATCTTTTCTATCATTTTCACTAACCTCATTTAACTCTTTAAAAGTTAAACCATATGGATAATGATCACAAGCCATAACAATTAATGTATCATCTAATACACCAGCATTAGATAATTCATCAAGTAATCTTTTCATAGCTTTATCAAGTTCAATTTGAGTTGCAATATAAGCCTTTACCGCATCACTATATTTCAAATCTTTTACTGCATTTTTATTTCTATATGCCATATTATTTCCATAGAAATTATAATTTAAATGCCCACTAACGGTCATATAATATGTTGCGAATGGTTTTCCTTTTTTCAAATAATATGATGTTGTTGCTTCAATCATTTCATCATCACTATTTGGCCAATGCTTACAATTCATGATTTTTTGAAGTCCGTTGCCACAAGCCATGTAATCAAATCCCAAATTAGGATGAGATAAATGTCTATCATAATATTTATAGTTATGATCATGAAATGCATAACTAATATATCCTGCATCTTTAAATTTAGTTCCAAAACCTAAAGGCATCTCTATTTTACTTGATTTATAGAAACTCCATACACCTTCTTTTGGAATTAAACTAGTTAAATTCATATACTCACCATCAGTAGTTGATACTGGGAATAAAGGTTGATAATAATTCTTAAACACATAACTGTTATTAGCCATTTTATATAATGTTGGCGTAAGTTTTGGATCTAGTCCTATTGGATCAAATGCTTCCGCAGTAATAAAGATAACATTTTTTCCTTTAAATAATCCAGTATATATATTTTTTTCTGTTGGCTCAACACCTTTAAAATATTTATGCATATTTAATAATTTCTTATCATTTGTTTTGGAAATCAATCCATCAAAATCAATATTAAATGTGTGATATTCTTTTTTCTCATCAAGTTCCACTACTTCTTCTTCACTGGCATTTTCATCAATATATATTTGTTCCTCAAATCCAAAAGTATATCTATATAAATCTACAATTTCCATATTAGTTAAACCTATTTTTTCAATTGTTAACATGGGTGCATGTGTTTCAAATAATAATCTTTTTAAAGAATAAATACTTTCTTTTTCAAAATATACACAAGCAAACATTCCACCACCAGAAAGTACTAATAATACTAATTCAGCAAGCATTGTTACCTTTTTAATTCTTTTATATGAAAATAATTTTTTATTAAACACTAAGAATAAAATGTATGGTACTATAACGATTAAGAATACATACCAATTCTTTGCAATCACTTTAACAATTTGTTCCCAGAACTGCATTACTTGTCCCGCTCCACCAGCAGTTATTGAGAAAAATGAAAACACTGAATCATATACTTTAAAATATACAAATTGTGCTAGCATTAATACACCAAAAAATGTTGTAAATATGATATTTAAAATTTTATTTACTTTTTCATTAAATAAATTTAAAACTATTGATAATAGAATAACCCATGGTATACAAAAAAGTATCACAATTAAAGTGGATAGTGATAAAAAGTTTTTAATTACAAATACCCTAAAAATTAATTCTAAGAATAAAAACCAAAATACCCACCAAATCAACATTGTTAACTTCTTTTTCTTCATACTACTTCTTCGCCTTTTTTATTATCGTTAATATTATAACGCTTATAAATAAAATAATTATTATTGCAGCCATTATAGCAATTTGAATATCAATACTTAGATTGATATCAAGTAAATTATTTATAAAACATCTCATTTTTTTCACCAAGACAATTATACAAAATTTGACAAGTTTATTCAATTATTCTTGAACAAATATTTATATTTTTTAATAAAAAAAATCGAACTAAATTCGATTAATTTTTTTATGGAGGAGCCAGTCGGATTTGAACCGACGATGGAGGTGTTGCAGACCTGTGCCTTACCACTTGGCTATGGCTCCAAGTACATATAATTATACTAAATTATATGTATTATTTCAAGTTTATTGTGTATATTTTATCCCTAATTGTGATAATTATGCTAATTCTTTCAGCATCTTTCACTTCTTTTGGTATATCGAAATATATAAATTCATCTGTATTGTACATATCAAATGTAGATTTTAATCCTGCGTTAAATGTTTCATTCTTATAATAATAGCTAATTTTTCCAAAGATATTAAATAATTTATCATTAGTTTTAACAAGACTAACATTATTATCTCTTTGAAAATTAACGCTTAACTTTAATATGCTCATATCAGTTGAAGATGGCTGTACAACATATACTTTATCATAGCATTTACCACTTAAACAATATTTACTTTTTTCCTTTAATGTGTCATTAATTGTATAATTAACAATTGTTAATTTAGTGTTTTCTAATATAGAATCACTGAAGTCTATTTCATCACCAACTTTATAAGTATTAGATTTTGTTACTACATCATTATTTTTAGGATTAATAATTACATCAGTATATTTAGATGTACTAGAAGATATAACTTCATCCATATTTTTGATTTTTAATATGAGTTCTTCTTTTAACTCATCATCATTCATTTCAAATACAACATAGTTACTTATTTCTTCCCCTTCATTAATTCTTTGTGCTGTAAACACTGTTCCTATGTCTATAAATTCACTAGTTAAATTTAATATTGGCATTCTAAGTTCACCATTTACATTTAATCTAAATAAATCTTTTGACAAGTCATATTTATTATTTGATCTATTATGCATTTTAATTTTAACAAGTAAATATGTTTTTCCATTTCTAATTATGCTTCCATTGCTGCTTTTCTTAGTATAGAAAGAATCTTCTACAGTGTATTTAATAGAATTTATAACTAACTCTTCATTTTCTGCATGTTTTTCATTTTGAACTTTTACATTAAAATAAATTAATCCTGAAATTGAAAGTACTAATATTGAAGCTAAAATAGTTACAAAAAATTTATTTTCTAATATAAAATACTTACTATATCTTATTGCTTTTCTGAATGCTCGTGCATATTTATAATTATTTTGACCAAGCATTACCTCTACTTCTTCATAATCAGAAGTATCTATTTTTAAATCTTCTAAATCTTTTTTGAACTCAAAGCTTTTTAGATTAAATCCTAGCATACGTACTACACATATAATTAAGAAGAATAATTGAGGAAGTATAACTATTAAAGCAATATCTCTAATCGCACGAACACTTTCAACACTTAGAACTGCTTTAGTAAGATTAAACATTGTATTATATATGTAGATATAATATATGATTAGTACAATATAATATAAACATAAGAAAACATAAAATGTTCTTTTTTTCTTTTTAATTGATAATAGGTAAAATATTACAGCACCTAATAATATTGATATAATACATACTATAAACATTAATGGTTTAATATAATCACTCGCTAAAGATATAACTTGATTAAAATAATGGTTAGTAGCATAGTCGTTAAAAAAAGAATATATGCTAAGACATCTTATACTTAAATATAAAAGCATAAGAAAAAGAATAGCGTGTATAAGTCTAAAATGCTTAATTAAAAATGCATACGGCTTTCTAACTATCAACTTTAACCAACTCCTATTATATGTAAATTATAACACGAGATTAAAAAAAAGACTAGTATATTAGTCTTTATTTCTTATAATAAATCATTTGCTCTGGCATTAAATAGATTGTTTTATTAGATAATATTATATTTTCAACGCTAGTATCAAATATTTTACTAACGATATCTAATGTATCCCCATCTTTTGTAATGTAATAACTAACATCTTTTTTAGGAATAAGTAACATTTGGTCAGGATATATATAATCATCTATTTCTAATCCATTAAGTTCCGCTAATAATTTTGTATTAACATTGAAAGCTTTTGATATCTGATACAATGAATCACCTTTTTTTATTTTGTATATTGTATAAAATGGACTCTCTATTTTAGTATTTTCAAACATATAATCACCTAATGTATTATATGCTTAATATTTTAATCTGTTATTTTATATACATAAATACTGCTTTAGAATTATTAAATGATAATTCATAATCATAAAATACTTTTATTTCACCATTGTTAGGATTATATTTATAAAAATTATTATCTTTAATATAATATAAACTATTCTTATTTTCTTTTACTATTAAAATTGGTGTATTAATTATTAATGTATTTAACTCTTTATTATCATTAAAAGTCTTAATAACATTTTTATCAATTTTATAATCATATATGCTTTGTTTTTTTGAGTCAATTGTCACTTTATTAACTTTATATTCACTTTTACTACAAGTAACAAATTTACCATTATCGTATTTTACATATCCTTTTTCAGCACTTGATAATATTTTTGTTTCACCATTTCTTATATTTATTTCATAAAGAATAGACGTTTTATTATCAAATATATATAATTTTTTCTTAATATTTCCAACAATATATGAATCATAATCAATTTTCTTATCTAATTTTATACTATGTGTTTTTTGGCTAACTAAATTTAATGCAATTAAAGTATCAAATTCATGTTCTTGATCATAATTAGGCATATATATAGTATCATTAATTAAATAGGCTAAATCATTATCATATCTATCATTTTTAAATAATTTAATATCATTATATTCTTTACCATTCATAATAGTATAACCTTTATATGTCCAAAGAGCTACATATTCATTAGAATTTAAATTATTGTAGAAAATAAAATCTTTATTAGGCTTTTCTATTTCTTTGATTTCACTCTTATATTCAGCTAAAACTTCATCATCAATTAAATGGTAATCTATTAATTGATTATCGTTATTACTATAGCATAATGGATATGTTTCCATATTTTTTATAACTGGTAATATACAATCGTAATTATCAAACTGTATTTCTTTAATATCACTTATTATAACTTTACTTAATCCTCTTTTTCCATAAATATCAAAATTATACTTATGTTCTTTTTTTATTTCAAAATAATATCTACCTTTATTATATTTGGTATAAACATCATAGTTATTTACTTTATATATTAAAGAATAATTAGAAAATGTATATTTAATGACTATAATTAATAAAAATATTAAAATTACTATGATTAACTTCTTATTCACTACTACCACCTATATAAATTATACTATAAATAAAAAAAGAAAACTAGTTAACTAGTTTTCTATTCAATTACTCCAGCATCTTTCAAGAAAGTAGTTAAATCAGCATCTGGTAAATTACCAGTGTGACCACTAACAAATAATTTATCTTTTGCTACATAAATATATGGAATACTTCCTTCATAGTTTTTCAAATCAAATGCAGTTGTTAAAGCAGTATAATCAGCATCTTCCATTTTATTTGCTTCAAAGAAATATAATTTATAATTGTTGTCCTTAGCAGACTTAGTAATTACAGGTTTTAATTCCTGACAATGAGGGCATTCTGAACTTGCTATTACTGTAACTACAGTATTACCTGCTGCTAAATCTTCATACCACGTTTTAACTTCTTTACTTAAATCTGTTAAATCTATTTCTTGTAATTCATTTGGTTTTTCTGCTGATTTAATTATAAATGAAAGAACAAAAAATACACAAACACAAGCTAATGTTACAATTGTAAAAGTATGGTTTTTCTTTTTACCAACTGTAGTTTTTACTTCATCTACTTTTGTACTTACTTTTTCTACTACTTCTTCTACTTCCTTTTTGATTTTTTCAGGCATTTCCTTTTTAGTATTTACTTTTTTAGCAACTACTTTTGTATTCTTTTTTTCTACTTTTTTGTCTGTTTTCTTTGCCATTTTTCCACCTCTATATTGATTTTATCTCATATTTTTAAAAAATACAACAAAAAAAGAGGTTTTTAATTACAAACCTCTTTACCTTCAACTACTCTTGTTTTTCCAGTCTTAGTCCATCCAGATAATGTAGTTTCCCTACTCCATTTGTATGAAGTAGAAGATTCAGTCTTAGTTGATACTTTTGCTTTTTTAGTATCTGTTGTATATTTATTACATTTGTTTCCTTCTAGTTTATAACCACTTGAACATATTTTTTGTTCAGTAGTTGTAGTTTTAACACAATTAGTACCATCTAATTTATAACCATCAAATCCATTACAATTATATTTGAAAGTTGCGCCAGTAACATAATAACATTTTAAGTTAGCTCCACTACCTTCACTATAATTTGAATTAGATGGACATGTATAATTGTATTTCCAACATTTTAATGATGTTCCTGATCCACTTTGATTTGTTGTACCACTTGGACAACTATAAGTTGTTGTGGCAGCAGTTGTTTTATAATGCCAACATTTTAATGTAGTATTTGAACCACTATGATTTGTTGATTCTTTTGGACAACTGTATGTTGTTGTTCCAGCTACTGTTTTATAATGCCAACATTTTAAATTAACACCAGAACCACTACTATTTGTTGATTCTTTTGGACAACTATATTTTGTTGTTCCTGGTACTACAACATTCTCACATTTTTCCTTTTGAATTGTTCTTGTACATGTACTACAAGTAGTATGTGCTCTACCATCAGAATCACGGTAAGTAGTACAGTTACATTCATATTTTTCTATTACATCAACCATTTTGCAATCTTCTTTAGTTGTATCAGGAGTTGTTGTTACCACTACTTTATCATCTACTCTTTGTTGTGTTGAAGCAGTTGTTGTTACTACTACCTTATCATCAACCTTTTCAGATTTTCCAGGAGTTACTGTTTGAACTACCTTTAAATCTACTTTAGTTTTTGTAGTTGTTAATAAAGTCTTAGTTCCACTTATAACTTGAATATTAGCTTTTTTAGTATCAGTTTTTGTATCAGTTTTAATAGTTGGATTCTTACTATCAGCTAATTTAGTTATAATACAATTTGTACCACTTAATTTATAACCATTATATCCATTACAATTATAACTAGTTACATCTTTACTTACTGTTTTCTTGAATTGATATTCAGTAATTTTTTCTTTTTGACAAACTTTTTCAGCACAAGCATTGTTTGGACAGTAATTACGACAACCTAATAATTTTATTAAATAATCTTTTTCACTACCACAAACTAAGTTTGTTTTCATTTCATATCCAAGTTCTACTTTTGTAACACTTACATATGAATCATATTTATTACATGCATTACCATTCTTATCAACAAATGGTAACATTACTTTTTTATCATATAAGTCAGCTAAAGTTACTTTAACAATTTCACCCATATTTACAGGTAATTTATCATTAGTGAAATAATCTTCACCAGCGATTTGTAAGTATTTCATATTTTCTCTAAATACATTTTCGCCAGTCTTAATAGGATTTTTTGCGCCACATTTATTTGCTAACCACATAAACATGAATAAAAATAATACGACTAACAAACAAACAATTACCATTCTTATTATGCTGAAACCGTTTTTATTATTTTCATTATACATAATATTTTCCCCCTTCTTATTAATTATCCTAATTTTAAAGCTTTTTGTTCTTCTTTTTCTCTAATTAATTCTCTGAAGTGATTTTTTGCATCTCTAGTAAATACAACAGGCATTGGATCTTCTACAGCAGAATTTCCTAAATTTGCAATTTCTTCTGGAGTAATTCCTGCTCTTTGTAATATAGCATCCCATTCACCCATTGGAATATATTCTAATGTAGCCATTAAATTAGCTAGTGGAATTTCTGTCATTTCTTTAGTTTCATGATCGAAGCAGAAAGGAACACATACATCTATTTCTCTTGAAATTTGGAATTCATTAATGTTATCTGCCCAGTTAGCATATGCTAAACCATAAAGTTGAATTCTAGATGGGAATGAAGCAACGCTTCTAACAGTATAGTGATCTGTATTGTTATCAACTAAATAATATTGATCTCTCATAAGTTCACCAAATTTAACAGTATTTTCATAGAATGTAGCATAATCTTCTTCATTCATAGCAGTAATTATTTTTTCCATTAATTCATCAACTTCAGCAGCACATTTTTGTTCATATGAACCATCTCTAAATAAATATTGAGTTGGTATAAACATTCTTTGTCCACCTTTAACATCATTCCATGAAGATGGGAAGTTAACGAATGCTTTGACAGCTTGGTTATTATAATTTAATAATTCGTTTACTTCAAAGTTACCATCAACTGGTAATTTACCATTAAATACAGACATAATATCAATTAATGATTCTCTAGTAATACCACTCTTTTCTAATTTATCAGAATCGAATTTAGAAAAATATTCATCGAAATACCAATTAGCTCTTTCTTCTAACATTTCTGGATCACTTGGATCAGTAAAATGTCCAAATGGTGCATAAGGTGTAGCAGTTGGTTCTGGAGTTGCAGTTGGTGCTTCAGTTGGTGCTGGAGTTGCAGTTGGTGCTTCTGTTACAACTGGTGTTGGTTCTACAGTTGGCTCTTCAGTTACAACTGGAGTTGCAGTTACCTCTGGTGTTGAGGTTGGTGCTTCTGTTATAACAGGTGTTTCTGTATGATCTAAATCATCAGATTGAACTTCAACTATTCTACCAGCGCAATTATTATCTCTACCAATTGCATAACCAGTTACACCTGTAGCTATTGCTAAAGCAGCGATTCCTAATGCAGCAAGACCACCATGCTTTTTCTCCTTTACTACTTCCTTATCTTCAGGATTTTCTTTTGCATATTTTTTAGATTCTGCAATTTCTACTCGAGTCTTTGAAATCTCATCATTAATTATTTCTAATTCAGAATTCTTATCAGTTAATTCATGGTATTTATTCCATAATTCAGCTTTA
The DNA here is from genome assembly GCA_902778125.1 of uncultured Erysipelotrichaceae bacterium. GTDB lineage: Bacteria > Bacillota_I > Bacilli_A > RF39 > UBA660 > CAG-1000. The sequence continues at coordinate 49,404 of CACYWH010000001.1, read as the reverse complement.
AGACCTTTTCTTTCTGCATCAGTACTAACAGCATGATATTGAGTCCAAAGTTCTCTATACTCCTTATTTAATTTTTCTACATCAGCAGCTAAACTAGCTTGCTTTGTATATAAGTAATTTAAATACTCTTCTTTACTCATAATTTTTTACCCCCTTCGTAAATATGGCTTGTATTATACCACAAGTTTGAGTATTTGTCAAATTTTTTATGCCTTCTATGCATGTTTCGGTTGATATTATATATTAAAGAAAAAAATTAATCAACTATTTTTTGATTAATTCCTTTATTTTTAAATACAATTTGCACTCCCTTAAAGATAAAAGAAGTATAAATACGTATATAACAGGTTTTAAAAAACATCTAGTATATTTAATAGTGCCTAAAAATTCATATGATGAGTCCATATAATTTAAATTTGAAAAAACTATATGATTTAATATAAATGAATTGAAAATACCAATTAATGCTAGAATAATTAATTTACTAAATCGAGTCATAGAGTAATTATCCTTGTAATTTATCACAGTAGGAACCAACATAAACAAGAAAAACAATGATACTATTAAATAAATCATTCCATATACGTTGGAATCCATTTTTAAATATTTAATTACTTCCATTGTGAATAAAACTATATAAAACAAACTAAATATATATAATGATATTTTTCTATATTTATACATACTATCACTTCCACTTAAATTATAACATTTTATCTTGTTTAAATAAATATAATTGTGGTATTATATTTCCTGAGGGTGTTTATGAGCAAGGGGAACAAATTATCTAATTATATAAAATATGCTAATTATACTGATGAAAGTTTAAATTATTTATCTCAAGATATGAGGAAAAACTATAATCAATTAATTAGAGATTCTTTCGATTTGTTGAATTCAATGATTAAATCATATAATAAAACAGATTATGAAGCAGATTTAATATATAATACAGTTGCTTTAATAAAATTTATCTGTAGCAAATTAAAATTCAATGAAGATGAAATACTAATCAATAAAAAAAGAATCAAAAAAGCAAGGGCTAATTTAATCACCTGCATGAATGATTCAAAAAATAATAAAGATACACTATTAAATGCAATAAACGGATTGGATGAAATAATTTTAGATAAAAATATAGACCCAGAAGCACTTGTAGAATTAATAAAAAAATTAGTAGATAAAAAAGAAAATATAAATATTATCAAGAAATTTATTAATATTAATAAAGAATCAGTAGTTAAAAGTGCTGAACTATTTGACTATGTTTTCAAAAAAACAATTAAAGCAATTGAAGAAAATAATAGGGATATATATTATTATATTACATTACTTAAAATTGTATGGACATCTAAAGTTAACAAAAGCAAATATTCAGCTATGTTAACAATGGCCGGTAAGAGCGAATGGTCTAACGAAATAAATTATGTAATTAATGGTATTAAAAGACCATATGATACAGATAAAGTATTAAAAAAATATCATATAATAGAAGAACCTACTGAATTTAAAATATTAGGTATTAATAAAAGAAAATCAAATGAAACAATTATCACTTTAGATAAAAGTAAAACAATTATTAGAGATGACGCTATCAGTATTAGAAAAGATGGAAACTTATATATAGTTACGATATACGTTGCTGATGTAGGCTCTATTATAAAACCTTTATCAACTGTTGACTATGATGCAAAAAATAATTATAAGTGTTTATATTTACCTAAAAACAGAATTAATATATTTAATGATCACGTTGAAGAAAAAGTATCATTAAATGAAAATAAACCACGAAAAGCTATTTCATTAAATGTTGTATTAAATAGTAATGGTGAAGTTATAGATTATTCGCTTTCAAAAGATAATATAATTGTTACACATAACTTATCCTATTCATATGGTGATAAGTTATTAAAAGATCCTTATAGTGGAGATATACATTATATGCTTAATGATTTAAATATGCTATCACAAGCTCTTAAATATCAAAACAAATCAAAAGCAGAATATTGGGATAAAAAAGATGCTAATTGTAAAGAAAATTTTAGAACTTATAAATCAGATTCAATTGTTAGTGAATTAATGGTACTTTATAATAGAATATTAGCAGAAATAGCAAAAGATAAAAAAATACCATATATTTATAGAATACAAGAAAAAGAATATATTACAGCATTATTAAAGCAATTAAATATTGATATTAATGATTGGACTAAAAATATTGTTAATGGATTATATTTAGATAGTAGATATTCAACTATTCCAAAACAACATTATGGGCTTGGTTTTAAAGAATATTCTCATTCATCAGATCCATGTAGAAGATACCCTGATACTTATAATCAATTTTTACTACATCAATTTTATTTTAGAGATATTAGAGAATTTTTTGATAAATATGCATTTGAAGATCTAGTAGAATACTTTAATCAAAGAAATGTTGAACATTGTTTATTAACTGCTGAATATCAAAGAGCATTAGAATTAAAAAGAAAATAGTTTATATATTTCTTACTATTTTCTTTTTTTTAATAATAATTTTTCTTATTAAATCAAATGGTATTATAGAAAAAGCAATTAATATCATTAATTCAAATTCATATAAAGTTAATCCAGTAGTTCTAAACACTTCTCCACCATAATATATGAGTATAATTTGTACTATAGATATAAACATAATTATAAATATAAACACTTTATTTTTAAGAATATTTGAAAATATATTTAATCTATATGTTCTTGCATTAAATGCATTAAATATTGCTAAAAATATAAATAAACCGAAAAATGCTGTTAACATATATCTATCACTAACATCATATCTATAAACAAGTTTTATGAAATTAGATTTTAGAAACCATATACATATAAATGTTGAATATAATCCATTACAAATTATTTGATTAAGCATGTATCCATTTATAATTTTTTCATTTCTTTTCTTAGGGCTTTCCATCATATATTCTACTAGTGCTGGTTCATAGGAAAATGCAAGTCCTGCAAAAGTATCCATAACCATATTTATCCAGAGCATTTGAATAATTGTTATTGGGGATAATATTCCTATAAATGGACCTATTACGCTCAATAATACTGCACAAACATTTACACTTAATTGAAATATAACAAACTTTCTAATGCTTTTAAATATTGTTCTTCCATATAGAATAGCGCTTGTGATTGACATGATATTATTATCTAAAATAACTATGTCACTCGTTTCTTTAGCAACTTCTGTCCCACTTCCCATACAAAATCCAACATCGCTTCTTTTTAAAGCAGGTGCATCATTCACTCCATCACCTGTCATACCTACTATTAAATTTAATTCCTGTGCCAATTTTACAAGTCTATTTTTATCACTAGGAAGACACCTACTTATTACTTTTATTTTTGATAACACTTTTTTAACTTCATCATCTGTCATATTATTAAATTCTTCACTTGTAATAGATAAATCACCATCTTCAAGAATATTTAATTCCTTTGCTATTGCACACGCTGTTTCCTTAGCATCACCTGTTACCATAACAACTTGAATACCTGATTTTTTTATTAAAGAAATTCCTTCGAATGATTTTTTCCTTATTTGATCTTTTAGAAAAAGAAATCCTAATAAAATATAACTTTTTCCATCATCGCATGAATAGCATAAAGATAAGATTCTTTGGCCTAAAGATGCCTTTTCATTTAAATAATTAATAATTTTATTTTTATCTATTACCCTACTTATAGTACCAGATGAATTAATATAGCTATTACATTTAGATAATATAGTTTCATATGCACCCTTCATAAAAATAGTTTTACCATTATAATTAGTAGTAACACTAGAGTATTTAAGCTTACTATCAAATGGTTGAATATTTAAAATACTATATTTATCTTTCCTATCTGTTTTGACAAATGATAGTATTGCTTTATCAGTTATGTTACCGCCCTCAATAGTATTCCCAGCAAAAAATGATTCATTATTATATACTAATGATTGATATATTAAATCGAACATTTTATTATTTAATTTATTTATATCATTATATTCATTGAATGAAGGATCACTAAATGAAATCACCCTTAATTTACCTTCAGTAAGTGTACCTGTTTTATCTGTAAATAAAATATTTAATGAACCAGCAGTTTCTATTCCAACTAGTTTTTTTACTAATACATTTCTTTTAAGTAATCTTTTCATATTAGATGATAAAACGAGTGTTATCATCATAGGTAATCCTTCTGGTACAGCCATTACTACAACTGCAACACTTAATGTTAATGCATATATTAAGTGAGGGAAAAAGTCTTTGAACTTTAATATTTCATTAATATTAAAATTATTTGAAATAACTACTGCATTAAACATATATGATATTAAGACAAGTAATGCAGCAATATATCCAAATTTACTTATTTGTCCTGCTAATACTCTTAATCTAGATTTTAATGGGCTTTCTAGTGTTAGATCTTGAATATCAAGAGCAATTGTTCCGTACATAGTAGATTTTCCTATTTTAGTAACTTGAATAATTGCATTTTTACCAGTAACAATGGAACCCATATAAATATCATTATTGGAAATATTTTTATATTTTTCTTTAGTTTCTCCAGTAAGCATACTTTCATCAACAGATATTTCTCCTGAAACAATAATTCCATCAGCTGGTACTTTATCACCACTTTCAAGATAAACTATATCTCCAACTACAACTTCATCCATGCTTATTAATATTTTTTTTGAATTTCTCAATACTTTTTCTTTAATTAAAGAGTTTTCTTTACTTAATTTTTCAAATGCTTTTTCACTCCCATATTCTGATATTGCAGATATGAAACATGCCAAAAAAATTGCAACTACTATTCCTAAAGTTTCATATATATCACTATTACTAAATAAAAAAAGAAGTTTTATTCCAAGAGCAATTATTAGTATTTTAATTATTGGATCACTTAAAGATTCTATAACAAGGTTAATAAAAGTTCTCCTCTTTTTATTTTCTATTATATTTTTACCATATTTTTTTATTGATTCTTCTACTTCTCTACTACTTAAACCTGTTTTAATATTAGTTTTCATCAATAAATAATATGAAAGTATATAAAAAAAAAGACCATAAAGGTCTTAGGATATTTCACTATATAATTTACTCTTTTTTGATAATTCTTCATGATTACCACTATCAATCAAAATACCACTATCCATTAATATAATATTATCCATATGTTCTAATATCTTTGTATCCCTAGAAATTATTAAAATTGTATGATTAGTTTTCTTTTCTTTTAGTATTTTCATAATAATTTCCCTTTTTGATTTATCTAGTGTTTCAATTATCTCATCAAACAAGAATATTTTACTATCCTTTAATAATACCCTTGCTATAGCAAGTAATCTTTTATCAGAAGATGATAATAGTTTTGTATCATTGGATATTACAGTATCATAACCTTTTTCCAAAGACATTATTTTTTCATGTATACCAAGACACTTACATACATCAATTATTTCATCTTCATTTTTTCCTAATATTGTTAAATTATCCTTAACACTACAATTAAAGAAGAATGGATCCTTTCTAGCAATTGATACAAGATTATAATAAGTATCCTCTGATATTGTTGAAATATCTATATCATCAAAAAGTATTTGACCTTCAAGTTGCCTATTCATTTTTAAAAGCAAATCAACTATTCCAGTTTTTCCGCTTCCAGTTTTTCCAGTAATAGCTGTCATACTGTTTGGATTTATTACTACTGAAAAATTATTAAGAACCGGGTCGTTTCTATATCCATATAAAATATTTTTAAATTCTATCTTTCCACTAATATCTTCAACATCTACCATATCTTTATTTTTGGTATTAGCATATTGAAAAATCTTTCTAAATCTTCTTAAACTAATTTTTAAATTTCTATATTCTAAATTTAGTGTTGTTACAAGTGAAAAATTATCAATAATTTTTTGATAGTAACTATATATTATTACAAGTATTCCAACTTCCATATTTCCATAAGATATTTGATATACACCATATATTAGCAATAGTAATCTTAATATTTCAAAAAAATAAACGCTCACGATATTTACTAAATTATACATTGTAGAATATTTAGCATTAGCAGTTGTCCATCTATTAGTATCATTAATTGCTCTATTATTTATTTTTTTACCTATATTAAATCCTTTTATTTCTTTTATTCCACTGAATATATCACCTATAGTACTAGTTTTTTTATCATATAAATCTTTTTTATTTTGATTATATTCCTGTACTTTATCACTAGACATCATAATAAACATTAATATTATTAAAGATGCTGATAAAGTTGTGATAAATAAAGCAGTATTAATTGTAAAGAAATAATAGAATATAAATATAAATTCACATATTTGAATTACCCTATATATAGCATTTGTAAAAAACATACAGATAATATCAATATCACTATTCATTATATTTAAATATTCTCCAGATGAAAATCTAGATAAACTAAATATTGAATTCTTATACGTATACTGCATACCTAATGCTGTCCATTCTTTGTATAACTTATTGTATACAAAATAATATGTATGCTGACGAAAATAATCAAATAACTTATATATAGAAACTACAATTATATATATTATAAGTACATGAATTGCCTGTTCAAATAATGAAGATGATACATCACTAATCATTTTACTGTATAAAATTGGTATTATAAGTAAACATGCTCTTAAAACAATGCACACAAAAGCTTCTAATATTATTTCTTTACTGGCTTTTTTTAAAATCGTTTTATTATATTCTTTCACTATCTCACCTATTATAACAATTATATCTATTTAATTTAAAAAAAACAAGTTAGTTATTTAAATTAAAATAATTTAATGATACAATATTAATAAGGGGTTTTAGACTTAATATAGGAGTAATATATATGGAATTAGATATTATAGTACCTGCTTTTAATGAAGAAGGGAATGTTAAAAATTTTTATAATCAAACTAAAAATGCTTTAAAGGGATTAAAGTATAATTTTATTTTTATAGATGATGGATCATCTGATAAAACATTAGTAGAATTAGAAGAAATATATAAAAGTGATGAAGCAAATGTTAAAATTATAAGTTTTTCAAGGAACTTTGGAAAAGAAGCTGCAATATATGCAGGGCTTCAACATTCTAAAGCAAAATATGCTTGTATAATAGATGCCGATGGTCAACAAAATCCAAAATACTTGTTAAAAATGCATGATTTTTTAGTTGATAATCCTGAGTATGATGCAGTTTGTATGTGTCAAACGCAGAAGAAAAAAAGACTACTACAACATATGTTTTATAAATTAATTAATAAACTTTCAGATATTGAAATAGTTGATGGCGCTTCTGATTTTAGAATGTTTAGAAAAAGTATGGTAGCTGCTATAACTAAAATAAGTGAGAAAAATAGATTTTCAAAAGGAATATTTAGTTATGTGGGATTTAAGACCTATTATGATTCATATGATGTAGAAGATAGAAAAAGCGGAGAAACTAAATGGAGCAAAAGAAAACTTTTCAACTATGCATTTGATGGAATTGTTAGTTTTAGTTCTAAACCATTAAGAGCTTCTGCTTGGACAGGATTATTTATAAGTATAATAGCATTTATCTACTTGGTATTTATAATTGTTAAAACATTAGTTACTGGAGTTGATACTCCAGGATACGCATCATTAATGTGTGTAATGTTATTCTTAGGTGGAATACAATTAATATTCCTAGGAATAATTGGTGAATATATTGGCAAAACATATAATGAAACTAAAAATAGACCAGTATTTATTTCCAAAAAGAAACTTGGTTTTGATGAGGAAATCTTATAATGAAAAAAATGCTAGAACTATATAAAAAATATGAGGAAATAATAAACTACCTTATCGTAGGTGGATTAACCACTGTTGTTAGTTTAGGAACATATTATTTATGTGTATATACATTTTTAAATCCAAAAATCAGTTGGCAACTTCAGTGTGCTAATATTATTTCCTGGATAGCAGCAGTTACATTTGCATATTTTACAAATAGAATTTTTGTATTTAAAAGCAAGAATGAAAACAAATTAAAAGAAGCATTTAATTTCTATGCAGCAAGAGTTAGTACACTATTACTTGATATGGGGTTTATGTATTTATTTGTAAGTTTACTAAATTTCAACGATAAAATTATAAAAATAGTTGTTCAAGTATTAATAACCATAGCAAATTATTTAATTAGTAAATTATTTGTATTTAAAAAAAGTAAATTAGATAACTAATTTACTTTTTATATACTTTTTAATTGAACATTACTTTTAGCATTTACATCAAGATTAGAAAACTTTTTATTTTTATATAGTATGTATGCAGCTGCCCCTATCATTGCTGCATTGTCAGTACAATATTTTTTATCAGGCATATGCATTTCAACTCCAATTGAATCACACATTTCTTTAATAGCATTTCTTATATATGAATTACTTGCAACCCCACCACTAATAAGCAATGTCTTTAGATTATAGTCAATCAAGGCTTTCCTTGTCTTTTCTACAAGATTTTTTGTTACACACTCTTGAAAAGAACAAGCTAAATCATATTTATTAATTTCTTCTTTTCTTTGCATAGCGTTATGATAAACATTATTTACATGACTTTTAATACCGCTAAAACTAAAATTATATGATCCATCATCCATTAATTTAGGCATAGGATATACTGCTTTACCTTCGCTTGCATATTTTTCAACATTAGGGCCACCTGGATAAGGTAATGATAATATTCTTGCTACTTTATCATATGCTTCACCAATAGCGTCATCTAATGTTTGACCCAAGTATTTAAATTTACTTTCACTTTCCATTAATATCAAGTCAGTATGTCCACCAGAAATTATCAATGATAACAATGGATATTCAAGATTATTTCCAATCATATTTGCGCATATATGTCCCATCATATGATTAACAGCAATAAATGGTTTCTTATAAATAAATGAAAGTGCTTTAGTCGCTTCAACACCAACAAGAAGACTTCCTAATAATCCTGGGGCATATGTACAAGCAAACGCATCCATATCTTCTAATTTCATATTTGCTTTTTCTAGACATTCATCTATTACCATAGTAATGTTTTCTAAATGCAATCTGCTTGCTACTTCCGGTACAACTCCACCATATTTTGTATGTACATCAATTTGAGTATTTATTACTGTAGCAATATCATCATGCCCATTTTTAATTACACTAACACTTGTTTCATCACAGGAAGACTCAACGGCTAAAATATAAACATCCTTCACTATTTCACCTTCTCCATTATAATCGCATTATCATCACCATAATATCTATCTCTCATACTAATTTCCTTAAATCCTAATTTAGTATATAGTTTTAATGCAATACTATTATTTTCATTAACTTCAAGCATTATCTTATTATAATCTTCTTTTTCAATCATTTCATTCATTAAAGAAGTTGCTATCTTTTTATTTCTACTATCTTCATTCACAAATAGATTCATAATATCAAGAACGCCATCAACAAGTCTAATTTCTAAATAACCAAGTATTTTATCTCCATCATAATAATTATAAATTGAATCTGTTTCACTTAATCTTTCTTTCTCTATCATTACTTTTCAACCTCTATCTTTTTAATATAATTTGCTTTAATATGATGCGGATTTTCACTTTCCATATTTTCACAATAAGAAATTATTTTATCAACATCTAGTTTATGTTCTACTTGTCTATAATTATAATTATTAACGTTTACGTATTGCTCATCTAATAAAATGTCACCATCTTTAGATACAGCATATATATATGCACCTTTGTTATCCTCAATTACAGACATTTTATCATCATTAATAGAATCGCTAATTATATAGGCTTTTAAACTTGAAATTGTGTTTATTTTAATTTTTAAAGCATATGCCATAGTTTTAGCAATGGAAAGACCTATTCTAATACCAGTAAAACTACCTGGGCCATTAACTACTATTATTTTATCTAAATCTTTAACATCCAAATTATTATCATTAAAAAGACTTTCAATCATAGGCATAGTATAAATAGAATGACTATACTCACTCATTTGTGTCTTAATATATAATTTATCTTTTTTCTTAACTGCTATAGTTATTAGTTCATCATGAGTATCTATAAATAAAATCATACCTAACCTCTTTTCATATGTATTATATCACAATAATTAAATTTCTTCTTGCGTATTATATAATAAGAAACATATTGTGTCAAATAAAAAGATTGTATTAACAATCTTTTATTCTTCAGACTTTTTAGTTCTTTTTTTAGTGACTTTCTCTTCCTCAACTTTTTCTTCTTGATTTTCTTCATCTTCTCTATTTACTTTTAAGTCACTATTTGCTTCTACTAAATCATATATTTCTTCCTTAGTCAATGTTTCTTTAGTGTATAAAGTATCAGCTAATATATGAACTAAATTCTTATATTTTTTAAGAATATCTTGAGAACGTTTATAGCATTCATCAATTATTTTCTTAACTTCTTCATCTATTCTAAGAGCAACTTGGTCTGAGAAATTCTTAGTTTGATTATAATCCCTTCCTAAGAAAACACTTTCACTTCTATGTTCTAATTGAACTGGTCCAAGTGAACTCATACCATATTCTGTAACCATACTTCGTGCAATCTTTGTTGCCTTTTTAAAGTCATCAGATGCTCCAGTTGATATTTCATTCATAAACATTTCTTCACTTACACGTCCAGATAATAAAGTAGTAATTTGTGCTTCTAAATCATCTTTAGTATAAACAAGAGTTCTTTCTTCTCTTGGTAACATTTGAGTATAACCACCAGCCATACCACGAGGAATAATTGTTACTTTATGTACTTCTTCACCATTAGGTAATACAATTCCAGATACAGCATGTCCAGCTTCATGATATGAAACAATTTTCTTTTCATAATCAGTTACTTTTCTACTAGTTTTAGCAGGTCCCATTAATACTCTATCGCTTGCTTCATCTATTTCTTCCATAGTTATAGCATTTTTATCTCTACGAACAGCTAATAAAGCCGCTTCATTAAGTAAATTTTCTAGATCAGCACCAGAATATCCTGGAGTTCTTTCTGCTATATTTTTAAGTTTTACTGAAGGTGCTAATATTTTGTTCTTAGCGTGAACCTTTAATATTTCTTCTCTTTCTTTTACATCTGGTCTATTTACTGTTACTTGTCTATCAAATCTTCCTGGACGAAGTAAAGCAGGGTCTAAAACATCTGGTCTGTTAGTTGCTGCTATAATGATAATACCTTCATTTTCACCAAAACCATCCATTTCAGATAATAATTGGTTTAATGTTTGTTCTCTTTCATCATGCCCACCACCTAAACCAGTTCCTCTTTCACGTCCAACTGCATCGATTTCATCTATAAAAATTAAACATGGTGCTGTTTGCTTAGCTTGTTTAAACATATCTCTTACACGAGAAGCTCCAACTCCTACAAATAATTCTACAAAATCAGAACCACTAATATAGAAGAATGGTACACCTGCTTCTCCAGCAACAGCTTTTGCTAATAATGTTTTACCAGTTCCAGGAGGACCAACTAATAATACTCCCTTAGGAATTCTGGCTCCCATTTTAGTAAATTTCTTTGGATTCTTTAAGAAATCAATTAATTCTTGTACTTCCTCTTTTTCTTCTTTTAATCCTGCTACATCTTTAAATGTTTTAGTTCCACCATTTTCAGATAGTTTAGCACGACTTTTTCCGAAATCAAATGTACCTTTACCATTGTTGCCAACTTTCATAAACATAACATATAAAAGTATTCCTATCATAACAAATGGTACTACATTAAATAATACAGTTACCCAAATACTATTTTCAGGATTACTATTTGTAGTAACTTTTAAATTATTTTTTTCAGCATAATCATATATAGAGGAAATTACTGTATCAGTATAAGGAACGCTAACACTAAATATTTCAGTTTTCTTATAATCTTTTAATTTACCTGTAATTACATATATACCTGAACTACTTTTAGGTGTTACATCTAATTCTGTTACATTTCCTGCTGATAATTCTCTAGTTAAATCATTATAATCCAAATCATTTATTTTTCTACCAAATGTAGTTAAATATAAGTATGCACCTAATATAAAAACTATTAAGAACAAATATGGAATATAATTCATTGTTTTTTTACTTTTTTTAATGTTCATAAAATCATTCCTTTCTTTAATAATACCTTAGTATAATATCATACTCTTCGGTTTGTTTTTTGTCAAATTTAGATTTCTTTATTCCCGGTATCCATACAATATTATCTTTGGAGTCTAATACTATTGGCCATAATTTCCTATCATTAGTTTTAACTTTTTCATTAATAAATATGTCACTTACTTTTTTACTACCTGTCATACCTTTAACTTCCATCTTGTCTCCATCTTTTCTATTTCTTACATATAAAGGCATAGTTATTTCTTTACTATTAAGTCTAATTACATAATTAGATCCATCATTTATGTCTTCAATTCTTTCAATTATTTTACCATTAGGTAAATTTACTATTTTATTAATTTCTATTTCATAAGAACCATATTCTTCTTCATCAAAACTAAATACTAATTCATTATATGCTTTAATAACAATTACATTATTTGGTAAATGAACAATACTATTTGATTTACTTGAATTTATTAAATCAAATATTAATTCGACATGAGCATCTCCAACTATTAATAAGTCATCACCATATATTTTTTCTAATATATTATATATGATTTTAGTTTGTATTACTTTTTCTAATTGTTTAAATTTATCAATATCTAATGAACCATTTAAAAATACTTTATTAAATACTTTTCTAGCCTCTAAATCTATATAATTACTATTTTCTAATAGAGTCTCACTAAACTTCAAAAATTTCTTATGTACATTTTTTTCTTCCTTTTTTAAAAATGGTAGTACAACATGTCTATATCTATTTCTAGTATAATGATCTTCGTTATTTGATGAATCAATAGCGTATTTGATATTATTTTTTTTGTTAAATTCATTAATTTCATCTTTTGTAACAGTGATTAATGGTCTAACTATTTTATATGTATCTTTATCAACTATTCTACTAAATCCACTATATCCCTTTAAAGTAGATCCTCTTACAATTCTCATAAGAATTGTTTCAATCAAATCATCACCTTGATGAGCAGTCATTAAGTATTTTGCATTATAATTTTCAACTAATTCTTCAAAGAAATTATATCTAACGCTTCTTGCTTCATTATGAAAATTATCATCACCCCATGACTCTATTTTGATATATTCAAAAATTATATTGTTTTCTTTACAATATTTTTCTAAATCTTTCTTTTCTTGTTCGCTTTCTACTCTTTTGTTATGATTAACATGTGCACAAACAATTTTAAATCCTATTTTATTTTTAAATTCATTTAAAATATACAAAAGAGCCATAGAATCTGGTCCACCAGATACTCCAACTACAATTGTATCACTTGGTTTAATATCTATTTCCTGACCAATAAAGTTATATACTTCTTCCATATCAAGCCTTTCTATTATTCTTCTATTTTAATAATTATTTCTCCATTTTTAGAGTATAAATATTTCTCACGAGCATATTTAGCCATATATTCAGGATCTTGTAATCTACTTATTTCTGATTTTAAGTTTTCTTCTTCAGTTAATTTATCATTATAAGTTAATTTTAATTTCTCGATTTCTTTATTATTATTAACTATTTGAGATACATAAGATACAGTAGTAGACACAAAAGCCACAATAGATATTATAAACACTATTGCTAAAAAAGTCACTCTAAATTTAGTTTTTTGGCTCATTTTTGTCATATTCTACTACCCCTATTATAGTCATTATTATTATAACTTATGAATCTAATTAATTACAATCGATTCGACATTGTTTTACACTTTTTTTGTAAATAAATTTTATTTAGCACTAGAAATGTTAAAAATGTAATTATTATAAAAATATAATTTATTATTCCATCATTGATATTTAGAAATATAATAAAATATATAAGTATTACATCTATTGTAAATAAAAATGAATTAAATATTGCATATATCTTTTTATAATAATGTATTAAATTATAAGTTTTTCTGTATATGAAATATATAACTATTCCATATATAATTGAAAATAATATAGATATTATTTGCTCTTTTAAACTCATTATTTAAATAACCTCGAAATTATACTATCTCCTTTTATTTTATTATTATCATCCATATATATCAGTGATACTATTTTTCCTTTAATGGACAATTTTCCAGTATATGTATCAAGGTTTACTAATTCTAAATTGTTACCCTTTATTAATATTGATCCCATAACTGAATCAATAAAAAATTCTGTGTCATCAAAACTATTTAATTTTTTTATTCCTGTCAATATTATATTCTTTCTTTCATTAATTGAAATATTGTGACCTATATTTTCAATCATTTCTTTTGATTTATCCATATTATCACCCAATAAATATTATTCAGTATAAAATAAAAAAGACCATTAAGGTCTTTATTTTTATTATTCTTCTTCAGTTTCAGTTGTTTGCACATCTTCTGCTTTATCATAGGCATCAAGAATTTCTTTTTCAAACATAGTTCTTACTTCTTGGTTGATTGGATGAGCAATATCTTTATACTCACCTACTGGAGTCTTACGACTTGGCATAGCGATAAATAAACCATTATCTCCTTCAATTATTCTAATATCATGAATAGCAATTGCATTATCAACAACTACAGATGCAATTCCTTTCATACGAGAATTTTCTCTCTCAACCTTACGAATTTTTACTGATGTAATTTCCATAAGTACCTCCTTACATTTAGCTAATTTAATTATAATACAAATATTTTTTAATAGCAATATTTTTTAGTTAAATTTAGATAGTATAACAGTTTTAGTAGCAACATCTGAATATGTCCATGATTTAATTCCTTTATCTGTTAAAACTGTAAATAAGTTTGGATATATATCTTTTATTATTCCTTCGTAATACTCATATTTATTTCGGCCAATATTTACTTTTATTTTTAATTTTTCATTTTTAACTTCTAATATTTTACTTTTAATTTTATCTATATTCATTTAAGTTCTCCTTTCCTTGGATATCCAGTAAACATTGTTCCAAATGTTATAACACCACCAAATCCATTTGAACCATATTCTGTTTTATCAAGTATTTCTTGAATGTTTGCAAGTTCGCTTTTATCAAGCAATGCAAGAGAAGCCGCTATTATAGCTGGATCTAATGCATGTATGTTAATATGCTTTGGACTAGAAGCATATGTAGATTTAGAGAGAATTAAATTCTCATAGTCACTTTGACAAGCACCCGCTATAATTATTAAATCTTCATGATTTTTAAAATGCTTACGTACTTCTTTCACTGTTTCAATATAGTATTTACTGTTTTTATATGTATTAGTATCCTTATAGTATGCATCATGTCCAGTTATTACTAATATTGATGGTTTATGCTTATTAATTAAATCAACAATAACCTTTTTAAATTCATCGATATTATAGACATATCCAAATGACTTAATGTTTTGCTCTTTATAATATTCTAAACATCTTTCTAAATAGTCAGAGTCAGTGTCTATATGCAATATAACACCTGGGATATAGAAAAAATCATCTGTATTTAATTTTCTTACTTTATCTTTTTTATCTTTTTTTTTACATTTTTCACATATAACTAGATCATTTATATCCGCATCTGCATATAGTCTTAAATCAACACCCTTTAAATATATTTTATTTTTATTAATACTTTCAACTTTAAAAATAATATCATTTCCATATTTTTTTCTAGTAACATAGTCACCGATTTTTAACATATTATCCCCTATAAATTATTATGAATATTAGTAATTTATTATTACTATTTTATTATTTTTGAAACAATGCTATAATATTTTTATGAATATAATATTAGGAATATGCAATAGTACAAGTGTTTTAGAAGTTTTAAAAATAGTAAAAATAATAATTACTATTATTTTAATTGTGGTTCCAATTATATTATTGTTCTCACTTATTTTTAAATTTATTGGTGCCGCTACTAAAGGGGATGAAGATGCAATAGCATCTATAAAAAAGAAAGCAGTACCAAGTATTATTGCTGCTGCATTAATATTTTTAGTACCAACGATGATAAATTTAATTATACAAATTTCTTTCCCAAATAGTGAATATACACAATGTCTTGAGAATTCTTCACCTGAGAAACTTACACAAATATATGAAAGTAATGCAAAAAATGGTATTAATAAAGTTAAACAAACTCTATCAAAAACTGATTATCATAATGCTGAAAAAAGTATTAATAAATTAAATTCTGATATAAAAAATTCTTATTTAAATGACCTTAAATATTTAGAAAAATATGTAGATATGATGAGTGATATTAAACAAATAGCTAATACAAGAAACAGGAAAAAATATAAAGAACTAAATGGAGAAGTTAATAATATTACTGATGAAGATATAAGGAATACTTTACTTACTGCACTAAAAAAATATGAAGATTTATTTTTAGTATATGATCCTATAAAACCTAATGGTGATGAAAATGTAATTAAGCAGGAAGAAACAGATACGCTAAACGTATATATAAGTAAATTTTCTGATTATTATTTAACAAGAATATGGGCAGAAAATCCATATGAGCAATTAAATAAACAAGATGCCAAGCCCTATGGTGAAACTCTTTCAAGGCCAAGTGTATTATTAGATAATGCCGTAAAAGAAAATAATCTTCAAAACAAATTGATAGTTGGATTTAATGCTAGTGCATTTTACTTAAAAAACAAATATGATTCCGCAAGTGTAACATACTATCCGCCTTATAACATGACCAGTGTTGGAACAATAGTTATTAGTAATGGAAAGGTGATTAGGAATCAATATGAAAAAGGCGATTTATTTACCTGGTATATAACTGGTGTTGATAATAAAAACCAAATGGTTGTTTTTGAAGACAAAAGAATGGAAGAAACTAACGTTACAGATAAAAAAGCATGGTCAGAAACAGTTATTAATTCTGGAATTAGAAATACCTTTACATTTGCTGCACCATTAATTTTAGAAGGTCAAAAAACAAATTATAGCTATAAAAATTCCCATATGCCTGAAAGTAATGAAAGTAGAATAGGATTACAATTAATTTGCCAAATTAATGATAATAATTTTGCATTATTCACTTCAAGCAATAGCGCAAGAAATACTGGAATTGAAGTTTTTTTAAATTTAGGATGCAAAACAGCCGTTAACCTTGATGGTGGTGGTTCTGTTGCTTTACTATTTAAATCTAGCACATCATCTTCATTCGAAACTATTGTTGGCAATGGTAGATCATTACCAGAAGCAGGATATTTTTCAGAATAAAAAAATATCTAATTTAATTCATTAGATATTTTTACAAATTCACTAACTGTTATTTGCTCAGCTCTTTTACTTAAATCTTTATTAAATGTATTTAGAATGCTATTGATTTTATCCAAGTCATAGCATTTTAAATTGTTCCTTAAATTTTTTCTTTTTTGAGAAAAGGCATCCTTAATTAATTTATAAAACTGATTCTCATTATTAGCTTGTTCCTTTTTATTTTTTGTTAATTTAAGAACAATACTATCAACTTTAGGTATTGGATTGAAACAATTTTTACTTACATTACATACTTTTGTTATATCAAAATTATACTGTAAAAAAACACTTAATGAACCATAGTTACGTGAATTAGGGCTTGCCATAAAACGTTCAGCAACTTCTTTTTGAATCATTATTACTATCTCATAAGGATTAGATTCACTTACAATTTTATTAATAATAGCAGTAGTTATATAGTATGGTAAATTACCTACAAAAAATAATCTTTTATATCCCTTAGTCCATTCTTTTAAATCAACTTTTAAAAAATCCTCATATACTATATTTAGATTATTAGATTCAATTAAAGACAACTTATCTTTTAATCTAGTGTCAATTTCAAAGCAAATAACATTACAACCCTTTTTAATTAATTCTTTAGTAAGTGCCCCTGATCCGGGACCAATTTCGATTATTAAATCATCCGAATTAACCACAAATGATTCGGATATTTTTTTTATTATATTATTATCTATTAAAAAATTTTGGCCAAGTGACTTCTTATAATCAAAATCTCTCATCTACTCCATCCTTCTCTTAAAACTTCAAATTCTAATTTTCTTACTCTACCAACATGCTTAATAGCATATTCTTCACTTTCAGTTAATAAGTCTATAACGTTTCCTCCTACGCCTCTATCTAGTACTATAGCAATTATTGGCTCATCTGATAATTTACCTACATCAAATTTTAAAATAGTTCCACATGGGTAATTTCTACTACTTGCTACTATTCGTATTTTTCCATAAGTTTTATCATTATAATATATACCTTCTTTTATTACATTTGTTCTTGGTGGACAAGCTAAATAACCTGTACATAAAGCACAATCTCCTGCATAACCAGTCAATTCTCCCATAAATGTATAAAGAGGATTATATACTCCTTCTCTATATAATTCCGTCTGAGATGCTTGTATTACTTCTTTTTCTAATCCTTTATTTAAATCACTATTAAAAGCAACAGAAAGAGATCCACTTTTCTCTTGTGTATCTCTTAATATAAAAACTAATCCAAAAACTATTATTAGTTCAAAAAACATTAATATACGACTAATTCTATATTTTTTCATATTGCCTTCCTTGACAATATTATATAATCTTGTTTAATTAATGTCAAAAACTTCATTAAAATTTATTGTTGTTTGACTAATTACTTCTTCTATAGAAATATTTTTTATTTCAGCTATCTTTTTAGCTACATAATATATATTAGATGGTTTATTCTTTTTACCCCTATATGGTTCAGGCGATAAAAATGGGCTATCTGTTTCTAATAATATATTTTTTAATTCTATCTTTTCTACAACCAAGTATAATTTGGAATTTTTAAAAGTTAATACTCCACCTATACCAAGTTTATATCCCAATTTAATAAATTCACAAGCCATTTCATAACTTCCGCTAAAACAATGAATAACACCTTTTAATTTTCTTTTTTTTAGTATATCAAAAGTTTCTTGCATAGCCTCTCTAATGTGAACTACAATTGGTAAATTGTATTTTTCAGCCAAATCTAATTGCTTGTTAAATAGTTCTCTTTGTTCATCCTTGTTTTCATCATTTTGATAATAATCTAAACCAATTTCACCTATTGCAAAAACTTTATTATTTTTAATTAATTCTTCAAGTTCATTTAAATCACTGTAATCTATATTTTCTGGATGTATTCCAATCGCAGGTAGCAAAAAATAATCATATTTTATATATGATTCCAAAACTTCTTTTGCAGTTTTTATACTATCGGCACAATTTAATACATGCAATACATTTTTACTTTTTAGTTCATCTACCAATTCATAAATATTATCATAAAATTCATTAAAAATATGAGCATGAGAATCAATCATTATATACACCAAACATTCTATAATAAATACTTTTTAATACGAAATAAAATGCTAATACAGCATATAAAAATTGGTACATATATAAATTATAATTTTTTGATAATATTATTATGGTTATAAATCCTAAAATACTAAATATTGTAAATAATAAAACTTCATTTTTTTCAATTACTGCCTTAATTATTTTCATATCCATCACAAATAAATCTTATCATTTTAATAATGTTTATTTCAATAAATAAACAAAAATTACTCAATATTTTACATATTTTTACAAAATTATTTATAAAATTGTCGAATTATATTATCAATAGTTTTAGCTATTTCAAGTGCTTTTTCAATGTTGTCAATTGAAACAATAATTAATGCACCATAAAGATCGCTATTCAAAACTAGTGGATAAATTAATATTCTTCCATTTTCAATTACGGAATTAGTTATTTTATAATTTTTGATTTCATTATTTCTATATATTTCTCTTTTATTTATTATTTGAATTATTTCTGGTAAAATCTTATCATTATTTCTATTTACTATTTCATTATTTATAATAAGCAATATTTTATCATTACTTGTTTCAATAAATCCATTTATTACTTTAACAATATCTTTTTCATTACTTTTTAAATATGAATATTTTTCTAATATAATCTTATCTTCACTTAATAATATTTGAAAGTCATCGCCAGGATTAATATTGAGGTGTCGTCTAAGTTCTTTAGGTAAAACAATTCTACCGAGTTCATCTATTTTTCTTATAATACCACTTGTATTCACTGAAAATCACCCTAATAATATTTTGAATATTATTATTTTATTTATACTAAAAATTTTTGTTTATAAATTATTTCTAACAAGTCTTCAATATAATAAATATAATTTTTGTCTAAACTAGCTTTTAATAATGTTATAAATATTGATCCATTTTTATAAGCAAAATTAAATTTAGTTGTAATTTTTGTTGATTCAATAAATAATGATTCAATATTCATAGATTCATATATTTCTTTTTTAAGCTTTAAAACACATTTTAAATTATCATTTTCTACTATTTTGACCATAGTAATTGCAAGTAGTTTTTCTAAATATTTTTCATTAGCATATATTATTAAACTTTCATTGGTATAACCAAATCTATCATTAATTTCAGATATTACTTCCTCTAATTCTTTTCTATTTGTTATACCATTTATTTTCTTATGCAATTCAATTACAATTTCACTTTCATCGGTATATTCTTTACTAATATGGTTTTCAACATCTATTGGTTGTGCTTCTTTCTCATCATTTTCTTCATCTATTTCTTTGCCACTTATTTCTTCATTTAATAAATCCATATACATACTTACACCAACAGAATCGATAAACCCTGCTTGTTCTTTACCAAGAATATCTCCAGCTCCCCTTATAGCTAAATCTCTAAGAGATATTTTATATCCGCTACCTAGTTCAGTAAACTCTTTTATAGCATCTAATCTTTTTTTAGCAATTGTATTTAATACTTTTTCTTTTTTATACATTAGATATGCGTATGCTATACGATCACTTCTACCAACTCTACCTCTTATTTGATATAACTGACTTAATCCAAATCTATCACTATCTATTACTATAATTGTATTTGCATTAGGAATATCAATACCATTTTCAATTATAGTAGTACTTATTAATACATCATATTTTCTATTTGTAAAATCATATATAATATCCTGCATTTCATCTTTAGTCATCTTACCATGTGCATAACAAATTTTAGCCTCAGGAATTAGTTTTTTATATTTTTCTGCAATAGTATTCATATTATTAATATTATTGTATAAGATAAAAACTTGTCCATTTCGAGACATTTCCTTTATAATTGCTTCCCTCATTAACATTTCATTGTATTCTATTACATATGTCTGAACTGGATATCTATTTTTTGGCGCACTTTCAATTAGTGATAAATCTCTTATACCTACTAAAGACATTTGAAGTGATCTTGGAATTGGTGTAGCAGATACAGATAAAACATGTACATTTGATTTTAATTTTTTAATTTTTTCTTTTTGTTCTACACCAAAACGATGTTCCTCATCGATTACCAGTAAACCTAGATCTTTATATTGAACATCATTACTTAATAGTCTATGAGTACCAAAGATAACATCTATCTTTCCTTCTTTTAGTTTATTTAATTTTTCTTGTACTTGCTTATTAGAAAAATGTCTATTTACTATATCTATATTAATTCCATGATTTTTAAATCTTTCTAATGCAGAATCATATTGTTGATGAGAAAGTAAAGTTGTTGGGCATAAATAAGCTACTTGTTTGTTATTCATAACTGTTTTAAATATAGCTCTAAATATTACTTCTGTTTTACCATAACCAACATCTCCACATAGTAGTCTTTCCATAGGCCTTGATTTTTCCAAGTCTCTTTTAATTTCTTCAGCACATTTTAGTTGATCACTTGTTTCTTCATATTGAAATTCAGATTCAAACATAATCTGATCTTCATCATCTTTTTTAAATGGTTCGATTGTTGCCTTATTTCTTTCTTTATATATTTTTAATAATTCTCCTGTAATGCTTTTAATTCTCTCTTTTATTCTTAATTTTGTTTTAGTCCACTCCACACTATTTAATTTGTTTATTACAGGTTTCGCACCCTCTTTTGCTGAGTACTTATATAATTTGGAAATATCTTCAACCGGCATATATAATTTATCATTGCCTTTATATTGAATAAGTATATAATCTTTTTTTAATCCTTTTTTTTCTATGGTTGTTATACCCATATAAATACCTATTCCAGATTTTCTATGTACAACATAATCTCCTACTTTAATACTTTCTATTGATGATATTTTAGAACCATAATTATTATTTTTTAATAATTCTTTATGTAATCTATATTCATATAAATCATGTTCAGAATAATAATATTTGTTTTCATATATAAAGCCATGATTTAAATTCTGATTAATTATTTTAATATTTTTATTATAATTAGTTAATTCTCTATTTAAATTATCATTTAAACTGAATAATATACCATTGTTAGTGCAAATATCATTTATAAATTTTTCTTTATTGGAATTATAGTAATCTATATTTTTTGCATCAATCAATAAATCTTTATTTTTATTATTAATAGTATCAAGAAATATATCATTTTCTGTATCAGTTAATTTACTAACTTTAAATATTTCATTTTCTATTTCCAAATATTTTAATTGAGGTAATATCATTTTTTCTTGATTAATAAGCTGATTATAATTATGGAAAATAACTTTACCATCAGATATATAATCTCTTATAGATGAATTATTAGAAC
Organism: uncultured Erysipelotrichaceae bacterium; assembly: GCA_902778125.1. Classification (GTDB taxonomy): domain Bacteria; phylum Bacillota_I; class Bacilli_A; order RF39; family UBA660; genus CAG-1000. The sequence goes on along the minus strand of CACYWH010000001.1, from coordinate 26,545 downwards.
CAAAATCATCTACGATAGAACTGATAGTTATATTATCTATTTCATTTATAGATTTTTGGGTAGCAACCTCAAAATATTTTATTTTTTCTATTTCATCATCAAATAATTCAATACGAATAGGATTTTCTTCATTAATCGGAAAAACATCTATAACAAAACCTCTTACTGAGTAATCAGAAGTATTATATACTATGCTTTCTCTTTTATAACCTATATCATTTAAATTTTTAATTAGCTTTTCTCTATCTAACTTATCTCCTACTTTTAAATTAATTTTTTTATTAATAAGTTCATTAATACTAGGTAATTTTTTTATAAAACTATTTAGATGAACAATAACTATTTTAGGATTTTCTTCACTAAATTTATTAAGTAGGTTTGCTCTCATAAATAATAATTCTGGTGATGTTGCTACTGCCTTTTTAGTTATAAAATCATCTTCAGGAAATAAATAAACATCATTTATGTAAGATTTTAACTCGTTATACACATCTGTTGCTTCATTTAATGTAGGTATAACAATTAATAAATTTTTTTTCAACTTAAAAAATATATATAATATAAATTGATTATATATTTCATTTGGACTCACAAAAATTTTTTTATATTTTTGCAAATCAAAATCAAATAATTCATTGCATAAATTATTTTTCATTATTAGTATTATATTTCTCCATTAACTTATTAATATCATATATAGTAAAATCATCTATTATATTAGAAATTATTGGTAATATTTTTTCTAACTTTTCATTTTCTTCTTTAGAAAAATTACCTAATACATAACTTATTAATTCTTCTTTAGTTTTTGAGATACCTATTCTCACTCTCTGTATATCATTAGTTTTTAAATTTTCTATTATATTATTAATACCATTATGCCCACCTGATGAGCCACCTCTTTTTATTTTGAATTTTCCAATTTCAAAATCAACATCATCATAAACAACTAGTATGTCTTTTATATCAATATTATAAAAATCAACAAATTTTCTTACAGCTGTTCCAGATAGATTCATATATGTTTGAGGCTTTAATAATATTATTTTTTCGTTGTTAACTATATTTTCGGCATATAAACCATTATATTTATTTTTAAATGTCAAGTTATTTTTGCTTGCATAATAATCTATTGCTCTAAATCCACAGTTATGTCTAGTATTCTCATATTTTTTTTCAGGATTACCTAAACCAACCACCAATTTCATACTATTTATCCTCCTTCAATAACTCATTATATAATTTGTTTTTACTAATATTATATTGATCTGCAACTTCATGTATTGCATCTTTTTTTGAATATCCTTTATTTATTAGTATTTCAACTTTTTCGTTGTAATTTATATTTTCTTCTTCTTTTTTTCCATCTACTACTATTACTATTTCACCTTTTATTTTATCACATATTTTAATTATTTCACTAATTTCATCTCTAATTACTTCTTCATAAATTTTAGAAATTTCACGTACTATTGCAATTTTTCTGTTTCCAAATACTTTTTCAATTAATTCTAACGTAGATTTTATTCTATGAGGTGCTTCATAAAAAATGATAGTATTTTCATATTCTTTTAATTTAATTAATTCTTGCTTTGCTAGTGATGTTTTGCTATTTAAAAAACCATAAAAAAGAAATTTTTCATTTGATAAACCTGACATGTTTATTGCAGGTAATAATGCACTAGGCCCTGGCAAAGCTATTACTGAAATTCCTTCATTTATACAATATTCAACTATTACATTTCCTGGATCACTAATCAAAGGTGTTCCTCTATCAGTAACATACCCAATATTTTTACCTTCTTTTAATGTTCTTATTATTTTATCTTTATGCATCATTTCAGAATATTTATGGCATGACTCTATTTTTTTACTAATGTTTAATTTTTTTAATAGTAAACCAGTATTTCTAGTATCTTCAGCATATATTATATCAACCATATTTAATGTATTTATAGCCCTTAAAGTAATATCTTCCATATTACCAATTGGTGTTGGTATCAAATATAATTTACCATATTTGCTACTTTCGTAACTTTTTTGTATCATTTTATCACTTCCCAAACATTTTTAATACTTCATCTGTGTAGCTTCCATCATTATTATGAACATATAGAGGAGGTAATATTTTTAATCCAGTTGAACCATTTTTTCTTCCGTCTATTAATACTAGATTTGATTCACTATCTTTTTTAGGATAAATAAATCTAATTTTTTTTGGCTCAATATTGTTTTGTTTCATTAACTCTATTATTTCTATTAATCTATCAGTTCGATGAACTATATTTAATGAACCACCATTTTTTAAAAGTTTCTTACTTATTTTGATAATATCCTCTAACTTTATTTTTATTTCATGTCTTGCTATAGATTTAATGTTATTATTATTTATTTTACTATCTTCTTTATTTCTAAAATAAGGCGGATTACAGGTAATTATATCAAAAGTATCAGTTTCATACAAGTTACTTATATTTTTAACGTCATCGTTTATTATAGAAATTTGATTTTCTTTATTATTTATTCTTATACTTTCTAATGCTAAATCATATATTTCCTTTTGTATCTCAACACCATATATTTTGGCATCTGTTTTTAATGATAAAACTAGTGGTATAGGAGCATTTCCAGTACATAAATCTAGTATTTTTTTTGTAGTAGGATTTATTTGTATAAAGTTTGGCAATAAAATTGAATCCAAACTAAAATTAAAATAGTCTTTATTTTGAACTATTTTAATATCTTTAAAATATACTAAATCATTAATTACCTTTTTTTGATCTTTCATTTTTAAATGGAACCTTTACTTCTATTTTATTACCATTATCACTTAAAAAAACATATTTTCTATTAGGAATATCAATACTTAAAACTGTTCCTAACTCATTATTATATGCTATGTGATCACCAACTTCTGGTAGGTTTTTTCTATATTCAGTATATAAATCATCTTCGAATTTTAAGCAACATAAAAGCCTTCCACATAAACCATTAATTTTATTTGGATTTAATGCTAAATTTTGATTTTTCACTTGAGCAATGCCCACAGAATCCATATCATTTAAAAAATTAGAACAGCATAATTTTCTTCCACATGGACCGATTCCAGATATTTCTTTTGCTTTATCCCTTACACCTACTTGTCTTAATTCAATTCTGGTTTTATATATTGAAGCAAGGGATTTTGCAAGTTCTCTAAAATCTACTCTATTGTCAGCTAAAAATTGAAAAAACAGTTGCTTCTTATCAAATGTAAAATAAGCATCTAAAAATTTCATATCTAGTGAATAATCGTTAGCTATTTCTTGTGCTTTTTCAAGTGCTAATGAGGCTTCTTCTATGTTTTTTTTATTTTGCTCTATATCTTTTTTAGATGCTATTTTTAATACTTTTGCATGTTCTTTATTATCATTTATTTCACCAAGTATAGCACTAACTTTACCAAATTGTTGGCCTCTTTCTGTCTCAACAATTACATAATCATTTAATTTTAAATCTAAATTATTGCCATCAAATGTATATTGTTTACCATTAGTTTTAAATTCTATACTAACACATTTCATTTTTACATCTCCACATTTCTATAATAAATCTATCCAATATTAAATTTTTATTTAAATAACTATTTAATAAATTAATATATTTATCAACAACCAATATTTTCTTTGACAACGATATTATATCATTATTTTTAATAATAATACTATTACTTTTTTCATCATTTAATAGTTTTTTTAGTGAATTATAATAATTATCGAATAATACATTTAAAACCTGCTTTAAATTATCTCTATCCACAATTTCTGTATATATTTTATTATAATATACAATTGTATCAACTCCGTAATTTTCAATATTTTCAATTAAGTTATTAGCTACTTCAATTATCTTATCGTCATACACTTTTTTTTCTAGTGCTGAATTTAAAAATATTATTTGGCATCTGCTTTTTATTGTATCATTTATTTGATCTATATTTTTTGTAACTAAAAATGCATATATATTATCTTTTGGCTCTTCTAAAGTTTTTAATATAGCATTATAAACAGTGTCAGACATTTTCTCTGCGCCATTTATAATATATATTTTTTTGTTATTAAATTGAGATGTTTTTGATAAATTATTTAACAATTCTTTTATTTCATCTTTCGTAATCAATTTTTCATTTTGATTGTAGTAATATATATCTGGATTTTCTTTTAAATTTGCAACATTTGGCATTAAATATTTATTTATTACTTTCTTAAGTTCTTCTTCTATTTCATCATAAAAAACATTTCCTATTAGAAATGCATGTGCTATATTATCTAAGTTTTCAAAATAACTTTGTATTATAATATACCTCCTAGCAATAATATTTTAAATATATTATTGCCATAATAGCAAATATATCAAATAAATAAACTAATGCTATTGTATAAATATTTATTGGAATAATTTTATTAACTTTAAATGTAATAATATTTATAGTGTATAATAAGCATAATGTCCAGACCAACTTTTTAATTATTTGAAATATCATAAATAACCTCAATATAATTTATGAATATTTTTTTATGATATTACTTTTCTATCATCCCATGCTTTTGAAATCATAATAGGATCAAGATATTCCATATCACTTCCCATAGGAATTCCATAAGATAAACGGGAAATCTTTAATTCATATTTCTCTAATATTTTTTGTAAATATAGTGATGTTACTTCCCCTTCTATTGACGGATTTAATGCAATAATAATTTCTTTTAAGTTATTAGATTCTTTTATTCTATTGATCAGTGAAGAAATATTTAAATCTTCAGGATTTTTTCCATCAATTGGAGATATAAGTCCATTTAATACGTGATATAATCCATTATATTTTTTTGTTTTTTCAATGAAAAACACATTCTTAGAATCTTCCACAATACAAATAGTAGAACTGTCTCTAAATTTATCCTCACATATATCACATAATTCATTATCAGTTAAGCAACCACATGTAGAACAATTTTTAATATTTTTTTTAAATTCTAATAATGCATTAGCAAGATTTTCTATATCTTCAATATCTTTTTCTAACATAGAATAAGCATATCTTTCAGCTGTTTTTTCACCAACTCCAGGAAATATTGATAAATGTTGTACCAATTTAACAAAACTTTTAGGCGCAGCCATTTTTTAGAATAGTCCTCCTAAACCATTAGTATATTTTCCTAATTTTTTATCTTTTTCTTTCTTTACTTGACTTAAAACATCATTAATAGCTACTAATAAAACATCTTCTAATAATTCCCTATCTTCTAATATAGATTCATTTTTTACTGTTATTTTTTTTATTTCATTTTTACCATTGCATTCAACTAGAACGTTTTCATTTTCATATTTAAATGTAGTTCCTTCAATTTCTTTTGTAGTTTTTTCTAAATCTCCTTGTAATTTTCTAGCTTGTGCCATTATAGCTTGCATATTCATATTTATCATTCCTTTCAATCTACTTTTATAATTTCATCACCGAATATATCTTCAGCAGTTTCTTCCAATTTATCCTTGCTTTTCTTCTTTTTCTTAGACGCCTTTTCTTCAATATATTCGTATTTTATTCCTTTTTTAATATTATTTATATATTCCTTCTTTATTTTTTCGCAATCATCACTAGTTAATGCAACTACTAAATATTTTTTATTATATATTTTTTCTAGTAATTTTTGTATTAATTCTTCATTTTTATCAAACAATATTACATCAAAATTATTTTTAAAAGAAAAAATTATATTTTTATCTGATACAATTTCTGGTACTGCTTTTAATAATAAATTTGCAATAGAATTATATTCTTTGTTAGATACATATTCATTTATTTCTTTGTATTTATTCACAAACTCCGATTTTAATTGTTTATTTGCACCTGCTAAAGAATTATTTATTCTTATTTTTTTTATTTCATCATTTATATTATCTTCTGCTTCTTTTTTATCATCTTTGGATGTAATTATTTTTTTATCATTCTCATTTTCTTCTGTTATAATATTCTTTTCTTTATTATCAAAGATTAATGACATTTTTAAACAATATATTTCCATAATAACTTTTTGGTTATTAGTTTTTCGTAAATTATTTATTAAATTAAACAATTCGTTCGATAACTCTAATATATTATTTATATTAATTTTACTAAATTCTTGCAATTTTTTTTCATATGTTTCATCGAAATATCCGTTTGTATTATTGTATATTATTATATTACGAATAATTATTTGTAATCTTTCACATATATTAACAAGATTTTTTCCATTGTTATATACATCATCTATAAAACTTAAAACAGATTTTATATCACTGTTTACAATATATTTTAATAAATCAAATATTCTATCTTCGCTCAAATCGCCAATTAATGAATAAACATCATCTTTTGATATTTCTTTTTTTTCTAGTGATAATACTTGATCTAATAGATTTATTGCGTCTCTTAATCCACCGTCGCTTATTTGCGCTATTAAATCTACAACATCAGAATTTAAGTTCCTTTTTTCATTTTCTAAAATATAATTAAGCCTATCAAAAATTTGTTTCTTAGTTAATTTTTTAAAATCAAATTTTTGACATCTTGATACAACAGTTGCTGGTATTTTATTAAATTCAGTTGTAGCTAAAATAAAAATAATATTTTGAGGAGGTTCTTCTAAAGTTTTTAATAACGCATTAAATGCACTTGTAGACAACATATGTACTTCATCTATAATATATACTTTATATTTTAAGTGAGATGGTAATAATTTTACATTGTTTCTTATTTCTCTTATTTCATCAACGCCATTATTACTAGCCGCATCTATTTCTATAATATCTATTTCATCCTCTAAATTCATATTACAAATTTCACATTTTCCACACAAATCTCCACTATCGTTTGATAAGCAATTAACTGCTTTTGAAAATATTTTTGCTACACTAGTTTTTCCAGTGCCCCTAGGTCCACTAAATATATATGCATGACCTATTTTATTATTAACAATACTGTTTTTTAGTATCTTTATAACTACTTCTTGACCAACTACATCCGAAAATTTCTTAGGTCTGTATTTTCTATACAATGATATATATGACATAGTAAACCTCCTTTATTAATTATATCAAAATTTGTAACATAGTACTATCTTTTATCTACAAAAAAAGTTTTTAATTCTTTTTCAAAATATTCATAATTGTTAACATTTATTTTATTAATTTCTAACTTACTATTTATTTCTTTATTATTATCCAAAATATAATATATTTTTTTAATATGTGCATTATTAATTGCTTCCTTACACATTTTACATGGTAAAAGTGTACAATATAATTCGCAGTCACTAAGATTCCAGGTTCCAAGTTTTTTTGAGGCTTTCATTATAGCTAATATTTCCGCATGATATAAAGGATTTTTTTTGTACACTCTTTGATTATATGCTCTTGATATAATTTTATTATCCTTTAAAACAACACAAGATACCGGAACATCACCGTTTTTTATTGCTTTTCTATTTAACTTTTTTAATGTATTAATAATTTTTGTATCCATGCAAACACCTATTCGTATTTTTTTATAAAATAAATGTGCACACGGCAAAATTATTTAAGGCTGCTATCTTCCGATTCTGACCTGGTTCATAACGTTACCGTTGCACAAATTAATTATATTATATTAATTATATTTTTTCAAGTATTAATGATCCTATATAATTATAAAGAAATATTTTTAATACAATGTTTCACGTGGAACATTGTATTATGCATATTATTAATTGTCAATTTTTTTATTATTGAAAAGTCGTATTGTACTAGATACATCCTAATTGATAATATTTAATTATAATATAAAATTAATTTATTATTATAATATTTTTATAATGTTTCACGTGGAACATTGATTTTTAAATAATTATCTAGTAGTTATTTTATTATGATAAATATATTTTATAATAATTATTGTTGCTTGGAGCAACTATTTATATATTTATAACAATAAATTTATTATTTTATAATTATAATATTTATTTAATATAACCATATTCAATTTATAATTAGTTTGCTTTGATTATATATGTTTCACGTGGAACATTTATGTTTTTATAGTTATTAATAGAAAATAATATTAAAATTATTTCCCGGGAAATAATTTTACCTATTTAATGGATAGTATATTTTATATAATTATAATTGCTATTTGCTAATAAATATTTTATTATAAAACAATGTTCCACGTGGAACATTGTAACAATTTAATATTAAAATTTTTTGTTTATTTTTTAATTAAAAAATATTGTTATTTTATAATAAAGCGTAACGTTAAGTTTTTTAGAAAGTAATATAGCATATATTATTTATAGTTTTTTAATTATTTAATGATAGATAATTTAAATATTAATGTTCCACGTGGAACATTAAGTAAATTTTAATCTGGTAACTGGCAAAATTATTTCCCGGGAAATAATTTTTCTTATTTAATGAATTGCATATTTTATATATTTATAAAATTATTTGTCAATGAGCATTTTATTATAAATCAATGTTCCACGTGGAACATTGATTTAATTTAATAATTATTGATCAGAGTTATTTTATTAATTTTTTAAAATTGATACGTATGATGTTTCACGTGGAACATTTATGTTTTTATAGTTATTAATAGAAAATAATATTAAAATTATTTCCCGGGAAATAATTTTATAAAAAAAGAGGATTATTCATCCTCATTTTCTTCCTTATCTAAAATTGAAATAGACGCTACTTTATTATTATCTTTTAAATTTATTAACCTAACTCCTTTAGTAACTCTACCCATTTCAGAAATTGAATTAATATCAATTCTTATAATTATACCTTCAGTAGTTATAATCATTAAATCTTTATCATTGTCTGTTGATTTAAAACTAACAATTTTACCATTCTTTTCAGAAATATTTAATGTTTTAACACCTTTGCTACCTCTCTTGGTTTCTCTGTATTCCTCTATAGCAGTTTTCTTACCATATCCATTTTCAGTAACAACTAATAGCAATTTACCAGGTTCAGATATTTCCATTCCGACACACTTATCATTTGTTAAATTAATACCTCTAACTCCAGAAGCAGTTCTACCCATTATTCTTATTTCAGATTCATTGAATCTTGCCATACGTCCATTCGATGAGCACATTAGAACTTGATCTTCGCCTGTAGTCTTTTTAACAGATATCAATTCATCGTCCTCTTTAAGTGTTATAGCTATTTTTCCACTTTGCCTAATGTTGTCAAATTCACTTATCAATGTTCTTTTTACAATTCCATTTTTTGTCGCAAATAACAAACATTTGTACGTCTCATTATCATTTATCTTAATCATTGTATTAATTTTTTCATCTTTTTCTAATGATAATAAATTTACAATTGGTAATCCTTTAGCAGTACGAGAATATTCAGGTATTTTATATCCTTTTAATCTATATACTTTTCCTTTATTACTAAAGAATAGAATATTATCATGTGTATTTAATGAGATTAACTGTTCAACAACATCTTCATCGGTAGTCTGCATTCCTTTAATTCCAACTCCGCCTCTATGTTGAACTTTATAAGTATCCTTGCTTATTCTCTTAATATAATTTTTATTAGTAATTGTAACAATTATTTCTTCTTGTGGAATAAGAGATTCATCTTCAATATATTCGGCAGCTGTATTATCAATTTTTGTACGTCTGTCATCACTATATTTATCTTTAATTTCTAGCATTTCTTTCTTAATTATTTGAAGTACTTTTTCCTCACTTGCTAAAATAGATTTTAATTCTTCGATTTCGGCAAGTAATGCTGCTAGTTCTGATTCTATTTTATCTCTTTCTAATCCAGTTAGACGTCTTAATTTTAATTCTAAAATAGCCTCAGCTTGAATAGTATCTAAACCAAATTTTTCAATTAATTTTGTTTTGGCCTCATCATCAGTTTTAGCATTTCTTATAATTTTAACTACTTCATCAATATTATCTAATGCTATTTTGTATCCTTCTAAGATATGAACTCTTTTTTCATCCTTAATTAAATCAAATTTAGTTCTTCTTACTATTACTTCTTTTTGATGATCAATATATTTAGAAATAATATCTTTTAATCCTAAAGTTCTAGGAGTTAAACCATCTAACATTAAGAATATAATTCCATAAGTTGACTGGAATGCAGTATGCTTATATAGATTATTTAAAACTACTTGTGGATTAGCATCTTTTTTCAATGTAATTGTAATTTTTACTCCATCTTTTAAATCAGTATGATAGTCAGATATACCATCAATAACCTTTGTATGAACTAGTTCAGCCACTTTATTTTTAAGTTCCATTGTATTAACACCATATGGAACTTCAGTAAATACTATACTATTATGTCCATCACTTTCAATTATCTCAGCTTTACCTCTGATAGTAATTGATCCTCTTCCTGTTTCATATGCCTTTTTAATACCTGAGCTTCCAAGGATTATACCACCTGTAGGAAAATCTGGTCCTTTGATATGTTGCATTAATCCAAGAACATCTATATCAGGATTGTCGATATATGCAACGCATCCATCTATTACCTCACCTAAATTATGCGGTGGAATATTAGTAGCCATACCAACAGCAATTCCCATAGAACCATTAACTAGTACGTTAGGAAATCTTGAAGGTAATACCTTTGGCTCTTTTCTAGTATTATCAAAGTTATCATCCATGTCGACTGTATCTTTATTTATATCTCTTAATAATTCCAATGAAATTTTTGCAAGCCTTGATTCGGTATAACGCATTGCTGCTGCACCGTCACCTTCAATATTACCAAAGTTTCCATGGCCATCTATTAACATATATCTTTGATTAAAGTCTTGTGCTAAACGAACCATTGCCTCATAAATAGATGAATCTCCATGTGGGTGATAATTACCCATAACTTCTCCGACAGTTTTAGCACTTTTTCTATGAGGTTTATCAGGCGTATAACCAGATTCATACATTGACCAAAGTATTCTTCTATGTACTGGTTTTAAACCATCTCTTAAATCAGGAAGAGCACGCGATTTAATAACACTCATTGAATATTCTAAAAATGATGATTCAACTTCTCTTACTATATTATTATGATTTAATCTATCTCTTTCGTGAAAATAACCACTAAAATTACTTTCAACATTCAAATTTAAATCATCTTCAACGTTTGTTTCAATAGTAGAATTTTCTAAATTTTCTTCATTATTAGATTCATTTATATCTATATTTTCTTCTTCCATAACAAACCTCCTAAATATCTAAATTTTTAACAAATCCAGCATTTTCTTCTATAAATTTACGTCTTGGTTCGACTTCATCACCCATTAGTTTTTCAAATACTGCATCTGCTGCAATACAATCATCAACTGTAATTTTTCTTAAAACTCTTTTATTTATATCCATTGTAGTCTCATTTAATTCTTCTGCATCCATTTCTCCTAAACCTTTCATACGAGCAATTTCTGCTCTTGATTTTATGTTTTCAGGTAAAGAATTCATATATGCTTCTAATTCATCATCATTTAATACATATTTTCTAGTTTTTCCATGCATTATTCTATAAAGAGGCGGTTGTGCTGCGTATACATGTCCTGCTTCTACTATAGGTCTAAAAAATCTATAAAATAATGTTAATAACAGTACTCTGATATGTGAACCGTCAACATCGGCATCGGTCATTATTATTATCTTATCATATCTTAATTTTGATAAATCAAAATATTCTCCTATTCCAGTTCCAAAAGCAGTTATTATAGTTCTAATTTCTTCATTTGCCATAGCTTTATCTTGTCTAGCTTTTTCAACATTTAATATTTTTCCTCTTAATGGCAATATTGCCTGAGTCATTGAATCTCTACCTTTTTTTGCAGATCCTCCGGCACTATCTCCCTCGACTATAAATATTTCAGAAACTGCTGGATCTTTACTCTTACAATCAGATAATTTTCCAAAGAAATTAGTCGTTGCTAAATCACTTTTTCTTGTTGCTTCTCTTGCTCTTTTAGCTGCCATTCTAGCATTTTTAGCTAAAATAGATTTACCAACTATTAGTTTTGCCTCATCTGGATTTTCCAAAAGAAATTGTTCATATCCTTCAGCAAATACACTATCAGCTAAATTTTTAACTTCAGAATTACCTAGTCTACCTTTTGTTTGACCTTCAAATTGAGGATTAGGATGCTTACATGAAATAATCATTGTAAGTCCTTCTTTTACATCATCTATTGTTAGGTTTTCATCTTTTTCTTTTAATATATTGTTTTTTCTTGCATATGCATTTGTTACTCTTACAAGTGCTCTCTTAACACCATCTTCATGTGTTCCACCATCATGAGTATTTATGTTATTAACAAATGAATATATATTATCATTATAACCATTATTATATTGAAGAGCAACCTCAAACATTATTCCATCTTTTTCACCACTAAGATGTATAATTTTTTCATGTAATGGGGTTTTTCCTTGATTAATAAATTTTACATACTCACTGATTCCACCTTCATATAAAAATTTATCACCTTGAGTATCTTCTTCATCTCTATCATCTCTTAATGTAAGTTGTAATCCTTTATTTAGAAATGCTAATTCTCTAGTTCTTACTTTTAATGTTTCATAATCATATATTTCAGAATCAAATATATCTGCATCAGGTTTAAATGATACTGTTGTACCAGTTCTATTAGGATCACATTCACCAATTACAGTAAGTTTTTGTACAGTTTTTCCACCATTTTCAAATTTTGTTTCATATATTTTACCATCTTTATATACAGTAACTGTTACCCATTTTGATAATGCATTTACAACAGAAGCACCTACACCATGAAGACCTCCAGATACTTTGTATCCGCCACCACCAAATTTTCCACCAGCATGTAATACAGTATAAACTGTTTCTACTGTAGAAATACCTGTTTTTGGATGTATTCCAACTGGAATTCCTCTTCCATCATCTTTTACTGTTATGGAATTATCTTTATTAATTATAATTTCTATATTTTTACAATATCCAGCTAAAGCTTCATCAATTGAGTTATCTACAATTTCCCATACTAAGTGATGTAAGCCTTTTAAATCAGTAGTACCTATATACATACCCGGTCTTTTTCTTACAGCTTCTAAACCCTCTAATACTTGAATATCATTAACTCCATATTCTTCTTTCATTATCTCACCCTCTCATCTAAATCAAATATTTTTGCTTTTTCAATAATATTTTTATTAATATTCTTTAAATCTGTAGTAGTTATAAAAACTTGAATATTTTTATCTAAAGATTTAAATATATTATTTCTATTTTTAGTATCAAGTTCACTAAATAAATCATCTAATAATAAAATTGGATATATATCATAATCTCTAATAAATATGTTTACCTCAGCTAATTTCATAGCCAAAACTATTAATTTTTGAATACCTTGTGAACTATACTCTTTAGCAGAAAAATCATTATGTAGAAATAAATAATCATCTCTATGAATTCCAAAATCTGTCATTCCTAAATTTATTTCTTTTTTTCTGTTTCTCTTTAATATTTTTAATAATTTTTCTTCATCATTAATTTCATAATCTGATTCATATTTTATATATAATTTTTGTTTAGGCATATACTTACAAAATATTTCATTAATATTTTCATTTATTAAATCTATATATTTTTTTCTAAAATTATATATTTTTAATCCTTCAGATACTATTTTTTGATCAAGAATATCTAAATATCTTTCATCTAAATTACTATTTATCATCATTTTTTTTAAATAATCATTTTTATTTTTTATTAAGTTATTATAATTATTTAGAAAAAATATATATTCTTTATGTAATTGAGATATTTGGATATTTAAATAATTACGTCGTGTATTTGGTGAAGATTTAATAAGTTTTAATTCATCTGGTGAGAGCAATATTATTCTATACTGAGAAATAAAATCACTTAATCTATTTTGCATTTGACCATTGATTTTAGTTTTTTTACCAGTTTTATCATAATATATCTCTAAATTTTTCTTAGGACCATAATCAAAATAAGTAATCTTAATTTTGTAGAATGATTGCCCTTCTTTGATAACTGATGATTCATTATTTGTTTTAAAAGATTTAGCCAAACTCCCCAAATATATTGCTTCCAAGATACTTGTTTTACCAATTCCATTTTTTCCAATAATGATATTTAAGTTACTAAAATTATCAAATGTTTTTTTTGAATAATTTCTAAAATTAAGTAATTCTATTTTTGTAACATTCATTTTAGACCTCATTTTTAATCCTGAATTTAACTTTTATTATTTTCTCGGTCACCTACACACAAATTAATTATATCATATTTATATTATTTAAAAAAGGTATTTTATTAAAAAATACCTTTTTTTTCTGTTCTTTCATCTAATATAAATTTTAATCTAGTTGATCTTAAAATTTGATTAGAAAGAGAACCGTATGAAATATTTAATTCAAGTACATTACCATTCTTAAATAAGATTTCAGATTTTTTTGAATTAACTCTATAATATTTATCTATTTTTTCTAGATTAATCCATATACAATCACTATTTTCAGGAGAAGTTGTTGGAAAAAATATAATTTTTCTACTTTCTTCTACTATTATTGGTGATTTATGAGAAATACCTAATAATTTTTTTGTACCTTCTTTTCTTCCAGAAAAAGAACTTCCAAAATACTCACAACTATGCTCCATAATTTTCATAACTGAAGAATCAATAATATATTTTTCATTATTTTCAATTACTTCACTACTATCATTTGATAAAGGTATAATTGCTTGAGTATCATAATTAATCTCATATTCCATTTTAAAATTTCCCCCTTTCATTAATAATGCCAAATACATTAACATAATGTGTATGTCGAAATTTGTTGAATTATGTCGAATATATTAAAAAATTTTAAAAAAAACGAAAAAATTCGTTTTTTAATATGTTTTCATAGGCAAAATTAATTCAATTAACTCTTCACTTTTTATATCTTTTAATATTATAGGACTTATTTCTCCATTTAATAATATTAATATATCTTCACTTTTAAATACTTTTAATGCATCTAACATATATCTAACACTGAAAGAAATTTTAATATTATTATTAGTTTTATTAGAAATATTTATTTTATCTTTTCCTTTACCTTCTTGGCTTGACGCACTAACTATTAAATTATTATCCTTTATTTCTAAATCAACAATATTTTTATCTTTTGATTGAGTTAATGATGATGCTGTATCTAATAATGAATAAAAATCTTTTAGATTTGCTTGAACTTGATATTTAAATTCTTTTGGAATTGAATTATCAGTATTAGGATAAGTACCATTTAATAAAGATGTTTGAAATAATAAATTACCATATTTTAACAACAATTTATTTGAAAAAATATGTAATTCAACTATATTTTCTTCATTTATTAATTTCACAAATTCATTGATATTTCTAGCTGGAACAACAATATTAATATTATCATCAATTATTTTATCTAAATTTATACTATATTTAGATAATCTATATGAATCTGTAGCAACACATTCAAATAAATTACCAAATACTTTAATATTAACACCAGTAAGTAAAGGTCTGCTTTCTTGTAAAGAACAAGCAAATGATGTATTGTTTATAATATCTTTAAATTTTAATGCATCTAATTCAAGTGGATTTTTTTGAAGATCTAACACAATATTAGGAAAATCTTCTTGATTAAAACAAGGAAAATTATATATACCACCATTTTCTGTTTTAAAAGTTACTTCATTATTTTCAAAATTTTCTACTTCTATATTATTATTTTGTAATTTTGTTAAAGTATTTAATAAAGTTTTTCCATATATAATAGCACATCCTTCTTCTTCTATAGAATGTATATCTTTTTTATCAATGAAAGTTTGAATAGTTATATCATTATCAGTAGCAGTTAAATATAGTCCTTTCTTTGTCAAATCAAATTTTATACCATTAAGTACTGGAATTATATTTCTTGTACTTAATGCTTTACTTACACAATTAAGTCCCTCTATTAAAATTCTTTTTTCAATTATCATTTTCATAACAATTCCTCCTTATTTTTTATTATTAATATTATTATTGTTGTTAATATTGTTGATAACTTTATTTTTTCTTTTATATATTAGCAGTTTTAATGTTAAATATAATATGTTAACTTGTTAATAATTTAATTTTTATTCACATATTTTATCTTTTAATATTTTTATTTCTTCTTGTAATTTAATATTTGTTTTTAATTCATTAGATATTTTTTCATGTGAGTAAATTACAGTTGAATGATCTCTACCTCCAAACTCTAACCCTATTCTCTGTAAACTTTCATCGGTCATTATTCTACTTAAATACATCGCTATAGCTCTAGCATCAGTAACATTTTTCTTTTTCATTTTTCCTTTTAACATAGATCCATCTAAATTAAAATATTTAGCAACTATATCAATAATCTTTTCTACAGAATTTGTTCTATATACTTTATCGGTAACAAACTCTTGTAATGCTTCTTTTGCAATATCTAATGTAACATTATCTATATTAAATGTAGCTTTATAAGCGACTATTCTAAGTACAGATCCTTCTAAATTTCTAATATCACTACCACAATTACTTGCTATATAATCAATAACATCTTCATTAATATCTAAATCGTAATTATTAATCTTTATCTTATTTCTTATTATATTTTTCTTAAGTTCTATTTCAGGTGGATTAATAGATTCTGTTAATCCCCATCTGAATCGTGTTTTTAACCTATCTTCCAAATATTTATAATCATCTATAGATGTATCAGAAGCAATTATAATTTGTTTTTCATTATCATATAGAGAGTTAAATGTATTTGTAAATTCAATTTGAGATTTTTGCATATTTTGTAAGAATTGTATATCGTCTATCATTAATACATCAATATTTCTATATTTTTTTCTAAATGCTTCTAGATATGATATATTATTTTCTGATTTATTTTTAGTGTTAATAATTGATCTATAATCATTTGAAAATTCTTCTGCTGTTATATATAAAACCTTTTTGTCCGAGTGTGTAACTATATAATTTCCTATAGCATGTAGTAAATGTGTTTTACCAAGGCCACTTTTAGCATATATAAAATATGGATTATATAATTTACCTGGATTTTGAGCAACAGATAATGCAGTACCATAAGCAAGTTTATTAGACTCTCCAACTACAAAAGTATCAAATGTATATTCTTCTTTAAAATTACTATTATATTTATAATGGGTTAAATCATCATCAGAATCATCAAAAGAATTATAATTGTTATTATCTACTTCTTTATTCTCATTTATATTAATAATATCTTCTTTAATATTGTTAATTTCATCTTCAAAAACATATCTAATTTCACATGAATCATTTGTTATGTCATTAAAAATATCTTCTATAATATCATTATAATTTTTTGTAATATTTTGAAGTAAAAGTTCATTATTAGGGACAATTATTGTTACAATTGAATTTTTGTATGAATGTAACTTTAAATCTTTAAATATATAGTTATATGACATTAAAGATACTTTTTTGCTGATTTTTTCAAGAAATAAATTCCAAATATCATTGTTATTCATACAACCAAATCCTTTCCCTAATCCTCTAATTAAATTATAAAACATCTTTTTTTAATGTCAAATCAAATAATTTAATTAACATTTATATTAACAATTATATAACAATTTGTCCACAATTTTTTTCAAGTAATTACAGGAAAAAAATGTAGTTATCAACAATATCAACAAAATATAAATTAACATAATATTGAAAATGTTAACAAAATGTGGATAAGTTAACATAATATTGTTAATAGAATGTTTATAAATAATTAATTTAAAATATATAGAGAAGTTAACATAATATTTTATTAATCGAAAAATAAAGAAAAAAATAGTATTTATTTGACAAAAAACAAAACTTAATATATAATCTATCTCAGTTAACAAAGAAAGGGAGGAAACTATGAAAAGAACATTTCAACCTAACAATAGTAAAAAAAGTAAAACATCTGGCTTTTTAGCTAGAAGAGGTAGTTCAGTATTAAAATCTAGAAGAGCAAAAGGAAGAAAAGAATTATCAAAATAAATAAATTACTTTAAAATAAGTAATTTTTTTTATATAATAATTTTACAAAGGAATTTATTATGAATAAAAAATATATATTAAGAAAAAACGAAGATATTCAATTAGTTATTAAAAATAATCAAAAAATCATAGACAAATATTTTATTATATATTATAAGGATAATAAAATGGAATATAATCGTTATTGCATTAGTGTGAGCAAAAAAATAGGTAAAGCTCATGTTAGGAATTTATTAAAAAGAAGAATGAAAGATATATTAATGAAAAATAATATAGATAATTCAAATGATTATGTTATAATATTAAGGAATGGAATTATGGATCTTTCTTATTTAGAAATGAAAGATATAATAATTAATATATTGAAAGGAGAAAAATAATGAAGAAAAAGATAGTATTAGTTTTATTACTATTATTAACATTAACTGGTTGTACAAAAAGATTTACTATAGAAGATAGTGAAAAGAATACTAAAAAACAATATGTATCTAATATATTATGTAAGCCAGAAAGTGAAGAATTACAAAAAATATACGAAGAAAATAGTGATAAATTATTAGTTAAATATGAGAAATTACCTAAATGTTCAAAAATTAAAATTAATTCTGGTAAATATGAAGGTTTATGGACTACACTTTTTGTTAAGCCATTAGCATGGATTATTATTAAAATTGGTAATTTATTAAAAAGTAATGGCCTTGCAATAATGATTGTTGGTTTCTTATTAAGAGCATTGATGTTCCCACTTTCTAAAAAATCTACTAATATGAGTGAAAATATGAAAAAAGCTCAAAAAGATTTAGATAATTTAGAAAGAAAATATAGAGGAAAAGAAGATAAAGAATCTATGATGGCGAAGAGCCAAGAAATGATGTTAATATATAAAAAGCATAATATTAGTCCAATGTCAGGTTGTTTATTTGCATTTTTACAATTACCAATATTCTTTGCATTTTTAGAGGCAGTTTATAGAGTTCCAGCATTTTTTGAAAATAAATTCTTAGTATTCAATTTAGGAACAACACCACTAGAAGGAATTAGAAGTGGAAATTATTGGTATATATTAATAGTAGCATTAATAATTGGAGCAACATATTTCTCATTTAAGAATATGAATACGTCTGGAAACGAAGAACAAGCAAAACAAATGAAAACGATGAGTACATTTATGGTAGTATTTATTTCAGTAGTTTCATTTAGTTTACCTACATCAATAGCATTATATTGGATAGTTTCAAATGGATTTACAGTAATTCAAAATTTAATATTAAAGAAAGGTAAGTTGTAGTATTATGGAGAAGTATAAATTTCAAGCAAAGAGTGAAGATGGGTTATTAGAAAAAGCTCTAGAAGAATTAAAAGTAACAGAAGAAGATGTTATAACAAATTTATATGAAGAAAAAGGTGGATTATTTAGCGGAAAAAAATATATTTTAGAAGTAGTTAAATTATCTGATGTAGCAGCAGTAGGTAAAGAAATATTAATAGAGTTATTAAATGGTTTAAATATTAGTACAAATGTTGAAACTAAAGTACGTGATTCTCAAATTAAATATGAAATTTTTTCTCAAAATAATTCAGTGTTAATAGGTAAAAAAGGACATATATTGGATTCTATTCAAAATTATGTAAGGCAAGCAGTTTATAATGCTGTAGGCTTATATGTTAATATTTTAGTAGATGTAGAGAATTATAAGGAAAAACAAAATTATTTTTTAGAAAAAAAAGTAAAGAAAATAGCTAGAGATGTTACTTTATCTAAAATAGATGTTAAATTAGATCCAATGAATTCATATGAAAGAAAAATTGTTCATTCTGCACTACAAGGTTTTAAATATATTAAAACTGAAAGTGAAGGAGAAGAACCAAATAGATGCGTTGTTATTAAATACGTAGAAAAGAGTGAATAAAAAGTATATTAATTTATACTTTTTTTATTTTATATATTGTGTTATAATCTAGCGTGAAGAAAGGGAGATGTTATATGGATGATACAATAGCAGCAGTTGCAACTACTATAGGTGAAAGTTCTATAAATGTCATAAGAATAAGTGGAAAAAAATCTATAGAGATAGCTAATAAAATATTTTCAAAAGATGTAAGTAAATTTAAAAGTCATACTGTAAATTATGGATATATCATGGAAAATAATGAAAAAGTAGATGAAGTGTTTTTATCTGTTTTTTTATCTCCAAAAAGTTTTACAACAGAGGATGTTGTTGAAATAAGTGTGCATGGTGGGCCTACTTCAGTAAATAAAGTAATGGAATTAGTATTATCAAATGGTGCTAGAATGGCAGAACCAGGTGAATTTCTAAAAAGAGCATTTTTAAATGGAAGAATAGATTTAACTCAAGCAGAAGCAGTTAGTGATTTAATTAATGCACAAACAGAAGGTTCTAGAAAAATGGCATTAAAAGGTGTAGATAAAACAATCTATAAAACTATTACTGAATTAAAAGAAAAAGTATTATCTTTAATAGCAAATATTGAAGTTAATATAGATTATCCTGAATATGAAGATGCAGTTGTTGTTACTAAAGAGATGATACGTGAAAGTAATAATGAAATAGCTAATTCTATAAATCAATTATTAAAAAATAGTAAAAAAGGTTTACTTATTAAAAATGGACTAAAGATTGTTATAGTTGGAAAACCTAATGTTGGTAAAAGTAGTTTATTAAATGCATTAATTGATGAAGATAAGGCTATCGTAACAAATATAAAAGGTACAACAAGAGATATAGTTGAAGGATCTTTAATGCTAGAAGGAATTAAAATAGATATTTTAGATACAGCAGGAATTAGAAAAACAAATGATATTGTTGAAAATATAGGTGTAGAAAGAAGTATTGAAGCAATTAATGATGCTGATTTAATATTATTTGTAATAGACAATAGTGAAGGTTGGACTAATGAAGATGAAGAAATACTAAATAAATTATCAAATAAAGAAACATTAGTTATCTATAATAAATCAGATATAAAAGATGATTATAGTGTTAAAAAATTAGAGAAATATAATAGTATAAATATTTCTACATTCGATAGAAAAAAAATAGATATTCTTAAAGATAAAATAAGTGAAATATTTGATTTAAAAAACATTTCACAATCTAATTATGCATATATATCTAATGCTAGACAAATATCTTTATTAAATAAATGTATAGAAATAATTGAAGATATAAATGCAGCTATTACAAATAATATTGAAATAGATTTAATAGAAATAGATGTTAAAAAATTATGGGAAACATTAAGTGAAATAACTGGAGAATATAGTAGTGACGATTTATTAAATGAAATTTTTAGTAAATTTTGTTTAGGAAAGTAGTGATAATATGAAATATAATGTAGTAGTAGTAGGTGGAGGTCATGCTGGATGTGAAGCAGCTTTAGCTAGTGCAAGAATGGGCATGAAAACTCTTTTAATTACTACAAATTTTAAAAATATAGCAGATATGCCATGTAATCCTTCAATTGGTGGAAGTGCAAAAGGAATAGTTGTAAGAGAAATAGATGCATTAGGTGGAGAAATGGGCTATTGTGCAGATAGAACTCTATTACAAATAAAAATGTTAAATGTTAAAAAAGGCCCAGGTGTAAGATCACTTAGGGCACAAGGTTGCAAAGTAAATTATCCAAATCAAATGTTTAAAACTTTAAATGAAACTAATAATTTAGAATTAAAAGAAGCAACAGTTAAAGAATTAATACTTGAAAATAATGTAGCAAAAGGAATATTAACAGAAGATAACGAAAAAATATATAGTGAAGTGGTAATTTTAACAACTGGAACTTATTTAAATTCAGATATAATGTGTGGTCATGAAAAATATAAAGGTGGTCCACACGGAGAAAAGAACTCAATGTTTTTAAGTCCATTTCTTGAAAAAAATGGTATTAAATTAATAAGATTAAAAACAGGTACTCCTCCTAGGATACTTAAAAATAGTATTAATTTTGATGAAGTTAAAATTGAACTTGGTGATGATGAACCATTAACATTTAGTAATTTTTATCCTGCTACATATGATATAAATAAGCAATATCCATGTTATTTAACTTATACTAATAAAGAGACACATAAAATAATAATGGATAATTTAGATAAATGTGCATTATATAGCGGAATGATTAAGGGAGTAGGTCCAAGATATTGTCCATCAATAGAGGATAAAGTAGTTAAATTTAATGACAAAGAAAGACATCAAATATTTTTAGAACCGGAAAGAAGTGATGATATTGAATATTATGTAGGAGGTTTTTCAACTACAATGCCACATGAAATTCAAGAAAAATTACTTAAAACAATGGATGGATTACATGATGTTAAAATAACAAAATATGGATATGCTATAGAGTATGATGCAATAGATCCTTTACAATTAAAACTAACATTAGAAAATAAAGTAATATCAAATTTATTTACAGCAGGCCAAATAAATGGTACTAGCGGTTATGAAGAAGCAGCTGCTCAGGGCTTAATGGCGGGTATAAACGCAGTATTAAAAATTAAAGGTGAAGAACCATTTATATTAAAAAGAAATGAAGCATATATTGGCGTTTTAATAGACGATTTAATAAATAAAGGTATAACAGAACCATATCGTCTTTTAACATCAAGAGCAGAATTTAGATTATTATTAAGACATGATAATGCTTCAATTAGATTAACCGAATATGGAAGAAAATTAGGTTTAATTAATGACGAAAAATATAATATATATTTAAACACACTTGATGAAATGAAAATATTAAATGAATATTTAGATAATAATTATGTAACTCCAACAGCAGAAATAAATAGATTTTTAGAAGAAAATTCATCTTCACAATTATATGGAAGAATTAGTCTAAAGAATTTATTAAAAAGACCAGAAATAGATATATTTAATCTTTTAGATTATTTAAAAGTATCATACGATAAAAAAATAGCCGATATGGTACAAATAGAAATTAAATATGAAGGATATATTAATAAAACAAAAGAAGAAGTAGAAAAAATGTTAAAATTAGAAAATAAAAAGATACCACTTGATATTGATTATGAAAAAGTTTCTAATATAGCAACAGAGGCAAAACAAAAATTTTCAAAAATTAGACCGTTAACTATAGGTCAAGCATCTAGAATAAGTGGAGTAAATCCATCTGATATAACAATGTTACTTGTTTATTTGAAAAAGGAATATAATAATGACTAAAGAAGAATTTATTGATTATTGTAATGATATAAATATAGAAATTACTGATGATATATTAAATAATTTAGAAAAATACTATGAACTACTAGTTGAATGGAATAAAAAATTTAATATGACCACTATTACAAAAAAAGAAGATGTATATTTTTTACATTTTTATGATTCTATTATGCTTTCTAAATATGTTGATTTAGAAAAAGAAATAAAAGTATGTGATTTTGGTACAGGAGCAGGTTTTCCTGGACTTGTTTTAGCAATAATTTTTAAAAAAATAAATGTAACTTTAATAGAATCTAATAATAAAAAATGTAACTTTTTATTAGAAGTTATACAAAAATTAAATTTAAAAAACGTTAATGTTGTTAATGATAGAATGGAGATATATAGTAAAAATAATATAGAAAAGTTTGATTTAGTAACTTGTAGAGCAGTTACCTCACTTCCAATAATATTAGAAATATCAGTTCAGTCAGTTAAAATTAATGGATTTATTGCTCCAATGAAGGCAAATTGTGATGAAGAAATTAAATTAGCAAATAATCATATAGGAAAACTATCCATTAAATTAAAAAAAATAAATAATTATACTTTACCAATTAATAATGCTACTAGAACTGTTCCAATATATATTAAAACTGCTAAAACAAATATAAAATATCCGAGAAATTATAATGCAATATTAAAAGAATTTAAAAACAAATAATATCTTGATAAATAGTTAAAAATAGATTAAAATTAAAATAGGATAAAAGAGGATAAGGGTATGGAAGAAAACAATAGTGAGAAAATTTATTATATACCAGTTGAAGATATTCTACCAAATAGGTTTCAACCAAGGCTTGCATTTGATGAAAAAGAATTAAATGACTTGGCTAATTCTATTATTAAGTATGGTGTAATACAACCTATTGTTTTAAGAAAAATATCTGATAAATATGAAATAATTGCCGGTGAAAGAAGATATAAAGCGGCATGTTTAGCTGGTCTAAAAAAAATACCAGCAATTATAAATAATACTGATGATAACACAAGTGCTGAAATTGCATTACTTGAAAATTTACAAAGAAAAAATTTAACAGTAATAGAAGAAGCACAATCATATAAAAAATTAATTGATAAGGGATTTACACAAGAAGATATAGCTAATAAATTAAGTGTGAGCCAATCTTCTATTGCAAATAAATTAAGACTTTTAAATTTGCCAAAAGAAGTAAGAGATGCCCTTTTATATAATAAAATATCTGAAAGACATGCAAGAACTTTACTTTCATTAAATAATGAAGACTTACAAAAGAGTTTATTACAAAGAATCATAGATGAAAGATTAACTGTTAAACAAACTGAAGAAGAAGTAAGTATGATTATCATGAAAAATGATTTTGCAAAAAGGCCTCAAGAATTACCTGATGAAATTAAAAGATTCTTAACAACAGTTAATAGTGACAAAGTTGAAACTAATAAAACAGATACTATCGTACCAAAAGATGTAGATGAGGTATTAGATTTTAAAGTACCAAATGTTATAAATATAACTCCTAATGCAACAAAAGAAAATAAAAATGTCAATAAAGAAGAACTAAATCTTGATGATAAAAATGATTCAATTTTTAAAGAAAGTATTTCTTATGATGAAGGTATAAGTCCATTCTTATTACCTGGAGATAGCGTTATTCAAAATGTTGATTTAACCCAAAAAGAAGAAGTTAAATCTGAAAATAAGAATGAGAATTCTCAATTACCTGTTGAAAATAAAAAATATGTAGAAAATATTAATAATGTAAAAAGAACAATAACAACATTAAATAATATAAAAGGTGTAACTACTAGAGAAGTTGATTTAGAGGATAAATATCAAATAATAATTGAAATAGACAAGAGTACTAATTAAATTAGTACTTTTTTTATAAAAGTTTTATGATATAATAAAAATATAGAAAAGAGGTAACAATATGGGATTAATTAAAGCATTAGTTAGTGCAACATCTTCTACATTAGGAGATCAATTTAAGGAATTTGTAACTTGTCCTTCAATGGAAAAAAATGTATTAATTCAAAGAGGAACAGTTAATCACGGTAAAGGAAATACTAATCCAACAAATGGTGTTATTTCAAACGGAAGTGCGATTGTAGTTCCACAAGGAATGGCAATGATGATAATTGAAAATGGAGAAATTAAAGAATTTACCGCTGAAAGTGGTACTTACACATTCGATACAGGCAGTGAACCAAGTATTTTTACCGGTTCTCTTAGTGAAGGTATTAAAAATACATTTAATACTATAGGAAAACGTTTTACTTATGGTGGACAAGCTGCTAAGGATCAAAGAGTTTATTATGTAAATTTATTAAATATTACAGGAAACAAATTTGGTTCACCTCAACCTAAGAAAATAACTGATGAAAAATATGGAATGTTAGAAGTAACATTCTTCGGAGAATACTCATTCAAAGTAGTTGATCCAATTTTACTAGTTAACAGTGTTATTGGTGCAAATGCTAAAGATTCCGTAACATATGATGAAATAGTTGGTAGTCAATTACAAACTAAGTTTGTAGAAAAATTAACTCAAGCAATTTCAGTTGTTATGAGAAAACATAAAGTATCATTTGGTGATATTGGTTTATATAATACTGATATTTCTGATGAAATGAATGTATGCTTAGATGAAGCATGGAAACAAAAATATGGACTTGAAATTACTGATGTAGCATTAGGTGATATTAATTTAACTGATGACTCAATGAAGAAAGTAAATAAGGTTGATGAAGCTGCTATATTCTCAAATAAGAATCTTCAATCAGGATTAATGGCTTCTGCTTCTGCTGATGCATTAAGAAATGCTTCGAGCAATGAAAATGGAGCAATGATGGGATTCATGGGAATGAACATGGCATCAGGTGCTGCTGGGGCAATGATGAATGCTGCAAATCAAGGATCAGATGTTCCTGGATATAGTCCTGCAAACGCACAACCTGAAATGGGTACATTATTTAGCGGAGAAACAGGTAAGAATAAAAAATACTGTACTAACTGCGGTAGTGAAGTAACAGGTAAATTCTGTAGTAACTGCGGTACAAAAGTAGAAGAATAATTAAAAAGCATTTCAATTTTCTGTGAAGTTGTCAACAAAAAGTAGACAGTAAAAAACATTTATTTAAACCCTAGTTGAGTCCTATACTCAATTGGGGTTTTATAATTTAATGCATAACTTGG